>NZ_JABWQW010000034.1:0-66706 GCF_014268645.1 Pseudomonas sp. SWRI154
AGATCCGTGGTTTCCGCATCGAGCTGGGTGAAATCGAAGCGCGGCTGCTGCAACAACCGGCGGTGCGTGAAGCGGCGGTGCTTGCTCAGGAGGGCGCGGGCGGTCAACAGCTGGTGGCCTACGTGGTGGCTCCAGCGCTGGAACGAAGCGCTGACACGCTGCGCGAAATCCTCAAGCAACATCTGCCTGTTTACATGATCCCGGCGCACTGGCTGTTCCTCGACCAACTGCCGCTGACCCCCAACGGCAAGCTCGATAGCAAGGCGTTGCCGGGCATCGAGAGCGGGTTGTCGCAAAGCGATTACGCGGCACCGGCCAGCGAACTCGAGCAACGTATCGCCGATATCTGGCAAGCGGTGCTGGAAGTGGAGCGGGTTGGACGCAACGATCATTTCTTCGAGCGCGGCGGTCATTCGTTGCTGGCGACCCAGGCCATCTCCCGGTTACGCACGCTGACGACTTATCCACTGAGCCTGCGCGACCTGTTCGATCATCCGCAACTCAAGGCGTTGGCGGCAGTGATGAGCGCTGGCGACGAGGGTACGGTGCGGGCGGGCGACTCCAGCCAGGTCCGGCTCAAGGCCCATGGCCCACGGCAATCGGCGCCGCTGTCGCTGGTGCAACGGCGGTTGTGGATCGCCGAGCAGTTGGCCGGCGGCACATCGGCGTATGGCATGCCCATGGCGCTGCGCCTGTGCGGCGAGTTGTCGGTCGAGCGGCTGATGAGCAGCTTCGCCGAAGTGACGCGCCGTCACGCCGTGCTGCGCACCGCCTACGTCCAGGACGACGAAGGCGACCCGGTGGCGCTGATTGCCGACGAGGTTCAGTTGGATTTCCCGCTGATCGATCTGTCCGACCTCTCGCCCGGTGCCCAGCAGGAACACGTCGCCCAGGCGACGCTGGACAACGCTCGCACACCTATCGATCTGGAACAGGCACCGCTGCTGCGCGGACGGATCCTGCGCCTGGGCCCGACCGAGCATGTGTTGTTGTACGCCATGCACCACATCATCTCCGACGGCTGGTCGATGGGGTTGTTGATCAATGAGCTGGTGCAGGTCTACGAGGCGTCGTCGCGCAACGAATCGATGCCGCTGGCGCCGTTGGCGGTCCAATACCATGACTTCGCTTTGTGGCAACAAGCGCTGGAGGAACAAGGCGTGCTGGCGCGCCAGGCCGATTACTGGAAAGACCGGCTCGACGGCTACAACGGCCGTCTCGACCTGCCGCTGGACAATCCTCGCGGCCCAACGGCGTCCTATGCAGGCGATGCGTTGCAGTTCGAGCTTTCGGCCGGGCTCAGCGCCGCGTTGCGGCGAGTATCCAGCGCGGCCGGTGTCACGCTGTACAGCACGTTGCTGGCGTCGTTCCAGGTGTTGTTGCATCGTCTCTGCGCAGCGCAGGATCTGGTGGTCGGCGCCGACGTGGCCGGGCGCGAACAGCCTGAGCTGGAACGCCTGATCGGTTTCTTCGTCAACGTCCTGCCGCTGCGTTCGCGCTTCGTCGCCGACGCCACTTTCGGCCGATTCCTCGCGCAGACCCAGGACCACCTGCTCGGCGCGCTGGAGCATCAGGACCTGCCGTTCGACCAGATCGTCGAGGCCTCGGGCGTCCCGCGGCACAAGGGCATGAGCCCGCTGCTGCAGGTGTTGTTCGTGATGAACAACGTGCCAGTGCGCAGCCGCGCCATGGCCGGCTTGAGCGTCGAGTTCCTGCCGGCACTGCAGACCCATTCTAAATTCGACATGGCGTTGTTCGTTGACGAAGAAGAAGGGCAATTGCGCGGTAATTGGCAATTCGCCACAGGCTTGTTCGGACATGAGCGCATCCAGTACCTGATCCAGGCCTGGACGGCCCTGTTGGAACAGATCGTCGCTGATCAGGACATTCAATTGGGAGCTATCAGCATGCCAGTCGACAACGTGGCGACAGCCGCCACGCCTGCCAACGTCCCGGGGCCCAAGGCCGACAAACTGGGCAAGTTTCTCAAGCGCGCGGCGACTCCGGCTGCCCGGCCTCGACCGGCGTTGGTGCGCGAATCGCTGGTGGCCGCGCCACAGCGCTTCCCGCTGATGCTGGAGCCCGGCGAGCCACACTTGGACGTCATCGAGTGGATCCAGCAGAACCGGCCATTGATCGAGCAGAAGTTGGCCGAACACGCCGGCATCCTGTTCCGCGGTTTCGCGCTGGACGGCATCCAGGGCTTTGAAGCCTTCGCCGAAGCGATACAACCGGGACTGTACGGCCAGTACGGCGATCTTCCCAAGAAGGAAGGGGGCAAGAACACCTACCGTTCCACGCCGTACCCGGAACGCAAGATGATCCTGTTCCACAACGAGAGCTCCCACCAGGACCGCTGGCCGCGCAAGCAGATGTTCTATTGCGAGCAAGCCGCGCCCGTAGGCGGTGCGACGCCAGTGGTGGACTGCCGCTTGATGTATGAAAAGCTGCCGGCGGACCTTCGCGAAAAGTTTGAGGACAAGGGGCTGCTGTACGTGCGCACCTTCACCGACAAGCTCGACGTGTCGTGGCAGCACTTCTTCAAGACCGAGGATCGTTCTGAAGTGGAGGCGCGCTGCCGGGCCGGAGGCATTCAATGGCGCTGGCTCGATAACGATGAACTGCAAACCCGCACGCCGGGGCCGGCGATCATCACGCACCCGATCACCGGGGAGAAATCGTTCTTCAACCAGGTGCAGCTGCACCACATCTATTGGCTGGAGCCGGACGTGCGCCAGGACCTGTTGTCGATGTACGGCCTGGAGCGCATGCCTCGTCACGTGTATTACGGCGACGGCACACCGATTGAAGATGAGGTGATGGCGCGTATCGGCGAGTTGTACGAAGCCTGCGCGGTGCGTTTCGACTGGCAGAAGGGCGATGTGATCCTGCTGGACAACATGCTCGTGGCCCACGCCCGCGACCCGTTCGAGGGGCCGCGCAAGATCGTCGTCGCCATGGGCGACATGTATGACCATGCCAGCCTGCAACGACCTGCCTTTGGGCAAACCCCGCGGGGCGCATTCAATACCGAGGAAACCGGAGCATGAACGAGGTGATGATGGACGCGCAGGATCCGGGCTTCGCCCTGACGCCCGAGCAACAACGGGAAGTTGAATGGCTGACGGGCACGGTGACCTGCGGCGAGGCCTTGCGCTGGCTCAGCGTGGTCATTGACGGCGATCTCGATTCGCAGCGATTGCAGGTCGCTTTCGATACGGTGGTGGCGCAGCAACCCATGGTGCTGGCGCGCCTGGCCAAGGTCGGCGGTTTCCACGGACTGCGTCAAGCCGCCGCCGATGCCGGGCGCTTTCCGCTGACGGTACAGGCCAGCGAGCAGCGCGCCGATGAAGTCCGGGCGCAGATCGACGAAATGCTCGGTCGCGCTTTTGTGCTGGGCGAATCGGCAAGTGTCCAGGCCGTGCTGTATCGCCTGGCGCCACGGCAATGGCAATTGCTGCTGGGCATCGCTCGCTACAGTGCCGATGCCCAATCGATGAACCTGTTGCTGGAACAGGTACGGCAAGCGTACGCGGGCCAGGCGTCGGAAGACGAAGCGTCGGGCGAGTTCGCCCAGTATCTGGAATGGCGCAGCGAAGTGGTGCTCGATGAAGATGCCGCCACGGCGCGGACTTATTGGCAGCAACACCTGCAAGGCGTGCAGACGGATATCGACACGCCGTGGCTGGCCGCACGCAGCACCGGCAGCGGGACAGCTGGTGCGCAGGTATCGCTGAGCTTGGAACCGGCCCGGCGCGACGCCTTGCAACGCTTGGCCGACCAACTCGGCCAACCGCTGGCGACGTTGCTGCAAGGCGCCTGGTGGGTATTGCTGGGGCGCCTGAGCGGCCTCGAACAAGCGCTGGTCGGCGTGCGCCACGACAGCCGAGGCGACTACGAGTACTTCGCCAATGGCATTGGCGTGTTCGAAAAAAACCTGCCGCTTTGCGTTCCGCTGCCGGCCACCGCGCCGTTCAGCGAGTGGCTGGTGGAGCTGGCGGCACGCCTCGAAGCACATCGCACCTGGCAGGAATACTGGGCGCCGGAGCTGGCGCCAGACGCGGCGTTTCCGGCCTATGGCTGCACGGTAGGCCGGGCGCCGATTACCAGCAGCAGCGGCGGTTTGGCCTGGGCGGCGGCTGAATCTTTACCCGCGCGGGCCGACGGATTCGAGGTGCTGCTGCACGTTCAATTGAACGACGCCCAGCAGCTTGATTCGGTGAACCTGCATTACGCTGCCTCGCGTTATTCGTCGGCGGCGGCCACCACCGTGCTGGAACAATTCGATGTGCTGTTGGCTTCGATCCTCGCGGCTGCGCAAACACCGCTGGCGCAGCTCAACTTGCTCGGTCCTGAAGAGGAACAGCGCTTACGGGCAATCAACCCGACGATGCGGGCGCTGGTCGATCAGCGCTACCTGCCGCAGCGTATCGCGGATCTGGCGCTTGAAGCGCCGGAAGCGATTGCCCTGACCGACGCCTATCAATCCCTCGGCTACGGGCAGTTGCATAGCCAAGTCGAGCGCATCGCCCAAGGCCTGGTGAACCAAGGCTTGGGCGAGGGTTCGATTGTCGCGCTGGCCTTGCCGCGCTCGGTGGACCTGGTGATTGCAATGCTGGCGAGCTGGCGCATCGGGGCGGCGTATCTGCCACTGGACATCCAGTGGCCCCAGGCCCGTCAGGCGTTGATGCTGGAACAGGCCGGCGCCGCTGTGGTGCTGACTGATGCGACGCATGTGCCTGACTGGCAGGATCAGCCATACAACGCGCTGACGGTGGCCGGGCTCGACTTGTCGAGCGCGCCGTTGCCGGCGCTCATGACCAAGGGCAACGACATCGCCTACGTGCTGTTTACCTCCGGCTCCACCGGCGTGCCCAAAGGCGTAGTGATCGAACATCGGCAGTTGCTCAACTACACCGCCCAGGCCAGCCAGGCGTTGGGGTTTGGGCTGTGCCGCAACGTCGCGTTCAGTTCCACCGTGGCGGCGGATCTGGGCAACACGGCGCTGTTCGGTGCGTTGTTCAACGGCACGACCCTGCATGTCGCCACTGATGAGCAGATGCAGGACGGCGAGTTGTTTGGCAGATTCATGCAACAGCAACAGATCGACTGCCTGAAAATCGTCCCGTCGCACCTCGCGGCGCTGCTCGACAGTGAGCACGCCACACTGCCACGCACGCTGGTGCTCGGCGGCGAGCCGATTGCGCCGACGTTGGTCGAGCGCATCAAGCGTTTGCGCAGCGATTGCCGGGTGTTTAACCACTATGGTCCGACCGAAGCCACGGTCGGGGTGATGATTCATCCGTTGTCACTGGACGGCGCTGCCGATGATTGTTCGGCGCTGACCCAAGTGCTGGGCAACAATCAGGTTTACATCCTCGACGCTGATCGGCGCCTGGCGCCGGTGGGCATGTTGGGCGAGTTGTACCTGGGCGGCGCGCAATTGTGCCGGGGCTACCTGAATGCCGAGGCGCACGGGCAGGCCTTTATCCAGAGTCCGTTCGACCCGGCGCAGCGTCTTTACCGCACGGGCGATCTGGCGCGTTATCGCGCCGACGGCGCTGTCCAGTTGCACGGTCGCCGTGATCAGCAGGTCAAGGTGCGCGGGTTCCGTATCGAACTGGCGGAAATCGAGGCCGAACTGCTGCGCGTGCCACAAGTGGCCGAAGCGCTGGTGCTGCCGGCCGCGTCGGCCGAGCAGGGATTGTTGGCGTTCGTCGTGGCCCGGCAAGGGCAGTCTTCGGGCGTGCTGGACGCCGCGCGTGCCGAACTGATCGCCCGACTGCCCGGCGTGATGGTGCCGCAGCATCTGCAATTGATCGAACGTTTCCCGCGCCTGGCCAACGGCAAGATCGACCGCAAGGCGTTGCAGCAACTGATGATCGCGCCGAGCAACGACGAAGACGCCGCGCCACGTGATGCGCTGGAGCAATTGCTTTGCGCGCGCATGGCGCAGTTGCTGGGGCTTGAACGGCTGGGCATCGACCGGGACTTCTTCGCTGCCGGCGGGCATTCGTTGCTGGTGATCAAGTTGGTGGCCGGCATTCGCAAGTTGTTGCAGTGCGACATTCATCCGGGACTGGTCTTCGATCATCCGACCGTGGCGTCGCTCGCCACGGCGTTGCGGGCGGAGGAGAGCGCTCCGGGACAGCTGGAAAAAATCGCCCAGGTGCGCCTGCGCATGGACGCGATGAGCCCCGAGGAAAAGGCCCGCCTGACCGAGCAGGCTCGGCAACTGCAAGCCGCCAAGGCTGCGCAGGGTAGCTGACGTCCCAGCCAACATTTCACCCAACATCTAATCCAACAACAGGCCGACGCCCGCAAGCGTCGGCTTTTTTTTAAGCTTTTGCGCGAATGATAAATAAACTCATTCCGGTTTTTCCCAAGTGCTGCGTCTTACTAATGTATGCGGACAAATCGGCTCGGGCAGGGCAGCCCAGGCGCCGGTTGTGTCCAGGAAAAAATTTAGCCGTCGTCCAGCCGGACGACCGTGCCCGGGGAGGGGCCGGTCGGCCACGCACTGATGCATTGCCCCAGGCAATCGACGGTGCGGGTTCACCCGTGCTGGCGAGCGGCCGGCCCTTTGGCCCCATGGACTTTCCACCTTTACCAATAATAGAGAGCGCGATGTCGGCAATTCATGAGTTGAAACCGTTGTTCAAGGCACTTGTCATGTCCCGCGGCCTGCGTTCGCGCCGGATGTTGACGGGCCTGGGTCTGGTCTGCGTTCTGCCGTTTAGCGCCCAGGTGATGGCTGAAGACGTCAGCCTCGACATCCCGGCACAACCGCTGCCGCAGGCGCTGCAAGCGTTCGGCAAGCAGACCAACCAACAAGTGATCTATAACGCCGACGAACTGGCTGGCCTGAAGAGCAACCGCGTCAGCGGCAGGATGAGCCCGCAGGCGGCCATCGCCGAATTGCTCAAGGGCACCGGCGTGCGCCACAGTTTCGAGGGCAACACGTTGATGCTGACAAAGGGCACCGCCGCCGGAGCCCTGGAACTGGGCGCGACCACGGTAAAAGCAGCGGAACTGGAGGCGACGACCGAAGGCAGCCAGTCCTACACCAGCAATGCCGTGACCATCGGCAAGGGCACCCACACCCTCAAGGAAATTCCACAGTCGATCACCGTGATGACGCGCAAGCAGATGGATGACCAGAACCTGGTCAACCTCAAGGACGCCGTCAACCAGACCACCGGCATCGTCGGCCTGCAGGGCGTCGGCCAGGGCATGATCCTGTCGTCGCGCGGCTTCCAGATCGACGACTGGCAGTACGACGGTGTGCCGATCCCGCGCAACACCTACTCCCTGGGCAACTGGGCGACCCAGGACTTGATCTTCTTCGACCGCCTGGAAATCCTCCGTGGCGCCTCGGGCCTGCTGCAAGGCACCGGCAGCCCAGGTGGTGCCGTCAACTTGGTGCGCAAGCGCGGCCAGAGCGCCCCGACCGTGACCCTGACCGGCAAGGCCGGCTCGTGGGATCACTACGGCCTGCAACTGGACGCTGGCGGCCCGCTGAACGAGGCCGGCAACATTCGCGGGCGCTTCGTCGCCGACGAAGACCAGAGCAATTCATTCGTCGACCATGCGTGGAGCAAGACCCACTCGCTGTACGGCGCGCTGGACATCGACCTGAGCGAAGACACCACCCTGGGTTTCGCGGTCAGCCAATCCAACGGTGAATCGCGCGGCAACATCCGCGGCCTGCCACGCTACGCCGACGGCTCGATGCCGGACGTGTCGCGCTCCACCTACACCGGCGCGCGCTGGAACCGCTCGGAAATCGACGTCACCACCTACTACGCCGACCTGGAGCACCACTTCAACGAGGATTGGGCGTTCAAGGTGGGTGGCGTGTATATGAGCGAAGATAACCAGGCGAAGAACCAGCGCGTGCAGAGAGGTGGTGGTCTTTTGCCTGATGGCAGCGGCGTGCAATATGCCGACTTCCTGACCGACTTCCAGTCCACGAAGGCCGGTCTCGACATGAACCTGACCGGCAAGTTCGAAGCCTTGTCGATGGAGCAGGAGGTCATGCTGGGTGGCAACTTCTCACAGTTGGAGACGGATGATAAATATGCCCGTACCTTCAACAGCACCAGCGACTCGATCTTCGATATTGACAATGACCGCCCGGACATCAGCTACGACAGTTTGATCGCCGCGGGTGGCCTGGGCGTCCTCAGCAAGTACGACGTGCGTCAGAAAGGTCTGTACGGAACCTGGCGCGTCAAGCCGGTGGATGACCTGACGCTGATCCTGGGTTCCCGGGTCAGCTGGTACGACTTCAGCTACAAGTCGAAAAATGAAGTCGCAGCCGGAATTACACGCAACACGCCAAGCTACTCAACCGAAACCGGCGTGGTCACGCCCTATGCCGGTATCGTCTATGACTTGAGCCGCGAGTGGGCGGTTTACGCCAGTTATACCGATGTGTTCCAGCCGCAGACTAACGTTGATGCCAGCGGTTCCGTGCTTAAGCCCGTCGTCGGCACCAATTACGAAGTGGGTCTTAAAGGTGAGTTGATGGACGGTCGGGTCAATACTTCCCTGGCTATCTTCCGCTACGACCATGAAAACCGTGCCCTCAATGACGGCGGTTCGGGGTGTGGTGGCTTCGGTTGCTCGACAGCCTCGGGCAAGGTGCGCAGCCAGGGCTTCGAGGCCGAAATCAGCGGTGAAGTGGTCGACAATCTGCAGCTGTTCGCGGGCTACACCTACAACACCACCAAGAGTCTGAATGGCGCGGATGAAGGCAAAGTGTTCAGCAGTTGGACGCCGAAACACATGCTGCGCGTGTGGGGCAACTACCAGTTCACTGGGGACTGGAATCGTGTCAGCACCGGTCTTGGCTTTACCGCCCAAAGTCACACATTGGGTTATCAAGCGGACTATGAGGTCCCGGGTTACACCGTATGGAACGCCCGTGTCGGCTACAAACTGACGTCGGAAATCGATCTGGCGGTCAATGCCAACAACCTGTTCGACAAGACCTACATCACGCCGGCTTACAACCAGCTCAACGGCAACAATAACTTTGGTGACCCGCGTAACTTGATGTTCACCGTGAAGTACACGCCGCAGTTCTGATCATCGCGAGCACAAAAAAACCGACCCGCCATGTGCGGGTCGGTTTTTTTATGGGGTTCACCGCCAAATATCCGAGCGCACACAAACCCCGTGGCGAGGGAGCTTGCTCCCGCTTGAGTGCGAAGCGCTCACAAAAAGGGCTGCTGCGCACCCCAGCGGGAGCAAGCTCCCTCGCCACGGGTTATTGCTGTTCTTCTTTGCGGTGCTATGGCTGTTGTGCCGTGCCGGCCAAAAACATTTCAACCAACGAATCCAGCAACCCCTCATCAAAGATCATCCCCCGATGGCGCAACGGCGAATGCACCGAACACTGCAACTCGCCAGTCAAGCTATGTTCCCTGACCAACGCCTCGCAAAACGCCAGTTCCTCCGGCGTCTTCTCCGCCTGGGTCCACCAGCAGCTCGGCCTTACCCGTAACGGCTTGAAAGTGAACCCCCCGAAGGCCTCCAGCAACCGATCATGCACCGAGAACGCCTGGGCGTTCATGACCTCGTCCTTGACGCTCTGCACGATTGACAACAAGTCGCCTCGCTCAGGTTCGATCTGGCCGGCGGCCCACTCATGGAAGGCCTTGACCGAGCTGTCAGGGTGTTCCCGTCGATAGGTCGCGGTACGTTCCGTAAGAGCAGGAAACAGCAGGTCGAAATACTCAACGGCCTCATGCAGATCCTGCGAAGCCGGGTCGGTTTTTTCCTGCGCAAGCCATTCCCGATGACGTGGCAACGTCGCGGGATACAGCTGTTCCGGAATCGTGCTGTCCACCAGCCCCAGGAAACCCACCGTGTGACCCTGGCCTTCCAGCGTCGCCGCGATGTCCAGCGCAATCGCTCCACCCAAGGACCAGCCCATCAAGTAATACGGGCCTTGTGGTTGGGCCGCGAGGATTTCCCGGCTGTAGTCGGCGATCATTTCGTGCCACGCCTCGGGGCCTGCATGGGGTTCGCTGAAGCCGCGGTGCATGACGCCGAAGGTGCGCGCGCGGTTTTGCAGTTTGCGCGCCAATGGCTGGTAGCAGAACACGATGCCCCCGCTGGGGTGCAGGCAAAACAGCTGCGGGGCGCTGGCGGAGGCGTTGTTCAAGGCGACCAGGCATTGGGTCTGTTCACGGTGTTTCTGCGAGATGAACAGCGCCAGTTCGGCGACGGTCGGGTTGGCCAGCAGTTCTTGCAGGCGCACCGTGATATTCAGCTGTGCCTTGAGGTTGGCGATCAGTTCGATTGCCAGGATCGAATGCCCGCCAAGCTCAAAGAAACTGTCGTCGATGCCTATGCGCTCGACCTTGAGGGATTGTTGCCAGAGCTGCGCCAGGGCTTCTTCCAACTGAGTGCGCGGCGCCAGGTAATGCGAACGCCAAAGATGGGCTTCAGGTTCCGGCAAGGCCTTGCGGTCGAGCTTGCCATTGGCGTTGAGTGGCAAGCGATCGATGAACAGCAGGTGGCTGGGCACCATGTAGTCCGGCAACTGCGCCTTGAGCGCGACTAACAGTTCATCGCGCAGATCGGCGGTGGACGGTTGCGCTGCGATCACGTAGGCGATCAGTTGCAAGCCGGCCGGGCCTTCATGGGTCAGCACCACGCAATCCTGAACCGCTGGCAAGGTTTGCAGGCGTGCCTGGATTTCCCCCAGTTCGATGCGAAAGCCGCGGATCTTGACTTGATGGTCCAGGCGCTCGATGTATTCGATGCTGCCGTCGCTGCGGTAGCGCGCCAGGTCCCCGGTGCGATACAGCCGGCCACCCGGCAGCGGGTCGAACGGATCGGGGATGAAGCGGCTGGCGGTGAGGTCGGCGCGCTGATGATAACCACGGGCCAGGCCGGCTCGGCCGACATACAACTCGCCGGTGCAGCCCTTGGGGACCGGGTTCAGATGCGCATCGAGCAGATACCAGGACAGGTCGACGATGGGTTCGCCGATAGGGCTGGCGGCCTCGCTGTTCAAATCACTCATCGACAGCGGACGCCAGGTGACATGCACCGTGGTTTCGGTGATGCCATACATATTGATCAACCGTGGCCCCTGGTCGCCGAAACGTTCGAACCAGGGGCGCAGGCTCTGCACATCGATTGCTTCGCCGCCGAAGATCACCTGCCGCAGCCGCTGGACGAGAGGCTGCCGAGGCGCGCAGGCGACCTGCAACAGCGACCTGAAGGCCGAGGGCGTCTGGTTGAGCACCGTGACGTTTTCCTGGCAGAGCAGGGCATAAAAATCTTCCGGCGAACGGCTCACGGCGTGGGGCACGATGACCAGCCGTCCACCGTGCAGCAGGGCGCCGAAAATCTCCCACACGGAAAAGTCGAAGGCGTAGGAATGAAACAGGCACCACACGTCCCGGTGATCGAAATTGAACCAGTGCTCGGTGGCCTGGAACAGTCGGCTGACGTTGTGGTGCGCGAGCAATGCGCCCTTGGGCTTGCCAGTCGAGCCCGAGGTGTAGATGACGTACGCGAGGTTATCCGGATCCATCGGCACATCCGGATTGTGTGCGGGATAGGCATTGTCGGTATCGAGCGGATCCAGCAGCAGGCACGTCACGCCAGCGGGCAGCGCCAGCGAATCGCGCAAGTGGGCCTGGGTCAGGACCAGCGTGACGCCACTGTCCTGGATCATGTAGGCCAGGCGGTCGGCCGGGTACGCCGGGTCCAGCGGCACGTACGCGCCACCGGCCTTGAGAATCGCCAGCAGGCCAATGATCATCTGCGGCGTTCGCTCGACGGCAATGCCGACCAGCACGTCCGGCCCAACGCCTTGTTCGATCAGCCGATGGGCCAATCGGTTGGCCTGTCGGTTGAGCTCGGCGTAGCTGATGTGCTGCTGTTCAAAGGTTAGCGCGATGGCCTCGCCTGTGCTGGCGGCATGGGTTTCGATCAACCGGTGCAGGCACTGTTCGCTGCGCAGTTGGCTCGGCTGGCGGTTCCAGTCGGCCAGGGTTTTTCGGTGTTCGTCGGCGCTCAGCAATTGCAGTTCGCCAAGGGCGCATCCGGGCGTCTCGATCAGGCCTCGCAACAGGTTCTGCCAGTGCTCGGCCATGCGCTCGATGGTTTCTGCGCGGTACAGGTCTCGGCTGTATTCGAACGTTGCCAGCACCTGTTGCTGGGAATAGTCGACGTCCAGCGACAGGTCGAACTTGGCCTGGTTGTCACCGGTATTCAAAAACTCCAGCGTCAGTTGACCCAAGCCTGGCGCCGACGATGAGGACGATCCCGTGCGCCAGTTGAACAAGACCTGGAACAGCGCACCGGCGTCCTGTGCACCGGGACGTTGCAACTGATCCAGGGCCAGCTCCAGCGGATAGTCGGCATGTTCCAGCGCGGCGAGCGACTGGGCGCGCAGGTCCCCAAGGAAATCCCGCGCGCCGCGGGTCGAGTCGATCCGCGCCCGATACACCTGGCTGCTGACGAAAAAACCCACCAGTTCCTGGCTCTCGTGGCTGTTGCGGTTGGCGTTGGGGACGCCGACGGTGAAATCGTTCTGGTTGCTGTACCGAGCCAATAACAATTGCCAGGCCGCCAGCGCCACGACAAAAGGCGTAAGCCCCTCCCGCTGACAGAACGTATCCAAGGCCTGGGCCATTGCCGGGGTGAGAGACGCCTGCACGCGTCCGGCCATGTGTTTCTGGTTCGCGGTGCGCGCAACGTCATGAGGCAGTTCCAATGCCGGCAAGTCATGGCCGAGGTAGTCGCTCCAATAGGCGCCACTGCGCTGGCAGGCCGGGCTCTGCACATAGTCGCCGCGCTGCCAGGTCGCGTAGTCGGCATATTGCAGGGGCAACGACGGCAGCGGTGACGGATCGCCCCGCAAGGCCTGGGCATAGGCCTGGGTCATGTCCTGCATCAGGATCGTGTTGGACCAGGCATCGGAAACGATGTGGTGCATGTTGAGCAACAACACATGCTCATCACTGCCCAGCCTGAGCAACGTTGCCCGCATCAGTGGCGCCTGGGTCAGATCGAACGGTTGCCGGGCGTGTTGTTCGATGCGCTGTGAAAGCGCCTGGTCCCGTGCCGGCTGACCGAGCGCGGCGAGGTCCTCCCGGTGCAGGGGCAGACGGGCGTTACGCTCGATTAGCTGGGTGGCGGCACCGTCGATTTCAGTGAATGCGGTGCGCAGGATGTCGTGCCGGTCGATGACGCGATTCAATGCCTGTTCCAGGGCGTCGGCATTCATTTCGCCGGTCAGGCGCAGGGCACGTGGCAGGTTGTAGGCAGATCGGTGCGGATCCCGCTGTTGCTCCAGCCACAAGCGTTGCTGGGCGAAAGACAAGGGCGCGCGGTCCAGCCTTAGGCGGTTGGACCGGGCGTGAATGTCGTCAGCGGCCTCGTCGAGCAGCAGTGCCAGCAGATCATCGTCTAGCAGTTCGTTCATGGTGTTCTCGCGGTCAACAAACATTGCGTCGGCAGGTTCAGGCGAAGGCTGCCGGGGTCTTTTCACTGATGACCTGGCCGGCCTGCATCCGGACCAGTTGGTCGGCGATGTCGAAGTAACGGTCATCGTGGGAAATGACGATGATGGTTTTGCCCAGGGCCTTCAGCTCCGGCAGCAGCTCGGTGTAGAAAACCCGCCGGAACACCGGGTCCTGGTCGGCGGCCCATTCGTCGAAGACCAATACCGGGCGCTCTTCCAGCCAGGCGTTGAGCAGGGCCAGGCGCTTGCGCTGTCCGGTGGAAAGATCAGTGGTGCTGAACACACCGTCGTGAATGCTGACCTTATGGGCGATTTCCAGGCGTTGCAGGTAGCGGTTGGCGTCTTCAGGCACCTGTTGATCGCCTTGTACCAGTTCATCGAACAGGTAGTAGTCGGCAAAAATCGTCGTGAACAATTGACGGTAATCGTCGCGGCCGGCAGCCAGTACCGGCTTGCCGTCCAGGAGAATCTCGCCGCCCTGGGGCGAATAAAGCCCCAGCAGCAATTTGATCAGCGTGGTCTTGCCACCACCGTTCTCGCCGACTATGAACACAATCTCGCCCTGGGCGATGGACAAGTTGACCGGTCCGAGGGCGAAGGCCTGGCTGCCATCGACCGCTGGGAAGGCGTAATGCACGTCACGCAACTCCAGCTGCCGGAGCGCAGGCTTTGGGACGCTCTTGTCGTTGAGCAGCAGGTGCGGCTCCGGCGAAGAAAATTGCTTGGCCAGCTCGGCGATGCGCTTGAAGGCAATGTTGGCGCGGCTGATCACCGGCAGGGTCATCACCAGGTATTCCAGCGGCCCCTTCATGTACAACAACACCAGCACGAAGCCGCTGAGCACCGCTTTGTCGGTGCCCAACCACAGCGATTGCAAGGCCAGGACCAAGCCGATGACCACGAAAAACAGCATCGAGCCGAAGGTCTTGGCGATCACGAAGGTGTTGACCGAGCGGATGTTGGTGTCGCAGATCTGATCGGCGGTGGCTTCGATACGCTGGCTGAACATGCGCTGGCGGCGTGGGCGATGGATGCGCAGTTCCTTGGCGCCGGCGGCGATTGCGCTGTAGTGCTTTTGCAAGGCGTCTTCGGCCTCGCGGGCCGCTTCGAACCCCCGGATGCCACGGGCCCGCGCCACGTATTGGATGACAGTGCCGATCACCAGCGCGACCAGCAACAGCGCAAACATCGGCAATGACAGGTAGGCCAGGTAGCCCAGGCAACCAAGGGTGACGGTGAAGGCGATGGCCAGTGGCGCAAAGGAAAACGCGAAGTTGCTGACCATGTTGACGTCGTGGGTGAGTATCGGGATGAGCCGATGACTGCGAAAACGCTCGATCTGCTCGATGGGCGCCAGCAGGACTTTCTGGCCGAGGGATTTGCGCAGGCTGGCGATGATGTTCTGGCCGACGTGGTTGGTGCCGATGTCCGACAGAATCGACGTCAGCAGCGCCGCCACGCACAGGCCGGCGAAGGTTGCCAGCACCTGGGGCGTCGGCCCGGCATCGGCGTTCAAGGCGTCGTTGATGGTTGCCAGCAGGGCGGTGATGCTCAGTCCGCCCAACATGCCGAGCAGGATCGACGCCACGACAATCAGCCGGAACGGCTTGAGCAGGCTGAGCACTTCACGCAGGGCACCGCGGGAGTTCGAGATCATGGGAGTTCCCTTTTCTGGGCCGGTGATGGCAATGGTTCAAGGCACGGGCTAAGTGGCGCTAGGCAGGTAGGCACGGCTTACATATCCCGGGCGACCCGGAACCCCAGCCAATCGCCGCGTGCGTCGGCATACACCGCATTGCGGTTGCCCGAACGGGAAAACACCGGCGCTTCGCCCCAATCGTTGCCACGAATGCGCCGTATCTTGCAGTTGCCTGTCAGCGCGGCGCTGCCATCGCTTGGGGCGCCGGCGTAGTTCTCGTTGAAGCAGTCGGCGGTCCATTCGTAGACGTTGCCGTGCATGTCGTACACCCCGAAGGCGTTGGGCGCGAAGCTGCCGGCCGGGGCGGTGAAGTTGTAGCCGTCGGCCGCGCCATAGGTGTTGGCGTGCTGAGCGATGCTGTAGTCCTTGCCTTCATCGAAGGGGAAGGGGAACGGGCCGCTGCTGCCGCCGCGTGCCGCGTATTCGCGCAGGGACTCGCTGACCAACCGGTACTGCTTGCCGGTCTTTTTCGACAGCCAGGCCACGTAGGCATTGGCCTCGGCGAAATCCATGCACACCGCCGGGTGCCGGTCGGTGTACTGCTTGCGCGGGTCGCTGCCCTGATAATCCGGGACGCCGGCCTTGCAGGCGCGACCGGGACGCTTATCGCCATCGGGCACCACGTAGCCGCTGTCTTGAAGGTAGGCGAACCACTCGCCTTCAAGCACTTGGAAACGGCTGATCGCCAGCGGCTTGGCGAACGTCACCGGGTGCAGCGGGCCTTCGTCGGGCTCGCGTCCCACTTCGTCTTCCGGGGTGCCCATCTGGAAGGTGCCGGTGGGCAGCACGACCATTTCCGGGCAATCCTTGCAGTCGCGAAAGACCTGGCCCGGTTGCGCGGCCTCAGCGCCGGAGGGCAGCAGGGCGGCGAGGGCCAGTGTCGGGAGTAGCTTCAACGAAAAACTGTTCATCCGTCTCTCTCGATAAGTCAGGTTCAGAGTGTCTTGCCCAGCAAGGTCATGAAGCGATCGATCTCGGCTTCGCTGTTGAGCAGCCCCGGCGCGGTGCGCACCACCGGCCCCGCATCGCGATGCACGGCGTCGGCAATCACGCGGTTCTGCATCAGGTAGGCGGCGATTTCGTCGCTCTTGCGCTCCTTGACGCGGAAGAAGGTGAAGCCCGCCGACAGCTCGGGGCTCAGCGGCGTGACCAGTTCGATTTGCGGCAGTGCCAGCAGTTGTTTTTTCAAGTAGCTGTTGAGGGCGTGAATGCGCGCCTGCACCTCGGCCTTGCCCAGTTGCAGATGCAACTTGAAGGCCTCGTCCGCCGCCCAGCGATGTTCGAAGGCGTGGTAACCGCCAGGCGTCATGGTGGTGGAAAACGCCGTGGCCTCGGAGAAGGTCGGAATGATCGGCGTGACGTACTTGACCTCTTCGCTGCGGCTACACACCACGCCGGTACCGCGCGGACCGAACATCCATTTGTGGGTGCCGGCGATGAAGAAATCGCAATTCATCGCCGGAAAATCCAGGTCCTCGACGCCGAAACCGTGCACGCCGTCCACCACATAAATGATTCGCTGTTCATCGCTGCGGCCCTGGTTGTGCTTGTCCACCAGGGCGCCGATCTTGCCGATCGGCAGCTTCACGCCGCTGCCCGAATGCACCCAGGTCATGCCCAGTACGCGGGTTTCAGGGCGAATGTTGTGGTCGATGGCCGCGAGGATTTCATCATGGCTGGCGCTGTGGGCGTTTTCGAACAGTTTGATCTTGCGCACCCGGGTGCCTTCCCGTTGCTTGCGCAAATCGAGAATGGTGTGGGTGGCGTAGTGTTCATGGGCGGTGGTGAGGATTTCCTGATCGGGCCGTACATGGACGCCGCCGTAAATCATCGCCAGGCCTTCGGTGGTGCTGCCGGTCAGGGCGATCTGTTTCGGGGTCGCTTGCAGGTAGCGGCCGGCCCAGGTCCGGACGTTTTCCTCACGCTCTTCGGTGACGCCCAAGTCCCAGTCCATCAACAGCCCCGGGTTTTTATCCAGCGCGGCACGGTGCCGTTCGATGGCCTCGCGCACCGGGCGCGGGTGGGTGGTGATCAGGAAGTTGGAGAAGTGCAGGTAGTCCGGGTCCTGGTTGAACAACGAGCGCAACTGCGCCCATTTGTCCCGAGGCAGCGGCGGCAGCGGATCGGCAACGGCAGTGGATGGCAGGCTGGCGGCTAACGGCAAGCCGGCGGCGAGAATCCCGGCTTGCTTGAGAAACGTGCGGCGTTCGTTCATGGCTGGCCGACCTTCTGGGTCGAGGCGATGGCGGGGCGGGCGGCTTTCTGGACCTGATCCCAGACCCGCAGGAAATTTGCGCCCCAGAGCTTGGCGATGTCGGCCTCGGAGTAGCCACGCGTCAGCAGTTCGGCGGTGACGTTGCGGATGTCGCCGACGTTCTCCCAGCCCTTCACGCCGCCGCCTTCGTTGAAGTCCGAGCTGATGCCGACGTGGTCGATGCCGATCTTGCGCACGGTGTAGTCGATGGCATCGCCCAGGTCCTTGAGGCTGGCCTTGGGTTCGTCTTCGAGGATGCCGTAGAGCTGGCCGGCGTATTCGCCGAACTTCTGTTCCGGCCATGCGGCAATGATCGGGTCGCCCGGCATCAGCGCCATCGCCAGATTGGGCAGCGGCGGCAGGTCGAAGCGCTCGCGCAGGGCGTTGAGTTTGTCCTGGGTCTTTTGCGTCAGCGGGCGCAGGTATTGGGAAAAACCGACAATTTGCACCACGCCGCCGCTGGCCTTGATCAGCTGCATTTCCTTGTCGCTGAGGTTGCGTGGGATGTCGACCATCGCCCGTGGCGCGGAATGGGAGGCCACCAACGGCGTACGGCTCAGTTGCGCGACTTGCTCCAGGGCCGGGGTCGACATCTGCGACACGTCGATGATCACCCCCAGGTCGTTCAGGCGTTTCACCGCTTGCTTGCCGATGTCGGAGAGACCGCCGAGGGCGTCCGGCGAATCATTGAAGAACGGCAGCGGCCGCGAAGAGTCGGCCCAATCGTTATTGCCGATGTAGCTGAAGCCGAACATGCGCATGCCCCGCGCCGTCCACAGGTCGAGCAGGTTCAGGTCGTTGCTCAGTGGATAGGCGTTGAGCATGCTGATGAAGATCGCGAATTTGCCTTCGCCGTGCAGGCGCCGGAAGTCATCCGGGGTGTAGGCGATGGCGACCTGGTTGGGAAAGTCCCGGACCATGCCGGTGATGATTTTGTAGCGCACTTCCTGCTGGTTGCGCGCCTCCTCGACGAAGCCGGCGGTGGGCTTGTGCGGGGCGTTGGGGCCATTCCAAAGCTCGGGCCAGCCGAAGATGGTCAGGGCTGCGCCAGACAAGTGGCCACGATTGGCTTTCACCAGGTCGAACTGGCCGCTGCCGTCCTTGTCGGCTTCATTGCCGGCGGTGCCGAAATCCAGCGGCACGGTGATGTGGCTGTCGAAGGACAGCAGGCGTTCGTGCAACTCCCTGGCCTCTTTCATCACTTTGACCGGGTAGCCGGGATTGTCCCGCCACCAATGGTCCCAGGCCGCGAGCCCGCCACCGACGACCAGCGCCAGGGCCAGGGGCACGCCGATGAACAGAGCCTTTTTCGAACGTGGTGTTGTCATTGCCGATCTCAGTCTGGTTCGCCTTGGAAGAACAGGCTCGAGGGCCTTTGCTATCTGGGGGGAACGAGCGGTCGGGCGGGAAATTTAGGCGCCTGCATCATCGCCATCGTCAGCAGCCAAGCTGTTCTCTTGCCTTAAATTTGTCCGCTCAGCCAACGTTCTAGCTTGGATAAAGCCCGCCCCAGGGTGAACACAGGTAAGGCAATGACGATTTCTCGACGATGGTTCATGGCAGGCCTGGCGCTGACCGGTGCCGCCGTGCCTGCGGTGTATTACGGGCACCGTGAACTGACCCGGCCGGACCCGACCATCACGCCCGGCGAGGCTTCGTTCGAGGTGGCGGACGTGGCGGGTCAACGCCGTGCCAACACGCTGCGCGGCATCTGGACGATCCGTTTTACCGGACGCGATGCCGGGCTCGACGGGCTGCCGGACGATGGACTGCAGGTGTTTCTCGACATTGCCCACAAGGGCCGTGGCCTCGTGGGTTGCCTCGACACCGCCGAGCGCCTGCGCGCCGGGGACGAACCGCGCTACCGCGTATTGGGCGACCTGGCCGGCAGCGATCCGAAGCAGCTGAGCTGGCGATTGATCGGCGCCGAGCATGACGCGCCGGATTACGAGTTCATCATGACCCTGGACGAAGTCTGGGCCGGCTTTGGCAACGCCGGCACGGCCACGCTCAGCGGCCGGGTGTTGCGCCTGGATCGTCCGTTGGCGTCGCCCGAACTCGACCATCAGTTTGTTGCGGTCAAGCAGCGTTTCCCTGAAGCTCGTGAGCGCATACCGCTGAGCCCGGCGTTGCTGGCCTGGCTGGTGTCGCCCGAGCACCGGCTGTTCCATCAGCTCTGGCATGCCTCGCGGGACAAATGGCACACCCTGGACGAAGACAAGCGAGATGCCTTGCGTGGCATCGGCTGGCAGCCCGGCCCGAGAGGTCAGGAACGTGACGCTCGCGGCAAGCGTAAAGATCGCAATGGCTCGGGCGTGGACTTCTTCTTCATGCACCGGCACATGCTGGGCACGGCCCGTTCGTTCCAGCCGCTACCGGCGTGGCCACGCTTTCCGTTGCCGCAACCGGAGCTGGAACGTGATCGCCTCGGGTTTGCCCGGTATTTCGACAACGTCGATGGCACGGCGCTGCCGCCGACCTGGCTGGCCCGTGGCGATGAGCAGTACGCCCAGTGGGTCAGCGACATCAAGACCGCCGAGACCTATCACAGTAATTTCCAGGTCTGGGAATCGCGCTATCGCGACCCGCGCTACCTGTCGAAATTGACCTTGGGCCAGTTCGGTTCGGAAGTGGAACTGGGCCTGCACGACTGGCTGCACATGCGCTGGGCCTCGGTGCCTCGGGATCCGTCCAACGGCCACCCGGTGCCGTTCGCCCGCGATCCGGCGGACTTCGCCCAGCGTTGGTTCGAGCCGGAAAACGACTTTCTCGGTGACCCGTTTTCCTCCCATGTAAGCCCGGTGTTCTGGGCTTTCCACGGTTGGATCGACGATCGCCTCGAAGACTGGTACCGCGCCCACGAACGTTTCCATCCGGGCGAAGTGAGCCGGCTCGAGGTCAACGGCGTGCCTTGGTTCGCGCCGGGTCGCTGGGTCGAAATCGCCGACCCCTGGCTGGGACCGGACACCCACGGGTGCAGCACCACGCCGGGGTTGCAGGGCGGACGCTCGGTAGAGATGGACCCGGAAACCATGAAACTGGCGTTGCGCATCACGTTTGGAAGCGACGATGCCAAGCTGTCCCAACTGTTTCGCCGCGTGCCGCAACGGCCTTGGTATGCGCGGAATCTCAAGTCCAAGCCGGTTTAATGTTTCCTTGTGCGCAACACCTGCTTTTGTGGCGAGGGAGCTTGCTCCCGCTGGGCTGCGCAGCGGCCCCCAAAACCTATCCCCCTCAAAACACCTGACCCACCAAGGTGTTGGCCATTGGGGCTGCTACGCAGCCCAGCGGGAGCAAGCTCCCTCGCCACGGGTTTCACTCGGCCTGAGGTTTCTAGCGCGGCGCGGCGATGTCCAGGGCGCGGTTCGCCAATAGCTCACCGAGTTCGATCATCTGCTGGATCGCCAGCGCGAAACTCCGTCGCGAGCCTTCCAAATCAAACGCCAACTCGCTGGCCATGACATTCACCGAGGCGAGGGTTTCGCTGAGGTTGGCCAACAGGCATTCCATGTCCGCGCCTTCCGCCACGGTGAATAGCTGGCCCGGCGGTGGATTGGGTTTTTCAGGTTTGGGATCGAGGTAAAAGGCGAGGGCGCGGTCGGCGGCTTCGTTGAGTTTCCTGGAATCGTCTTCGGGGGGATTGGGGGTGATCTTGAACATTCTGCAGCTCCTGATTATTTACAAGGTGCTGCCAGACATCACTTGCAGATGATGGGTGGCAGCTATGTGCAGGTCTGCAAGACCGGGAAACCAGGAACCCGGCAGACCCGAAGGTCTCCCGCACACAGCCGCCATTGAGCGACACGGATGTGTCGATTGGCTTGTGGCTATGCGCCTGGTATTTCGTCGGGCTTGCAGACCCGTTCACTGATGGGCAGTGACGGGAAACAACTTATCGACAGGTGGCCAAGCGCACAAGCCGGCGGATTCTGGCGTAGTTGTAGGCAATGACGCAAGGCAACGTAGCCTCGCTCGGGTGTCCTACATAGCCCGATAAACAGAACCCGAGCCGAACACTATTTTTGACGAGACGAATTACCCGTGGCGAGGGAGCTTGCTCCCGCTGGGCTGCGCAGCGGCCCCAGAACCAGCCGCCTCAAAACACCTGACCCACCGATGCGCTTGCCATTGGGGCTGCTACGCCCGAGGCGTCGGACCGGCCCAGCGGGAGCAAGCTCCCTCGCCACGGTGGTGCTTGGCTTTAGATCGGCTCCACCCGCCAACCCCCACCCAACGCCTTGTACAACGCCACGCTCGCCTGCACCCGCGCCAACCGCAGTTGCACGTTCATGTCCTGTGCCGCGTACAACGTGCGTTGTGTTTCGAGCACGGTGAGCAGGTCTTCGGCGCCGGCCTGGTAGCGGCTCTGGGCGATGTCGAAGGCGGTCTGGGCCTGGTGCAGTTCTTCGGTCTGCCATTGCCGTTGCTGATCCAATCCGTTGATGCTGTTCAAGGCTTTTTCGACGTCGGCGAAGCCGTTCACGATCGCTGCGCGATAGGTTTCCAGCAATTCTTCTTGCCGGGCGCTGGCCCTGTCCCGTTCGGCCCGCAGGCGGCCGTTGTTGAAGATCGGTGCGGTCAGGCCGGCACCGAGGTTGTAGACGTTGTTGCGCAGCAATTGGTCGGCGATGTCGGCGCCGGTGGCCAAGCTCAGGCCCAGGGTGACCGAGGGCAGCATGGCGGCGCGGGCCACGGTGATATCGGCCTGGGCGGCGGCGAGGCGTGCTTCGGCTGCGGCGATGTCGGGGCGGCGGCGCAGCAGCTCGCTGGGCACGCCGGCGTCGATGGCGGGCCAGTGCAAGCGGTCGAACTGTTCGTTGTCGAGCTGGAGCGACTGCACCGGTCGGCCCAATAAGGCCGCGAGGGTGATCAACGCCTCCCGTGCCTGCTGCTGCACTTGCGGCACGCGGCGTTGTTGGGTCGCCACCAGGCTTTTTTGCTGGGACAGCTCCAGGGCCGTGGCGCTGCCGGCGTCGTAGCGGGTTTGCACCAGCTTCAAGACGTTTTGTGCGTTGGTCAGGTTCAGTTCGGCGATGCGCTGTTGTTCGCGCAGCGATAAAGCTTGGGTGTAACTGTTGGCGACGCCGCTGAGCAAGGTCAGCTCCACCGTCGCCCGGTCGAACTGGCTGGCCGACAGCGAGCTCTGCGCGCTGTCCCGGGCCGCCCGCTTGCCGCCCCAGAAATCCAGCTCATAGCTGGCGCTGAGGTTGGCGTCGTAGTAATCGATGGTGCGGTTGTCCCGGTCGACGTCCAGTTGGCTGTAGCCTTTGCCGCGCAACAATTCCTGGCGATTGCCGTTGAGTCCGGCCGTGACCGCGGGCAGCAACGGCGCGCCGGCGATCACCGCGCTGGCCTGGGCCTGGCGCACCCGGGCCATGGCCGCGGCCAAGTCGAAGCTGCCCAAGCGTGCCTGTTCGATCAATTGATCGAGTTGCGGACTGCCGAAATGCGTCCACCATTGCTGGTTATCCGCTCGGCTGCCAGCGGTGTCGAGGTTCTGCCAGGCCTGGGGCGGCTGGATTCCGCTGTCCGGTGCCGACGCAGGAGTGGCGCAGGCCGCCAGCAACAGGCTGGCGGCCAGAAGGGGCAGGTGCGCTTTCATAGAGAAGGATTCATTCACTGGTGAGGGCCGCGACCGGGTCGAGGCGAGCCGCCTTGCGGGCGGGCATGAAACCGAAGACGACGCCAGTGATCAGCGCGCAACCGAAGGCGCCGAACACCGCCAGCCATTCGAAGGCCACGGCGATCTTGCCCAGCAGCAATGCGCCGCCCACCAGCAAGGCCAGGCCGATGCCGGCCAGTCCACCGACCACGGAGAGCATCACCGCTTCAGTCAGGAACTGGCGCAGAATGTCGCGCTGGCGGGCGCCGGTGGCCATGCGGATGCCGATCTCCCGAGTCCGTTCGCGCACCGTCATGAGCATGATGTTCATCACGCCGATGCCGCCCACCAGCAATGAAATCGCCGCAATGGCCCCGAGCATCAGCGACAGCGTGCCTTGGGTGCGGGCCTCGGCCTGGATCATCGCGGCGTTGTTGGTCAGCTCGAAA
Organism: Pseudomonas sp. SWRI154; assembly: GCF_014268645.1. Taxonomy (NCBI): domain Bacteria; kingdom Pseudomonadati; phylum Pseudomonadota; class Gammaproteobacteria; order Pseudomonadales; family Pseudomonadaceae; genus Pseudomonas; species Pseudomonas sp. SWRI154. Next base: position 23,500 of record NZ_JABWQW010000034.1, read on the forward strand.
TCCTGCTTGCCGTCATGCAGTCGCAACAGGGTGCGGGAAACGGCGTCCTCGGCTTCCTTGACCTTGCCTGCGTCCCGCGCCGCGATCACTACGTATTCAGGATGGCGGGTGCCGAACAAGCGCACGCTGGCGGCGGAATAGGGCACCGCGATGCGATTGTCGGCGTCCGAGTCGCCGGAGCTGGCGCCTTTTTCGGCCAGCACGCCGACGACCTGGAATGGTACGTTTTCGATCAGGATGTAGCGGCCGATGGGATCGACGACATCCTTGAGCAACTTCTGCCGGACCTTGTAGCCGATCACGGCTACCGCTGCTGCGCTGCGTTCGTCGGTCTCGCTGAAGTAACTGCCCTGGGCCACCGGCCAATTGAAAATGGTCGGGAAGTTGGTGTCGTTGCCGCCCACATAGCTGGTGTGGTCGAGGTTGCCAAAACGCACATTGGCGTTGTTGCCGTTGACCGGCATGATGCGCTGCACTTCCGGCAGGGCGGCGAGGGCGGCAATGTCGTGTTCGCTGATGATGCCCTTGGTGGCGCGCGGATTGGGTGCCGTGCCGTTGAGGTAGATAATGTTCGAGCCGAAGGCGCCCATCTGGGCCATGACCTGGCGCTTGCTGCCTTCGCCCACGGCCAGCATCACCACCACCGAGGCCACGCCGATGACGATGCCGAGCAAGGTCAGGGCGGTGCGAAAGCGGTTGATCCACATCACTCGCCACGCCGCTTGTACCGCGTCGAGCAGCTCACCTTTCCAGGCACCGTTGTGCTCGCTGCCGGCGCTCAGGCGCTGGCGCAGGTCCACCGCTTGCAATGCGTTCGGATTGGCTTGTGGGACGCTCGGCGAAGCGGTGGCACTGTCGCTGATGATCAGCCCATCGCGGATTTCGATGATGCGTTTGGCCCGTGCGGCCACCTCGCGATCGTGGGTGATCAGGATCACCACATGACCCTGGCTCGCCAGTTCGTCGAGTAGCGCCATGACCTCGATCCCGCTCTGGCTGTCGAGCGCGCCGGTGGGTTCGTCGGCGAGGATGATGTGCCCGCCGTTCATCAAGGCCCGGGCAATCGATACCCGCTGTTGCTGCCCGCCGGACAGCTGGTGGGGACGGTTGCCGGTGCGGCTCGCCAACCCGAGGCGTTCGAGCAGGGCGCTGGCCCGGGCGTGGCGCTCGGCGGCCGAAGTGCCGGCGTAGATGGCCGGCATCTCGACGTTTTCCTGGGCGCTGCCGGAAGGGATCAGGTGGTAGCCCTGGAACACGAAGCCAAACGCTTCGCGCCGCAGCCAGGCGAGTTCGTCGCTGCCCAGGCCGGCGACGTCTTCGCCGGCGAAACGATACTCGCCACTGGTGGGACGGTCGAGGCAGCCGAGGATATTCATCAGCGTCGATTTACCGGAGCCGGACGCCCCGACAATCGCCAGGAACTCCCCCGCCTGGATCGACAAGTCGATGCCACGCAAGACTTCCACCCGTGGGCTGTCGCCGCCGCCGTAGGCCTTGCGAATGTCCCGCAGTTCGATGAGGGGCGTATCCATTTCAGCCCCCGTTGCCGCTGGCCGGTCCGATCAGCACCCGGTCGCCTTCGTTCAGGCCGTCGAGAATCTGCGTGCGCAGGCGGTCGCTGACGCCGGTGCGAACGGTGCGCGGCTGGACGTCGCCGTTGTCGGCCTGCACCCGTACCTGATCGGCGTCCCGCAACGCGGCGATGGGCACGGTCAGCACGTCCTTGGCTTGGGCGGCGACGAAAAATACCTGGGCGGTCATGTCGGTCATCAGCGCGCGGTCGGCGTTATCGACGTCCAGCAACACCGTGTAGAGCACCACCCGCTCGCTGCCGCTGCGGCCACCGGTAGGGCCGCCGCCCTGGCTGGCTTCCAGCGGGCGTGGCGGCACCGGGAGGATCTGCCGCACGGTGCTGCTCCAGCGCCGGCTGCCACCGGCCAATGTCGTGAAGTAGGCGGTCATGCCCGGCTTGACGTGGCCGATGTCGGCTTCCGAGACTTCGGCCCAGACCGTCATCGGCGACAGCCGCGCAATGCGCAGGATCAGCGGGGTTTGCTGCTGGGCGTTGAGGGTCTGGCCTTCCCGGGCACCGATGGCGACGACGGTGCCGCTCATCGGCGCATAAATGCGCGTGTAGCCCAACTCGGCCTCGTCGCTGCGCAAACTGGCCTGGGCCTGGCGGATCTGCGCTTGGAACATATCGATGCGCGCCTGGGTCGCCCGCACTTCGGCCTGGGCGGTCTGCACATCTTCTTCGCGAGTGGCGCCGCCGGCCTTGAGTTGCTGTTGGCGACGGAATTTCTGCTGTGCCAGGTCGTGTTGAGCGCGCTGTTCCTGGAGCTGGGCCTTGAGGTTTTCGATAGAAAAGCGCCCGGCGTCGAGCCTGGCTTTTTGCGTGGACGGGTCGATTTCTACCAATAGCTGGCCTTCGTGGACCTCGTCACCGGCTTCGACATGGATCTTCTGGATCTGCCCCGAGGCCTGGGCGCCTACGTCCACATAACGCCGTGGTTGCAGGGTGCCAAGGGCGGTGACGCTGTTTTCGATATCGCCACGGGTGACGGGGGCGGTGGCAAGGGGAGCACGATTTGGTATGACCGCTTGCCAAGCGGCGAAGGCCACGGCTGGCAGCAGGGCGAAGGTCAGGAGCCAGGCGGGTCGGGTGAGGCGGGGACGGTTCATGCAGGGTTCCGGCCAGTGATATCGGGCCCGTCGCAGGAGCAGCAGGGACGGGGGGCTGTTCTGGTAGACGAGCGTTACGGGCGGGAATTTAGCGGGTACCAATTGAACGACACTAACCCCGTGGCGAGGGAGCTTGCTCCCGCTGGGCCGCGAAGCGGCCCCAAAACTGAGCCCCAGTTTTAAAGATGTCGCCTGCCTTGGGTCTGCTGCGCAGGCCAGCGGGAGCAAGCTCCCTCGCCACAAAAGCAAATACCTGGGCTAATGGGAATAAACGAAGCCGCCTTGATACAAACCAAAGCTTTAAATCTATATGAGAATTACTATAAATTACGCGATTGAATATGCCACTATCGTGCCATGCCTTTTTCCGGCATGCCGGTTGGCACAGGGATAGTTGTCGCAGACATTGCGCACGGGAGTCATGTTGGAAAACTACTATCGCGAACTGGTGTGTTTCCTGAACGCCAGGCTAGGCAACCGCCAGGCGGCCGAGGATGTGGTGCATGACGCCTACGTGCGGGTACTGGAGCGCGCCAGTGATACGCCCATCGAGCAACCCCGGGCGTTCCTTTATCGCACCGCATTGAACCTGGTGATCGACGGCCATCGGCGCAATACACTGCGCCAGGTCGAATCGCTCGACGTATTGGACAGCGAGGAGCGCTTCTTCACCCCGTCGCCCCATACCAGCCTCGACCACGGCCAGCGCCTGGGCATGCTGCAACGGGCCTTGGCCGAGTTGCCACCGCTGTGTCGCGAGAGCTTCCTGCTGCGCAAGCTCGAAGGCTTGTCCCATGCGCAGATCGCCGAGCGCCTTGGCATTTCCCGGGCGTTGGTGGAGAAGCACATCGTCAACGCCATGAAGCATTGTCGCGTGCGCGTGCGGCAGTGGGACGCGCCTTGATTCACCTTCACTGATCGCGCAGCGGTAAATTTCCCTACACCGTCCTCGTTCCTCTCAACAGACGACTTGACGGCCTTACGCGGGCCGGGCGAGTCACCCAGGCTTTCGCGCCCTGTTGAGGGGCTTCTCCAGAGGACACTGGACATGACTCAGGCAATTGCTGCGCCCAACGTTCACGACTTGATCGGCATCGGCTTCGGCCCCTCGAACCTGGCGCTGGCCATTGCGCTTCAGGAGCGCGGCCCGGTCCAGGGCGAGCTGGATGTGCTGTTCCTCGACAAACAGGCCGACTATCGCTGGCATGGCAACACCCTGGTGACCCAGAGCGAGCTGCAGATTTCGTTCCTCAAGGACCTGGTGACCCTGCGCAATCCCACCAGTCCCTATTCGTTCGTCAATTACCTCAAGCACCATGGCCGCCTGGTTGATTTCATCAACCTGGGAACCTTCTACCCGTGCCGCATGGAGTACAACGATTACCTGCGTTGGGTCGCGGCGCAGTTTGCCGGGCAAAGCCGCTACGGCGAAGAAGTGCTGCGCATCGAACCGGTGCTGCACAACCAGCAAGTCGAAGCGCTGCGGGTGATTTCCCGTAGCGGGCAGGGTGAGGAATTCGTACGCATCACCCGTTCGGTGGTGGTCAGCGCCGGTGGCACGCCACGTATTCCCGAAGCGTTCAAAGGCTTCAAGAATGACGCCCGGGTCTTCCACCATTCTCAATACCTGGAGCGCATGGCGACCCAACGGTGCGTCAGCGGCCAGCCAATGAGCATCGCCATTATCGGCGGCGGGCAAAGCGCCGCGGAGGCCTTCATTGACCTCAACGACAGCTTCCCATCGGTACAGGTCGACATGATCCTGCGCGGCTCGGCCCTCAAGCCGGCGGACGACAGCCCGTTCGTCAACGAAGTGTTCTCCCCGGAATTCACCGACCTGGTGTTCCAGCAACCCCACAGCGAGCGCGAGCGCTTGGTCAACGAGTACCACAACACCAATTATTCGGTGGTGGACATTGACCTGATCGAACGCATCTACGGAATTTTCTATCGGCAGAAAGTTTCGGGCGTGGCGCGCCACGCGTTCCGCACCCTCACTACGGTGAAGAAAGCCACCGCCACTGACGCCGGCGTGGAACTGGCGGTGCGCAACAACGCCACCGGTGAACTGACGGTGCGCCGCTATGACGCGGTGGTGCTCGCCACCGGTTACGAGCGGCAGATGCACCGTACGTTGCTGGAGCCGCTGGCACCGTACCTGGGAGATTTCGAGGTGGATCGCAACTACAAGTTGATCACCGACGAGCGCTGCAAGGCCGCGATCTACATGCAGGGTTTCTGCCAGGCCAGCCATGGCCTGAGCGACACCTTGTTGTCGATCCTGCCGGTGCGCGCCGATGAAATCGCCGGCTCTCTCTATGAACACGGCAACCTTCGCGGACAGGGGCATTCGGTGGGCGAGCTGAAGCTAGCCACCGCGTAGGGCTCGGCAACGAAATAGTCCCAATTCCACACTCGCCGGGAAATTCCTCAGAAACTTCCTACACTCTCAACGTGCCTCCTGGTTTCGGCTGGCGGGTACGTTGACGGTTCGCTGTTCCCTCGCTTTGGCAGTTCGAACCTATCAGCCGGGCGCTAGCCTGTAGCGCTCCGGGCCGATTTCGCCAAGCGAAACCCTGATCCAATGATGCTGTTTCTGCGCACAGGCCTGGCGGCGATTTGGCTGGGCTTAGCATGTGTGGCGCCGCAGGTGGGTGCCGAACCCGAGTCGCTGGACGTGCTCGGGCGTTCCGCCGTGAGCGACTATTCCGTGTCCCTGGACGAGGCCGATCGGCGCTGGCTGCGGCAAAAGGGCAGGTTGCTGCTGGGTGCCTCGGCGCCGGATTATCCGCCGTTCAGTATCACCGCAAATGGCCGGGATTATGAGGGATTGACCGCCGATTACGCCGAGTTGCTGGGGCAGTTGCTGCATGTCGAGATCCAAGTGCGGCGCTACGCGTCACGGGACGCATCGCTCCAGGCGTTGCGCGACGGGGAGATCGATCTGCTCGGCACCGCCAACGGCTTCGAGGCCAGCGATCCCGCGCTAGTCATGTCCCAAGCCTACGCCGATGACCTGCCCACCCTGGTGGCCCGCGTCGACGACAGCGAGGATGTGCCCTCGGACTTGGCGGGCAAGCGGGTAGCGATGCTTTATCACTACTTGCCACCGGACCAGGTCGAGGCGTTCTATCCCGACGCCACTTTGCAGTTGTTCCCCTCGACCTTGAGCGCCATTGGCGCCGTAGCGTTTGGCCAGGCCGATGTTTACCTGGGAGACTCGATCAGCGCCCATTACCTGATCAGCAAGAACTACCTGAACAACGTCCAGTTGGTGGATTTTTCTCGCATGGAAGTGCAACCCTTCGCCTTCGCGGTCAGTCGCGACAATGCGCGGCTGTTGCGCATCGTCAATGCCGCCCTGCAAGCCATTCCCGTTGGCGAGCGCATGGGTATCCTGCGGCGCTGGAGCGCCGGCGGGGCGAGCGTGGCGGGCCAGCCAGCGGTGCATTTCAGTGTCAATGAACAGCGCTGGCTCGATGCACATCCGCGGATCAAGGTGGCGGTCAGCGAACATTTCCTGCCGCTGACTTTTTTTGACGAGCAGGGCCATCTGCGCGGTATCGGTGCCGATGTGCTGGCCAGGATCAGCCTGCGTACCGGCCTGAAATTCGACATCCAGCGTGGCGACTCGGTGGACGCACTGATCGGCCTGATCACCAGCGGCAAGGCCGACGTGCTGGCGACCGCCATACCCAGCGCCGAGCTCGAGGATGAGTTGCGTTTTACCCGACCGTACCTGACGAACCCGTTCGTGCTGGTGGTGCCCATCAAGGCCAGGGACGCGTTGACGGTGGATCGGATGGCTGGCAAGCGACTGGCGTTGGTGCGAGGCAACGTACTGCGTGAGTACCTGCTGGAGCAGTTTCCCGGCGTGCAACTGGTATCGGCGCAAAACGCGGCCGACGCCATGGGCATGGTCGCTGCGGGCAGGGCGGATGGCGCGATCAATTCGTTGATCAGCGCCCGCTATATGATTTCTCGCCAGTATCGCGACTCGCTGCAAGTCACCAGCACCGTGGGCACCGTGCCGGCGCGCGTTGCCCTGGCAACGAACCGGGACGCGCCGCAGCTGTATTCAATCCTGGACAAGGCGCTACTGAGCATTTCCCCCGAGGAAATGGATGAGCTGACCAATCGTTGGCGCAGTGAGGTGGTGATCGACGACAGCTACTGGCTGCGCAACCGCGCCACCATCGTCCAAGGGTTTGCCATCGCCGCGCTGCTGTTGTCGTTGACGTTGGGCTGGGTCGTCTACCTGCGGCGGCTGCTGGAGCAGTTGCGCGTGGCCAAGGCCAGCGCCGACGATGCCAACCGGGCCAAGACCACGTTCCTGGCGATCATGAGCCATGAAATCCGCACGCCGATGAATGCCGTGATCGGCATGTTGGAACTGGCGTTGAAAAAAGCCGACCAGGGCGTCATGGACCGGCCCGCGCTCGAAGTTGCGTCGAGTGCTGCCCAAGGCTTGTTGGATTTGATCGGCGACATTCTCGACATCGCGCGCATCGAATCGGGACGGCTGTCGCTGGTGCCCGAGCGGGCCAACCTGCGGGCCCTGACCGAGTCGGTAGCGAGAATGTTCGAAGGCCTGGCCCGGCAGAAACAGCTGCGTCTGCAACTGGACCTGGATGCGGCAAGCAGCCATGACGTGTCGATTGACCCGCTGCGCTTCAAGCAGATTGTCTCGAACGTCCTGAGCAATGCCATCAAGTTCACCGGCCAAGGCTGCGTGCGCCTGAGCTTGAGAACCGAACTGACGCGTGACGGCAAGGGTCTGGACATTCGCCTGCGAGTCGAAGACACCGGCGTCGGAATATCCGCCCAGGACCAGCGACGCCTGTTCAGCCCGTTCACTCAAGTTGGCGACAATACCGAAGCTGCTCGCGGCGGTTCCGGATTGGGGTTGGTCATCAGTCGCACCTTGTGTGAAATGATGGGAGGCAGCCTGCGGCTCAGTAGCGTGCCGGGGCAGGGCACTCAGGTCGAGATCCTGCTGGAGCTGCCGCTGCTCGAAGCCGTGGCCCAAGCGCCAGCGGTCAAGGACGAGACGCTGGCGCCGGCCCAGGTGCTCACCGTCCTGGTGGTTGATGACTACCCGGCCAACCGCTTGTTGTTGTCCCAGCAGATGAATTACCTGGGCCACGTTGCGCATGAAGCTGAAGACGGCGCCGAGGGTTTGCGTGTATGGCGCGCCGGGCACTTCGATGTGGTCATCACTGACTGCAACATGCCGCTGATGAGCGGCTACGAACTGGCGCGCGCCATTCGCAACGAGGAGCGGGTCCAAGGCTTGTCGCCAACGAAAATCCTCGGGTTCACGGCCAATGCCCAGCCCGAGGAAAAAGACCGTTGTCTTGCGGCGGGCATGGATGATTGCCTGTTCAAACCCATCAGCCTCAAGCAACTGGATGCCTGCCTGGTATCGATCACTGGCGGTTGCGCCGTGGAGCCGGCCACCGCTGACGACTTCGATTTGGCCAGCCTGGAACAACTGACGGGCGGCGACAGGATTTCACTCGGAAAGTTGTTGCAGGAGCTGATCGATAGCAATGCGTTGGACAAGGCTCGGTTGCAGCCATTGTTTTCGCGTCACGACTTGCCCGGGTTGTCTGATCTGGCGCATCGGATCAAGGGCGGGGCCCGGCTTATCCAGGCACAGCGCCTGATCGCGGCATGCGATGCACTGGAAAACGCCTGTCGGGCGGGCGAGAACTCGTCACTCGCCGACGCGGTGGACCTATTGCGCCAGGCGATGGAACGCCTGGCCGAACGGCTGGAGATTCACATGGCGAGCGCACGCTTTGTCACCGGGGCGCGAAGCGGTGCGATTGATCCTTCGGGCAACCAGGACTGATCGATGGCGCCCAGAGCCGCAGGTCGTTTGGCGATTTTTCCGCCTGTTTTTGGGATTCGTCCTACAGCGTCTCTAAAAACCTTCCTCTAGCCTGACGCGACTTAACGTTCCCGAGCCGGTTCGTACCTGTCGCGTCGCCATTGGAATGCCTGCCATGCCAAATAAAGCATTACGTATCATGATTGCCGACCCATTGCATTTTCATCGAATGCAGCTGGAACGCCTTTTCAATCACCTGGGCTATTTCCGCATCGCGCCAGTGAGTGACGTGCACGAATTCCTGACGTTGGTGGACTATGGCTGCGAGCCGTTCGACCTGGTTGTCGTCAACGCCATTTTGGCAGAGGGCGCACTGGACCTGCCTGGGTTCTGCCTCGATAACCTGCAAGTCCGCCATGGCCTGATCTATAACGCTCAGGAAGCTGCGCTGGGAACATTGCCCGCCGGTCGCCGAGCCTGTTTGCAGATGATGACCGCACAGTTACCCGATGCTGTTTCGCTGCGGCACCTGATGAAGGCCGTCGATCCCGAGGCCAGCGAGTCGGCCCAACCCTGGGGAGGTGCCGTCAGACAGGGGCGCGGCGGCTGATGCGCGCCGTTGGTCGGCACTGTCAGATCTGACAGGTGGCGCTACCAATCACCTGTGTAACAGTCCGGTGCAGTCATGGCGTCGGCGCCGTTTGCATTGACTCCGGGGAGCTGTATTGAAAAAAGTACTGATTGTCGATGACCACCCTGTCATCCGAGGGGCACTGCGGCTTGTCTGCCAGAACGAAGGATTCGCTGTTACGGATGTCAGCGGCGCGACCGAGGCCAGGACGCGCATCAAGGACAACGTTCCGGAGCTGGTGATCCTGGACCTGGTGATGAACGGTTTCGATGGCCTGGACTTGCTGGTCTGGATCACTGGCGAATACCCGGCGTGCGCCGTGCTGGTGTTCACCTCCCAGGATGCCCAGCATTTCTGTAATCGCTGTATCTCGGCCGGGGCCAGGGGGTTCGTGACCAAGAAAAGCGATCTGAAAGAGCTGATCAAAGCCATTCACGCCATGAAGTCCGGCTATTCCTATTTCCCCCAGATGCCCGTCAGGCTGGATTTCCAACAACAATCCGAGCAGCAGGCGCTGGAGAGGCTGTCCACGCGCGAGCTTTCCATTTTACGGATGCTGGCGATGGGCATGCGAGGCAAGGACATCGCCGAGGCGTTGTTCCTGAGCCCCAAGACAGTCAGCACCTACAAGACCCGCCTGTTGGAAAAACTTGGGTTGAATTCCCTGGTTGGCCTGTCGGAGTTTGCCAAGCGCAACCAGCTTTGAAAATCACTGTTCTGTGAATAGAACGCTAAGACCGATTTTTGCAGTCTGGTGCACTAACGGCCTGGGTTTTAAGCTGTGTCCATCGAATCGCATTACCTGATTTGGAGACGCAGCTTGAAACAGATCATTGGCCTCTACACCAGTCCAAGGCCGCATTGGGTCGGCGACGGCTTCCCGGTTCGCACGCTATTTTCCTACGATAACCTGGGCAAGCACATCAGCCCATTTCTGCTGCTGGACCATGCGCCCCCCACCGAGTTTGCGCCCACCCGTGAACGTCGTGGCGTCGGCCAGCACCCGCATCGCGGTTTCGAGACCGTGACCATCGTCTACCAGGGCGAGCTGGAACACCGGGACTCCACCGGCAGCGGCGGCAAGATAGGCCCCGGGGATGTGCAGTGGATGACCGCCGCCTCTGGGATCATTCATGAAGAGTTCCACTCCGAAGCTTTTGCCCGGCAGGGTGGTTTCATGGAAATGGTCCAGTTGTGGGTCAACCTGCCAGCCAAGGACAAAATGGCGCCGGCCGGCTACCAGACCCTGCTCAAGGCAGACATCCCGAACATCGCCCTGGAGGACGCCGCCGGCAGCCTGCGCCTGATTGCTGGTACGTTCGAGGGCCATCAAGGCCCGGCGAAGACCTTCACGCCCATCGACGTCTGGGATATTCGCCTGAATGCCGGCAAGGACCTGACGCTCGACCTGCATGAAGGGCACAGCACCGCGCTGGTCGTGCTGCGTGGCTCGGTCCAGGCCAATGGCCGCGAGCGGGTGGAGGCGGGGCAATTGGCCCTGTTCGAGCGCGCCGGTGATCAATTGAACCTGCACGCCGACACCGACGCGGTATTGCTGTTGCTCAGCGGCGAACCGATCGATGAACCCATCGTTGGCCATGGTCCTTTCGTGATGAACAGCGAACAGGAAATCCACCAAGCCTTCGAGGATTTCCATTCCGGGCGCTTCGGGGGTATGGACGGCTGAGGCGGAGCGCGCTCCTACAAGGTTTTTTCGGCGATCTCTACAGCCGGCTGATTCTGTGCCAATCTTCTCGCCAATGACCTTCTGGAGCTGTCCCCTGATGCTGTCCCTGATCACCGATCACCCGCTGCTCAGTGCCCTGGCGTTGCTTATGCTCGACTTGCTGTTGTGGCGGCTGGTCAGTGTTGATCGGACCTATTGGAAAATCGGCGGGCGGTTGGCGATTTTTTCGTTGTTCAGCATGTTGCTGTTCAGCGAAGGGCTCAATCCCATGGAACCCGCGCAGTGGGTCGACGATGTGCCGCGGCACTTGGCCGCGACCGGTTTGCAGATTGCCTGGTGGTTGTTCGCCGCGCGGACCCTGACGGTCATGATCGGCGCGGTCATGATGCAACGGGTCGGCCATACCGGGCGATTGCTGCAGGATCTGCTCGGCGCCGTGATCTTCCTGGTCGCTGTCATCGCGGCGCTGGCCTATGTGCTGGATCTGCCGGTCAAGGGCGTGCTGGCGACGTCCGGTGCGATGGCGATCATCGTCGGCCTGGCCTTGCAGAGCACGCTCAGCGACGTGTTCTCCGGGATCGTGCTCAACACCACCAAGCCCTATCAAGTCGATGACTGGATTTCCATCGATGGCACCGAAGGGCGGGTCACCGACATCGATTGGCGGGCGACACGGTTGCAGACTTCCCAGGGCAGTATGGCGGTGATTCCCAATTCACTCGCGGCGAAGGCCAAGATCGTCAACTTCAGCCGGCCCAGCGATATGCATGGTTTGTCCGTGAGCCTGCAGGTCAGTCCTCACGCGCGTCCGCAAAAGGTCATCGACGCGCTGGAGCGGGCAATGATCGGCTGCCGCGCGCTGCTCGCCAGCCCGGCGCCTTGCGTGACGCTGAAAAACACGGGAAGCGCTGGCGCGGAATACGAGATCAGCGGGTTCGTGGCTTCAATGGGGCAGAAGCGCGAAGTACGCAATCAATTGTTCGACTTGGCGTTCCGGCATTTGCAGGCGTCGGGCGTCAGCCTGTTGTCCACTGGCGAAAGCACCGCCGTCACCGGCGTCTCGCGACCTCGGGCACTGCTGGAAAGCTCGAGTATTTTTTCGACGTTGCGTCCGGATGAAAAGGACGTTTTCAGCCAGAACATGACCTTGCAGACTTTCCGCGCCGGCGATGTGATCCTGGCCGCTGGGGAGGTCAGCGACCATCTGTTCATCATTGAGTCCGGGGTGGTCAGCGTCAGCCTCCTGCGTAACGGCCAGCCACTCGAGGGCGGGCGCATGGGGCCGGGAGAGGTGATCGGCGAAGCCGGGATCATCGCCGAGCAAGCGGCGCTGGCAAATTTTACCGCCAAGACTTTCTGCACGCTGTACCGCATCGAGAACAGCTATCTCAAGCCTTGTCTCGAGGCCCGTCGAGACATCGGCGACGCGATGAAAAACCTGCTGGACGTGCGCATGCACTTGGCCCAGAACCTGACCCGCGACGTGCCCAAGCCGATCGCCAAGAAGCGTTTCTTGCAGTGGCTGCGCAGCCGGGCCTGAAGCACACCTCGAAGTCCCCACGGTCCCCTTGTGGCGAGGGAGCTTGCTCCCGCTGGGTGGCGAAGCCGCCCCAAAATGCCTGACACCACTTTCCAGGCGGACCGCGTCGGCTGGGTTACGACTGCTTCGCAGCCGAGCGGGAGCAAGCTCCCTCGCCACAAGAGCCTCCAGGTCTCCTTACAGGTAAACCTCTACGCGTGCCCCATTGGCCACCCAAACTTCCCAACAATTGGCTATTTGTACCGCACTACCGCACCGCTAACGTAGCGCTACACCCAATTGTTGCCCAGGAGTTCAAGATGCAACCACGTATCGATTTCTACGCCGCTTCCCCTGATGCCTACAAAGCCATGCTGGCCCTGGAAACCGCGGTCTCGAAACTGGGCCTGGAAAAGTCCCTGCTCGAACTGGTCAGGCTGCGTTCCTCGCAAATCAATGGCTGTGCGTTCTGCATCGACATGCACACCGCCGACGCGCGCGAGAGCGGCGAGACCGAACGTCGGCTGTATGCCGTGACGGCCTGGCGCGAGGCGCCATTCTTTACCGGCCGCGAACGCGCCGCCCTGGCCTGGACCGAAGCCCTGACCCGATTGAGCGAGACCCATGCTCCCGACGCCGACTACGCATTGCTGAGCGAGCACTTCACGCCTAAGGAAATGGTCGACCTGAGCGTGGCAATCAACGCCATCAATGGCTGGAACCGGCTAGCGGTGGGCTTCCGGAAAATGCCCGAGGCCTGAGGCGCCGATTGCGCACTGGAAAATAGCGGGAGCGCTTCGCAGCGCTCCCTTTTTTATTCATCGCCGCTGCGTTTGGCCAGGGCATTGGCCAGTCATCCCGCGCCGGGAACTTCGCCCGTTGGATCTTCTTCTACCTACAACAGGCGGCGTCAGCCGTCTTTTGCAAAGGAGTCGATCATGCAAGTTCAAGTCAACAGCAACCATATCGAAGGCAGTGCCCGATTGCAGGAGTGGGTCGGCAGCACGGTGGTGGACGCGCTGCAGCGTTTCGAAGATCAACTGGCCCGCGTCGAAATCCACGTCAGCGACGAGAACGCCCAGAAGGGCGGCGCCGCGGACAAACGCTGCCAGATCGAGGCGCGCCTGCAAGGCGTTGCGGCCATCTCCGTCAGCCACAAGGCCGATAGCCTGGAGCTGGCGGTGGAGGGCGCCGCCGAGAAAATGCTGCATGCGCTCGATCATCAGATCGGCAAACTCAACCCTGCCGTCGAATCCATGGGGCGCGTGACTGCCCCTTTGGATGAAGCTCCGCCGGAAATGGTAGACGCCATGTTGGAGGAGGATTTCCTCGAAAACCAAGAGGCTCGTGGCAAAGAATAAGGAGACAATCATGACCGCTCATCAACCCTTCAGCCGGCAAGTGCTGGCCGAGCTCCTGGCGTTCGACGAACAGCCGAGCCTTTCGTTGTATATGCCCACACACCGCACATTCCCGGAGCGCAGCCAGGACCCGATTCGCTACAAGAACCTGGTGCGCGAACTGCAAAGCCAACTGGAAAACCAGCACCCCGGCCTCGATTGCACACCGTTGCTCGAGCCTTTTCATGCGCTGGTAGACGACCAGGATTTCTGGAACTCCAATCGCGACGGCATCGCGGTGTTCGGCGCCCGTGACTATTTCAAAGTCATTGCTGTGAACCAGCGTTTGCCGCAATGCGCCTTCGCCAATAGCCATCCTTACCTCAAGCCGCTGCTGCGGCTGGTCCAGTCAACCGAGCGATATCAAGTGCTGTGCCTGACCCGTAATGAGGTCTGGTTGTACGAGGGCTCTTGCGAGCAGCTGGAAAAAGTCGAGTTGGCCGAACAGGTTCCGCGTAACCAGAACGAGGCCTTGGGCGACGACTTGACCTCGGGAGACCAGCAAGGCTTTCCCAACGGTTTCAGCCGCAGCAGCGAGCGCGGCGATCCGATGATGCATGAGTCCGCCGGCGGCGGTAAGCAAGATGAAATCAACCTGGACCGCGAGCGCTTTTTCCGTGCTGTGGACAAAGCCATCCTGCAATACCATTCACAACCTTCGGGGCTGCCGATGATTGTCGTGGCCCTGCCGGAAAACCAGGCGGTTTTCCGTGCCGTCAGCCATAACCCGAACGTGCTGGCGCAGGGCATCGAAGGGGATCCTTCGCGGTTGGGCCTGGAAGAGTTGCGGGTCCAGTGCTCGAAACTCATGGCCCACAGCCACGCCGACCGGGTGATCGACAGCTTGAATCGTTACGGCGTCGCGGTGGGGCAGGGACGGGCGTTGGACAGCCTGGCCAACATCGCCAAGGCCGCTTGGGAAAGTCGTGTCGCGTTGCTGCTGGTAGAGGCCGAACGGCAGGTCCCCGGTCAGCTCGATCCGGACAAGGGCAGGCTCATCATCGACGAAACCGGCGACGAACAAGCCCCGGATGTGCTGGATGAACTGATCCTGGCCGTGACCCGGCAAGGCGGTGAAGTGATCGTCGTACCACCCGAGCATGTCATGCCGACCGATAGCGGAGCGGCGGCGGTGTGTCGGTTCTGACCCGAGATCGATTGTGGTAGCGAGCTTGGTCGCGGTAGCGGACTGGCAGTCGCCATCGCGAGCAAGCTCCCACTGGTTGATGCTCGGTTCCAAGCTTCGGACGACAGGTGCCGTAATAGGTTTGCTTCATATTAATAGGAAGCATTACTATTCACGCCCCGTTCCCACAGCGCGCCGCGATGATCCCCAAGCTGCCTCGCAGACCCGGCTTTTTCGAACACTACGAAGAGTTGATCGGCACCTGGACCCGTCGCCTGCGCAATCGCCAACAGGCCGAGGACCTGGCCCACGACACCTTTGTGCGGGTGCTCGAGTCCGATTCGGCGCAAGTTGAACAGCCACGCGCTTATCTGCACCAGACAGCGCGCAACATTGCAGTGGATGGTTATCGGCGTGAAGATCGACGGGGCGCCCTGGAGGAAGTGGCGTTCGACACCTGTCATTCGCTTGCCGGCGACCCGGAGCACTACATGCATGCGATCCAACTGGCCGACTCCATCGAGCGGGCACTCGCCGAGCTGCCGGCCAACTGCCGCACGGTGTTTATCTGGCAGAAGATCGAAGGCCTGACCCAGGCGGAAATCGCCGAACGCCTGGGCCTGTCAAAAAACATGGTGGAAAAGTATATGATCCGCACCCTGCGCCATCTGCGTGATCGCCTGGACGGGCCCGATCAATGACCGGTCGTCATCTTCCACCTGAGCCACAGGACCTTCCATGATGGATAGCCGTGAATGCGCCTGCGGGCAGAGCAGGGTTCGCGACGAGGCGGCACTATGGTTCGTGCGCCTGCAAAGCCCCGTCATGGGTGTCGACGAGCGTGAGCGTTTCGAAGCCTGGCTGGGCGAACACCCCAACCACCGTGACGAGATTCAACTGCTGCAAGGAATCTGGAGTGCAACGGACTTGCTGCCCAGGGAGCGCTTGCAAGCGTTGTGCGAGCCGCCCGCCGAACGCCCGAGGCGCCGGCCGCTGCTGCGCTATGCGGTGGCCGCCGGGTTGCTCGTGGTCGCGGTCGGGCTGGGGCTGTTCAGCGGCTTGGGCGCTTCAGGTGACTACAGCGGTGAATTTGCCACGGCCTTGGGTGAGCGCCGGCATGTCGCGTTGCCGGACGGCTCGCTGATCGACCTCAACAGCCGTAGCCATGTGCGCATTTTGTTCGAGCATCGCGTGCGACGGGTGGAACTGGTCGAGGGAGAAGCACTGTTCAGTGTCGAGCATGATACCGCGCGTCCGTTTACGGTCGATGCGGGCAACGGCCAGGTGACGGTGACCGGTACGCGCTTCGATGTGCGCCGCGATGCCGACAGCACTCGGGTCGCCGTTGAAGAGGGCAGCGTCAAGGTCCGGGGTCGCGACGCCCCGGCGTCCGGGTTCGTCAGCCTCACGGCGGGCCTGGGCACGCGGATCGATGCCCAGGGCAAAGTTGCCGCACCTTACGCAGTCAATGCTGATGAACTCACCGCGTGGCGCAACGGCAAGCTGGTGTTCAATAACGCCCCACTGAGTGAAGTGGCCGAGGAAGTCTCCCGTTATCGCGCCAAGCCCCTCAGGGTCGCAAACGCTGCCGTGGGCAACTTGCGTCTGACCAGCGTGTTTCGCTCGGACAACCCCGAGGCGCTGCTCAAGGCCTTGCCGAACGTCCTGCCGGTGGCCGTGCGCACGCTGGATGACGGCAGTCAGGAAATAACTGCGAAATAAATTCAGGTTTTTTTCGAGTTCTTCGTCTTCTTGTCCAACTGCAACTGGTTAGCATTAACAGACGCGTATTCTTGCGATTCGACAGGACAAGGTTCGACGTGAAAACTTCCCCCAAAAACAACAACCGCACCCCCGCCCGCTGGCTGCCGCTAGCCCTTGCCCTGGCCGTCAGTGCCGGCTTGTCCCAGGCCTATGCCGATCAGGCCACCACGGCCATCCATATCCAGGCGCAACCGTTGGGCCAAGCGCTGAGCCAACTCGGCCAGCAGACGTCTTTGCAGGTTTTTTTCAGCCCGGAACTGGTGAGCGGCAAACAAGCCCCGGCGGTAGAAGGCAACCTGTCCCCAGAGGCTGCCTTGCGTCAGTTGTTGCAGGGCAGCGGCCTGCAATACCAGGTCGATGAAGGCTCAGTGACCGTCCTGCCGGCACCATCGGCATCCGCCGCCGGCCCGTTGGAGCTGGGAACCACCGACATTCAAGTGGTCGGCGACTGGCTCGGCGACGCCAACGCCGAAGTCGTGCAGAACCACGCCGGTGCACGGACAGTGATCCGCCGTGAAGCGATGGTGGAGCAGGGCGCCATGAACGTGGGCGACGTGTTGCGCCGCGTGCCCGGTGTGCAGGTGCAGGAGGCCAACGGCACCGGTGGCAGTGACATTTCCCTGAACGTTGGCGTGCGCGGGCTCACCTCGCGTCTGTCGCCGCGCTCCACGGTGCTGATCGACGGCGTACCGGCGGCATTCGCGCCCTATGGCCAGCCGCAGCTGTCCATGGCGCCGATTTCTTCGGGCAACCTGGACAGCATCGACGTGGTCCGTGGCGCCGGTTCCGTGCGCTACGGGCCGCAAAACGTCGGCGGGGTGATCAACTTCGTGACCCGCGCCATCCCCGAAAAAGCCACCGGTGAGATCGGCAGCACCCTGGAAACGTCCCAGCGCGGCGGTTGGAAGCACATCGACACGGCGTTTCTCGGCGGCACCGCTGACAACGGCATGGGCGTGGCGCTCCTCTATTCGGGCGTCAACGGCAACGGTTATCGCCGCAGCAACAATGACAACGACATCGACGACGTGATTCTCAAGACTCATTGGGCGCCAACCGATGTCGATGACTTCTCGCTGAACTTCCACTATTACGATGCCAAGGCCGACATGCCCGGTGGCTTGACCCAGGCCCAATACGACGCGGACCCGTACCAGTCCGACCGCGACTGGGACAACTTCAGCGGCCGGCGCAAGGATGTGTCGTTCAAGTGGATCCGCGAGATCAGCGAGCGCACCCAGGCCGAAGTGCTGACCTACTACTCCGACAGCTACCGCGGCAGCACCATCGCCTCTCGGGACCAGCGCAACCTGGTGTCGTACCCGCGCACCTATTACACCTTCGGGATCGAGCCTCGGGTGTCCCATGTGTTCGACCTGGGGCCGACCACCCAGGAAGCCAGCGTCGGTTATCGCTACCTCAAGGAAGGCATGCACGAAGAGGCCAGTCGCCTGGCATTACGCAACAACGAACCCGTGGTGCGTCCGGGGTCCGACGGCCACGTGTATCAGGATCGCACCGGCGGCACCGAAGCTCACGCGGTGTACATCGATGACAAGATCGACGTCGGCAAATGGACTATTACTCCAGGCATTCGCTTCGAAAGCATCAGCACCGAATGGCACGACCGCCCGGTGCTCGACACCGCCGGCCGTCCTGTGCAGGAAAAACGCCGCAGCATCGACAGCAACGAGCCGCTGCCGGCCTTGAGCGTGATGTATCACCTGTCCGATGCCTGGAAAGTGTTCGCCAACTACGAGACCTCGTTCGGCAGCCTGCAGTACTTCCAACTGGGCCAGGGCGGCGATGGCAACAACACCGCCAACGGCCTGAGCCCGGAAAAGGCCAAGACCTATGAAATCGGCACGCGTTACAACGATGACGTGTGGGGCGCAGAGGTGACGCTGTTCTACATCGATTTTGACGATGAGTTGCAGTACATCAGCAACGATGTCGGCTGGACGAACATGGGCGCCACCAAGCATCAGGGCCTGGAAGCTTCGGTGCATTACGACATGGCCGCGCTGGATCCACGCCTCGACGGCCTGACCGCCAGTGCCGGTTTCACCTACACCCGCGCGACCTATGAAGGCGAAATCCCCAGCTTCAAGGGCCGTGACCTGCCGTTCTATTCACGCCAGGTAGCCACCGTGGGCCTGCGCTATGAGGTCAACCGCTGGACCTACAACCTCGACGGCTTCGCCCAATCCAAGCAGCGCTCACCGGGCAACAGCGTGAATCCCGACGGCAGTTTCAGCGACAACTACATCACCGACGGCAGCGCCGATGGGCAGTACGGCGACATGCCGGGCTACATGCTCTGGAACGTACGGGCCGGCTATGACTTCGGCGAGCAGCTGTCGAACCTGAAAGTCGGTGCTGGGGTGAAAAACCTGTTCGACCACCAGTACTACACCCGCTCCAGTGACAACAACTCGGGCATCTACGTCGGCGCGCCGCGTACGTTCTTCGTGCAGGCGAGCGTGGGTTTTTGATGAAAACCCAGGGTTGACACGTACCCTTGTGGCGAGGGAGCTTGCTCCCGCTGGGTTGAAGCAGCCCCAAAACCTGTTGGACGGGGATCTTCAGGTATTGCGCGTCCGCCGGTTTACGACTGCTTCGCAGCCGAGCGGGAGCAAGCTCCCTCGCCACGGGTGAATCTACAAGGCTTCAGACCTTCAACACCTTCCCACTGGCCGCCACCGCTACCAGCGACATCGCAATCAAACCGAACGCGATGCTCAGGCTGCTGCCATGGGCAACGAACCCGATCAACGCCGGGCCGGCGAGGATGCCGGCGTAGCCGATGGTGGTGATGGCCGGCACCGCGATGGCTTCCGGCATCAGGGTCTGTTTGCCGACGGCGGTGTAGAGCACCGGCACGATGTTCGAGCACCCGGCGCCGACCAGCGCATAGCCGAGCAGCGCCGCTTGCCACATTGGGGCAAGAGTCGCCATGAAAAAGCCCGCTGCGGCGATCGAGCCGCCGTAGATGATCACGCGCCTGGCACCCAGGCGATGCACCACCGAATCGCCCGTCAACCGGCCGACGGTCATGGTCAGCGCAAACGCGGCATAACCCAGCCCGGCGTAGGCGGTATCCACCGCGCGCTCGGTGGTCAGGAACACCGCGCTCCAGTCCAGTACCGCACCTTCGGCCAGGAACACGATAAAGCACAGGATACCGATAAACAGCACCACGCCATGGGGAATGGCAAACGCCGGCCCCGAGCTTTCACTGCCGTAGGGCAACAGGTGCGGCGCAGCCTTGAACAACGCCACCAGCAACACCGCGTTGATCACCAACGTCGCCGCCAGCGGCGACAGCCCCAGGCCGAGCAGGGCGCTCACGCCCGCCGCGCCGATGATTCCGCCGAGGCTGAACATGCCGTGGAAGCCCGACATCATGGTCTTGCCACTGGCCCGCTCGACGATCACCGCCTGCAGGTTCACGGTCGAGTCCACGGTGCCGAGCCCGGCGCCGAACAGGAACAGTGCCGCCACCAGCCAGGGTAGCGAGGTCATCGTCGCCAGCAGCGGCAAGGCCAGGCAGATCAGGATCGTGCCGCCACTGAGCACCCGACGGCAGCCGAACCGCGTCGCCAGCGCGCCGGAAATCGGCATCGCCAGGATCGACCCGACTCCAAGGCACAGCAGCAGCAACCCGAGGGTGCCTTCATCCAGATTCGCCCGCGCCTTGGCGTAAGGCACCAACGGCGCCCAGGCGGCGATGCCGATACCTGCGATGAGATAGGCGATGCGGGTGGACATCTGTTCCAGGCGTCCGGGAACAAAAGTGGGAGGGGGTGTAATTGCAGTCATGAAACGTCCTTGGCTTTCGTGCGGTGCGGTGATGCAGGTGGGGGCCTATGCTTGCATATCCACTGACCTCGCTGCGACCCCAAGGTGCCGACGCGATGTTCGCACCCACCACAAGCTTTGCCCCTGTGGGCCCAGCCGGCATAAAGTGGCGATTCTTTCGTTGGTTGGCCGGATCAGGTGCATGACACGATTTTATGATGCGCGTGGCAATATTTATGGCGTGGTTTCACCGCAGCAGGTCCGTGCCCATGGCATTGACTTGCCGCTGTCTGCCCCCCAGGCCGCACAAACGCGCGAAGCCTGGAGCACCGCCGCCGTGCAGGCCTTCTGCGGTTGGGCACCGGGAAAGGCGTCGCCGGATGCCAAGGCACATCGCAGTGACGGTTTATTGATCGGCCCGTTCCAGGACGAGCCGCCCTTTGATCTGCTGATCGTCAATACCGACGGCACACTGGCCGAGCGCAGTGGCAATGGGCTGACGATTTTCTCCCTGTCGCTGCAAGAACGAGGATTGCTGCCGGAGGATGATGACTGCCTGCTACAGGTTCATCACGACAAACACGACGCTGGCTCACCCCTGCAAACATCGGTTCGCGCCGCTGAATTCGAAGGTGCCAAAGGCTTTTGGCTGGACTTGGGCGCACCGTCGTTCGGTCCCTTGGCCGTCGATGCCGAAGGCACGGAAAGCGTGACGTTCAACCAGTGCGACGTGAGTCGCCTGCCACCGCTCCATGCATTGAAGCTGGCCTGGTGCTACAGCCAGTTCGTGCGCATCGGCAATCCTCATTGCGTGACCCTGGTGAATGACGCGGCCGCGCTGCCGAGCCTTGCGCAGATGCGCGCCGAGCCGCTGTCGCAAAACCTGACTCGTATTGCCTATGCGGCGCCCGGCGGGACGGGGATGCCTTGTTTGGCGGGGGTGAACCTGCAGTGGGCATCGCCCACGGCCGAGGGACGGATCGACGCTCGGGTGTTCGAGCGGGGCGAAGGTCCCACCGCGTCGTCTGGCACCAGCGCCAGCGCCGTGGCCAGTGCTGCGTGGCGGGTGGGCTGGGTGAAGGCCGGGCCGGTGCGCGTCGTGATGCCCGGCGGCACTGCGCCGATCCTGCTGGAGGAACAGGCGGGTGAGTTGGTCCGGGTCAGCCTGTTCGGCACGGCGCGGCTTCTGCCATAGCGTATCAGGGCGCCGATGACCTTTTTCACTGGCAGGCTCCGCCCGCCGATTTTACCCTTCAGCCCAACTGCGGCCCAAATTCCACCACCGGCATCTGCCGTTTCATCAGCACTTCGCCGTTGCGGATCGAGTAGATCGGTAGGCCTTGGCTGCGGATCACTTCGTAGTCGCTGTCAGCCGAGAGGATCAGCAGGTTCGCCGGGCGTCCGGGTTCCAGCCCGTAGCGTTCGCCCAGGGCCATGGCCTTGGCGCTGTTGTCAGTGACCAGGTCTAGCGCGCTTTGCAGGTTGCGGTAGCCGAGCATATGACAGATATGCAGGCCGGCTTCGAGCACTCGCAGGATATTGCCGTTGCCCAGTGGATACCACGGATCGACGATGGAGTCCTGGCCGAAGCACACGTTCATCCCGGCTTCGAGCAGCTCATTGACGCGGGTGACACCGCGGCGTTTGGGGAAGTTGTCGAAGCGCCCTTGCAGGTGAATGCTTTCGGTGGGGCAGGATACGAAGCTGATGCCCGAATGTCCCAGCAGGCGGAACAGTTTGGCGCAGTAGGCATTGTCGTAGGAACCCATGGCCGTGGTGTGGCTGGCGGTCACCCTGGCGCCCATGTCGCGGATGCGGGCTTCTTCGGCGAGCACTTCCAGGAAGCGCGAATGCGGGTCGTCGGTTTCGTCGCAATGCACATCCACCAGGCAGCCGGTGCGCTCGGCCAGGTCCATCAGGAACTTCACCGAGCTGACGCCCTGGTCGCGGGTGTATTCGAAATGCGGAATGCCGCCCACCACGTCGGCGCCCATGCGGATGGCTTCTTCCATCAGCTCGCGGCCGTTGCGGTAGGACTCGATGCCTTCCTGGGGGAAAGCAACGATCTGCATGTCGACCAGATGACGGCTTTCCTCGCGCACTTCCAGCATCGCCTTGAGCGCGGTGAGCGCCGGATCGGTCACGTCGACATGGGTACGCACATGCTGGATGCCATGGGCGGCGAGGGCCTGCAGGGTTTTCTTGGCGCGGGTCTTGGTGTCTTCCTCGGTGATGGTGGCCTTGCGTTCGCCCCAGCACTCGATGCCCTCGAACAGCGTGCCGCTCATGTTCCAGCGCGGCTCACCGGCGGTGAGGGTGGCGTCCAGGTGGATGTGCGGCTCGACGAAGGGCGGCACCACCAGGTTGCCGCCGGCGTCGAGGTCGTCGGGCCCCAGGGTGGGGGCCTCGGTCTGGCGGGCGATGTTGGCGATCAGGCCGTTTTCCAGGTGCAGTTCATGCAAGCCTTCGCGGTTGCGCAGGCGGGCGTTGATGATGTGCATCGGACATTCCTTTATAAGTCTTGGAGTGGCGCGGTGGCGGTGCGGCTACCCAGTACGCCGATCAA
This sequence comes from Pseudomonas sp. SWRI154, assembly GCF_014268645.1. Lineage (NCBI taxonomy): Bacteria > Pseudomonadati > Pseudomonadota > Gammaproteobacteria > Pseudomonadales > Pseudomonadaceae > Pseudomonas > Pseudomonas sp. SWRI154. Next base: position 46,512 of record NZ_JABWQW010000034.1, read on the forward strand.
TAGCACATACGTTAGCGCGCCGGTGGCGATTCCTACCAGAGGCGCGATCCATGGCGAGTTGAATGCCGCGAGGGTGCCGACGCCGTAGGCACATAAGCCTGGCCAATTGAACGCCGGCAGTTGCGCCTCGGCCAATCGAGGATAGCGACCACGCCAGCGGAAGAAGAAATCGGCCATGATCACGCCGCCAATGGGCGGGATGACCGTGCCAAGCAGGATCAGATAAGGCACCAGCATGTCGTACATGCCCAGTAGCGCCAGCAATGTGCCGATCACCGCGCCAGCCAGTGTGACCGTCCTGCGGCGACGGGTGCGCAGCAGGTTGCAGCCGGCCACGGCGAAATTGTAGATGGTGTTGTCCTGGGTGCTCCAGATATTGAGCAGCAGCATGGCCATCGCGGCCATGGCGAAACCCTGCAACAACAGGACTTCGACCACGTCCGGCTGCTGATAGACGATGGCTCCGTAGGCACCGATCAGGACCATCAGGCCATTGCCGATAAAGAAGCCAATCAGGCTGGCCAGGACCGCGACCTTCGCCGAACGGGAAAAACGTGTCCAGTTGGTCGCCTGGGTAGCACCGCTGACAAAGGTGCCAAATACCAGCGTGATCGCGGTCGACCAGTCCAGGCTGCCCGTGGGCACCACCGCCAGCAGGCCATCAAGGCCGCCGACCTTGTCCGTCGCTACCCACATGGACAGCATCAGCAGCAACAGCATCGCCGGCACGGCGATGTACGAGAGGATTTCCAACCCACGATAGCCAATGTAGGCCGTGGCGCAGAACCCCAGCCCGAACAGCACCATCAGCCCCAGCACCGTGCCTTGGTTCAGTTCGAAATACTTGCCCAGCACCACCGCCGCGGTGGCCGTGCCCCAGGCATACCAGCCGATCTGAGTGAAACCCAGGATCAAGTCGCTGAGCTTGCTGCCCACCTCGCCGAAACACAAGCGCCCCATCAACACCGAGTTGAGCCCGCTCCTGAAGGCGATGTAACCCAGGCCTGCGGCATACAGGCCCAGCAGCAGGTTGCCAATGACGATGACGCTGAGCATCTCGGCGAAACCGAACGCCACGCCCAGCTTGCCGCCGGCAAACATGGTCGCGGTGAAAAAGGTGAAGCCCAACAGCACCATGGCCGTGGAGGCCAAACCCTTGCGCGCATGCATCGGCACTTCGCTCAAAGGATAATCGTTGCCCGGATCGTTCTGAGTCATGTGGCGTTCCTTGCGGAAAATAGGAAAAACGCAAGCGTGCAGCGGCCGTGCCAAACCAGCGATCGCCGTTATGTATAGCCAAGTGTGGATCGATGAGGTTCAGGGAACAAAAGCGGAGCAGGGATGGGGCACGTTGCAACACCGACCGCCCGGCTCAGAGGCCCGCTTTCACGAAACGATGCGTTCAGGTCCGAACGTGCACCAATAAGAATCGCAACAGCGCCGCGACGATGGCTTCCGGCGCGTCTTCCTGAACCAAGTGCCCGGCGTTCGGTACCGGGTGAAACTGCGCGCCCGGAATCATGTTGTGCAGCGCCCGGCCGCGCTCGATGGGGATCCATTGGTCATCCTCGCCCCAGAGGATTTGCGTCGGGCAGCGCACTTGCGGGTACAAGTCCTGGACCTGATGGGTGTAGCGCTCTTCCATCTGCGCAATCTGCCGATAGAGCGCGGCCTGGCCGGTCTCGCCGAGCCATGGTTGCACATAGGGCGCCAGTTCTTCGTCCGGGATGTCTCGTTTGATTGCACCGCGGATATACGCCGGCACGATGGCTCGCTGAATGTAATCGGGCAAGCCGCTGAACGCCGCTTCATGTTGGCGCACGTGCTGGACAAAAGCTGAGCCCCATGGCGACAAAGCCACCGGGTCGATCAGCGTAAGGCTTCGGTAGTCCTTGTCATCGAGCAGATGCGCACGCAAGGCGGTGGCACCGCCGAAGTCATGGGCCACTACGTCTGGACAGTCCAGGTCCCAATGCTCAAGCAGTCGTGCGAACAAGCGATTTTGCACGCCGAGAGACACATCGGCGTCAGGTTGCGCGGACTGGCCGTAACCCAACAGATCGAAGTAATGGACTTTATGCGTGGTGAAGAACAGCGGGGCGATCCGGTGCCATACATAAGAAGAGAATGGCGTGCCGTGGACAAACACCAGCGGCGGGCCGTCGCCTTGGACGGCGTAGCGGATGGGGTGTCCATCGAAGTTGTAGACCTGATCCAGCGGCCAGTGGGTCATGATTGTGTCCTCTTGGCATGTTCGAGCCAGAAAGCATAGACACAAAACCCTGACGTGAGTCTGCCAACAACAACCTGAGTGAGGGGACTTGTCTACTCGCCGTGATAGATGCAACCGCTGGTGCAGGTCTCATGGATACGAATGGCGCTGAGTTCCGGCAGCAACGGCTTCAATTCGTTCCAGATCCACTTGGCCAAGACTTCGCTGGTGGGGTTTTCCAGGCCTGGGATGTCATTAAGGTAGTTGTGATCCAGGCGCTCGTAGAGCGGCTTGAAGATCGCCTTGATTTCCGAGAAGTCGCGAATCCAGCCGGTGTGCGGATCGATGTCGCCACTGAGGTGGATTGCTACCTTGAACGAGTGGCCATGCAGGCGACCGCACTTGTGGCCATCCGGCACGTGAGGCAGGCGGTGGGCGGATTCGAATGTAAATTCCTTGAAGATTTCCACAGATTTGGCTCTTTGAATGGGCGGGCGCGAGGCAGGCGGCGCAGTTTATCAGTTTGATCCAGGTGTTGCGCGAGCGTGCTGACTAAAGGGTCAGCAAACGCATCTGTCTTAGCGGGTCCTGGCCGAATCGTAGACGCTGCTGCGCTCGCGCTTACCGACTGCTATGACCAGAATGACAATTCGCTCCTCTTCGATGCGATATACCAGTCGATAGCCAGCGCCGCGCAATTTGATCTTGTAGCAGTCTTTCATTCCATGAAGGGCGTCGCCCGGCACGCGGGGGTGGCCTTGCCGTTCCTGAAGTTTTTTCAAAAACTGTAAACGGACGACACCGTCCAGTTTCTTAAGCTCTTTGAGTGCCTTCGGGTTCCATTCGACCGCATAATCAGTGCCCATTGGCGATATCCGCCTCAGCCTCGCCAATGAGATCGTCGAGCGACATGCGCACTGGCGTGTCGTTGGCCTCAAGCCGGGCCTTCACCACTTGGGCCAGCTCCAACTCATCCAGGCGCTCGATCATTGCTTCGTAGACGCTTGCCGGCACCATGTAGCCCATCACGCGATTATGGTTCAACACGGCCACTGGCGAACCGTTAGCACCGTTCAGGACGGCGGACGGGTTTTTTTTCAGTTCCGATACGCTGACGGCCACATCAGCCAAGACGATTTGCATGGGCAGGCTCCTATAATGGACTTTATTCTGGTCTTTTTTGGGTCGTCCAGGCAAGCGCAGCTCATCGCTACATTCGACTCCCGGCGCTCATGTGCCACTGTTGCGCGAGCGTGCTGACTAAAGGGTCAGCAAACGCTCGCCCAATCCGCCATTGGCGGTCAGCTCGAGGAATTCGTCACCCAGCCGGCGGCTTTCGTCCATCGCTGCGTTCCAGTATTTGCGGCGGCTCGCGTCATCGCCCATGAAACGCTTGAAGTCGTTGCGGTCCGGCAGTTTGCCGAACGGCAGGCGGGACAGGTATTCGCGCGATGGCGCCAGCAGCAACACGTCTTGCAGGCGCTCGACGTTGCCGCGACGCCACGGCAGGCCTTTGTCGAACCAGCCGGGGATGACCCGATCGGTAAAGTGCGGATACAGGACGATGTCCTCGCCGCTGTAGGGCAGGTCGAGGTGGTAGTCCAACAACCCGCCATCGCGGTAGGTCCCGGCACCGGCCCCAGGCAAGTCGCGCACGCCCTCCATCACCATCGGGATCGAGCCCGACGCCAGCAACGCCTGGCGCAGGTTGCCGGCCACCAGCGGCACGAAGCGCGACGGGAAGTCGGTGAGCGGATGCAGCGGTGGCGCCAAGCGGGGATCGTGCACGATCAGCCGTTCGAAATGCCGCGACAGCCGCGCCCGGCCGCGCAGGTTGTCGGCGATCACCGACGAAAGGCCCAGACCCAGCCGTGCGCGGTGATCCAGTGCCAGGCTGCCGTGGCTCTTGACCACCATGATGTTGAGCCGGTAATGCGGGTTGACGAGAATGCTCAGGTCGCGACCGTCAAGCAAGTCATTGAGCATGCGTTGCGAACTCTGGCTGACCCCAGCCATAGTCACGCCTTTGGCAAAGCTCTGTTCGTTGTACAAGCTACCCAGGCGCCGGATGCCTTCGACAGCGTCCGGCAGACAGGCGCTAGCAAAGCGCCAGGAACCCACCGAAGCGCCGATCAGCGAACGCTCTCGCGGGGCGGCGGGCAGCCATTCGCCGAACAGCGCCAAGTCCAGCCCCTGGATACCCAAGGCCTTCGGACCACCGGCGGCGCCCGGAAGAATGCCGACGTCGGCGGCCTTGAGACCGGCCTGGCGGATGCGCTGGAAGGCGCGAGGGCCGGCCTTGAGCGTAAGGGCAGGAAACTTGATGTGGATGACGGTCATACCGATCTCGAATACAGGCAAGCGGGTGATTATAACGACACACCACCCGGATTTGACCTGGGTCCAATGATGGCAATTCAGTTTCAATTAAGTTCCTGCCGATACAGTTGTCCGGTGAAGATTATAAGAAGGAGATAACCCGTGAACCGTCTGACTGCCTTTTCCATCGTCACGTTTCTGGTAATGGGTACCGGGCTGGCTCAAGCGCGAGACCTCAGCCCCTCCGAAGCCCAAAACCTTTTGGACGCTGGTACCATCCAGCCTATCGAAAAACTCAACGCCGCCGCCCTGGCCAAACACCCTGGCGCCACCCTGACCGATACCGAGCTGGAGGAGGAGTATGGCAAGTATCGTTACAAGGTGGACCTGCTGGACGCCGAGGGCATCGAGTGGGACCTGGAACTCGACGCCGTCACCGGCAAGGAGCTCAAGAATCATCAGGATACGTAATGAAGTTTAATCAACGCACCCGGGGCCGCTGGGCGCTGGTGCTGCTGACATTCTGTTCGCTGGCCGTGGCGCGGGACCTGGATCAGGACGAAGCCTTGCAATTGCGCCAGCAGGGCGTGATCTTGCCGCTCGAGCAGCTGTTGCAGCAGGCGCTGGACCGGCATCCGGGCGCGAAACTGTTGGAGGCCGAGCTGGAAGAAAAAAACGGCGTCTACATTTATGAAGTCGAGCTGCTGGACACTGATGGCGTTGTGCGCGAATTGGACCTGGAGGCCGCGACCGGCCGTTTACTCAAAGATAAGGAAGACTGATGCGCCTGCTATTGGTGGAGGATCACGTTCCCCTGGCCGACGAACTGATGGCCGGGCTTGCCCGTCAGGGCTACGCCGTCGATTGGCTCGCCGATGGTCGCGACGCGATTTACCAGGGCAGTAGCGAGCCCTATGACCTGATTATCCTCGACCTTGGCCTGCCAGGGGTGCCCGGGCTTGAGGTTCTGGCCCAATGGCGTGCCGGAGGCTTGACCGCCCCGGTGCTGATTCTCACCGCCCGCGGATCCTGGGCGGAGCGTATCGAAGGGCTCAAGGCCGGCGCCGATGACTACCTGACCAAGCCGTTCCATCCCGAGGAGTTGCACCTGCGGATCCAGGCGCTGTTGCGTCGTTCCCACGGCCAGGCGAACCAACCGACGCTCCAGGCGGCGGGGCTGCACCTGGACGAAGGCCGCCAGTGCGTGATTCGTGACGGCGCGGAAATCCAGCTGACCGCAGCGGAGTTTCGCTTGTTGCGCTATTTCATGCTCCACCCCGAACAGATCCTTTCCAAAAGCCATCTCGCCGAGCACTTGTACGACGGTGAGACCGAGCGCGATTCCAATGTGCTGGAAGTTCACGTCAATCACCTGCGGCGCAAACTGGGGCGCAGCGTGATCGAAACCCGTCGCGGCCAGGGATACCTGTTCGGCGGGCAGGCGTAGTGAGATCCATCCAGCGGCGCTTGAGCCTGGGCTTGATCGGCGTGATGGTCGTGGTCGGCCTGGTCCTGGCGCAGACCAGCCTGTGGCTGTTCGAACTGGGTTTGCAGCGCTACCTGGAAGCGGGATTGCGTAACGACAGCGAGAATCTGCTGGTGGCGCTGGTCCGTGGTCCGCAAGGTTTGCAACTGGACGAGCGACGTTTGTCGCCGGCTTATCTCCGGCCGTTTTCCGGGCATTATTTCCGCATCGATTTTGCCGACACGCATTGGCGCTCCCGCTCCCTCTGGGACCAGGAGCTGCCGCGGCTCGATCATCCGGGCCTGCACAGCAATCTGCAGCTGGGGCCTGAGGGCCAGAAACTGCTGGTGCTGCGCACCGACTATCGGCGCCTGGGCCAGGCGATTTCCATCAGCGTGGCCCAGGACTACACGCCGGTCCGTGACAGCTTCCTGCGGATGCAGCAGATTGGCGTTGGCCTCGGCTTGGCGGGGTTGCTGCTGATCCTGTTGTTGCAGCGCTTCACCGTGCATCGCGCCCTGCGTCCTTTAGAGAAGGCCCGGGAACAGATTGCCCAATTGCAGCGCGGGCAGCGCTCGCAACTCGACGAACAAGTGCCCAGGGAACTGGAGCCGCTGGTGGCGCAGATCAACCATTTGCTGGCCCATACCGAAGACAGCCTCAAGCGTTCACGCAACGCCCTCGGTAACCTGGGCCATGCCTTGAAGACGCCGCTGGCGGTGCTGCAAAGCCTGGCTTCGAACGAGAAGCTCGATCCATATCCCGAGTTGCGCAAGCTGCTGCTGGAACAACTCGAGCAGGTTCGCCAGCGCTTGAACCGCGAACTCAACCGCGCCCGGCTGTCCGGCGATGCCTTGCCCGGCGCGCACCTGGATTGCGACGCCGAACTGCCGGGGCTGCTGGCGACCCTGAACATGATCCATGGCGAGCATTTGCATCTGGCTTACATCGCACCGCCCGGGTTGCACCTGCCTTGGGATCGCGAAGACCTGCTGGAGTTGCTGGGCAACCTGCTGGACAACGCCTGCAAATGGGCCGACGCCGAAGTGCGCCTGAGCGTGATCGAAACGGCCGAGGGCTTTAGCCTGGTGGTGGAAGATGACGGTCCCGGTATCCCCGAGGATCGCCGCGACCAGGTCTTCAGCCGCGGTACGCGCCTGGATGAGCAGACCGACGGCCATGGCCTGGGGCTGGGCATCGTGCGCGACATCGTGGATACCTGGGGCGGCACGCTGGCGTTGGACGACAGCGAGTGGGGCGGTTTGAAGGTCGTGATCCACCTGCCTCGGCGCTGATCCGGGTGCAGGGCGCCTTTGGGTGAACAAGCAAGCCTGCACACGGCACATCTGGAATGAATGCAAAACCCGCCGCTTGACCCTTGCAGCTTGCCGCCGCTTGCTGCAAAGTCGCGACCTTTTTGTCCGGTGGCTTTCCATCGCTGTGCTCTGAGGTAACGATGATAAATGCAGTAATTGCCGCGGTTGGCGTCATGCTGGTGCTCAGCCTGTCCCGCGTGCATGTGGTGATCGCGCTGATTGTCGGCGCACTGGTGGGCGGCTTGATGGGCGGCCTGGGCATCGAGGCGACACTCAAGGCGTTCAATGCCGGCCTTGGCGGCGGCGCGACAGTGGCGTTGTCCTACGCCTTGCTCGGCGCTTTCGCGGTGGCAATCGCCAAGTCAGGCATGGCCCATGCCCTGGCCGACAAAGCCCTGGCCATGGTCGATCGTCAGGACGCCGCGGGTAGTTCGGGCGTCAAGTGGGTGCTGATTGGCCTGCTGGGCACGGTTGCGGTCGCTTCGCAGAATATCCTGCCGATCCACATCGCCTTCATCCCGCTGCTGGTGCCGCCACTGCTTTATGTGCTGACCAAGCTGCAACTGGATCGTCGATTGATCGCCTGCGTCATGACCTTCGGCTTGATCACGCCCTACATGTTCCTGCCGGTGGGCTTCGGCAACATCTTCCTCAACGAAATCCTCTTGGCCAATATCGCCCGCAGCGGTGTGGACGTCAGTGGCATCAACGTCACCCACGCCATGGGCATCCCGGCGTTGGGCATGGTGTTTGGCCTGGTGCTGTCGTTTATCACGTATCGCAAGAAACGCGTCTACGACCTGAAGAAAATTGCCAAGGCCGAGCAAGTGGCCGTGCGCTACAACCCGCTGAGCCTGCTGGTGGCGGGTCTGGCGATTGCGGCGGCGTTTGCCATTCAACTGTTGCTGGATTCGATGATCATCGGCGCCTTGGCTGGCTTCCTGATTTTCTCGGTATCGGGCGTGGTGCGCTGGCGCGAGACGGACGACCTGTTCACCGAAGGCATGAAGATGATGGCGATGATCGGCTTCATCATGATCGCCGCCTCGGGGTTCGCCGAAGTGATGAAGGCCACCGGTGAAGTCCAGAGCCTGGTGGAAACCTCAGCGGCCTGGATCGGCCACAACAAGGGCGTCGGGGCATTGCTGATGTTGTTGGTGGGCTTGCTGGTGACCATGGGCATCGGCTCATCGTTCTCCACCGTGCCGATCCTGGCGACGATTTTCGTGCCGTTGTGCCTGCAACTGGGCTTCAGCCCATTGGCGATCGTCTGCATCGTCGGCACCGCCGGCGCGTTGGGCGATGCTGGCTCGCCTGCGTCGGACTCGACCCTCGGCCCGACCTCCGGCCTGAACATCGACGGCCAGCATCACCACATCTGGGACACCGTGGTCCCAACCTTCATCCACTACAACCTGCCGCTGCTGGTGTTTGGTTGGGTGGCGGCGATGGTGTTGTAACACCTGTTGCAGTCGGCTCCTTTGCGACCAGGCTCGCGAAGGAGCCTTCAAACTCAGCGTCCCGGTTTCTCGCCCGCTCGGCGTACCGTCTCACCTTGTCCTACAGTTTTTCCGCGTAGTGCCGTTAATACGTCTAACCACGCCATAAAACCTACAAGAGTGAACAGCATGCGCCTGAGCTTGAAGGCTAAAGTCCTGTCCCTGGCAATACTGCCGGTATTGCTGTCCGCGGTGATCATCAGTCTGACCACTGCGTTCATCTTGAAGGAACAGGCCAGCAAAGAAGTCCAGCAGACCCGCGAACGCCTGCTCAGCGAGGCCAAGGCCACGCTGCAGAATTATGTCGCGGTCGGGCTTACCGCCATCAAACCGCTGTACGATGCCGCCGCACCCGGTGATAACGAGGCGCGCGCCCAGGCGATCAAGCTGCTGTCGAATATCAGCTACGGCAAGGACGGCTACTTTTTCGGCTACGACTCCGAGACCATTCGCCTGTTCAAGGCCAACAGCCCGGATGGCGTGGGCAAGAGTTTCAAGGACAACCGCGACCCGAACGGTGTCTACGTCAACCGTGACCTGGTGAAAGTCGCCAAGGACGGGACGCATTACCTGGAATACAGCTCGCCGCTGCCCGGCAGCAAGGACCTGGTGCCCAAGCTCGGCTACACCGACTACCTGTCCAAATGGGACATGGCGGTCGGCAGCTCGGTCAACCTGGACGGCATCGAAGCCCAGGTGGCGCTGGTGGAAGCCAAGGTCCACGATCGCCTGCAAGGCGTGATATTGAGCATCGTCGGGATCGCCGCCGTGGTGTTGCTGGTGATTGCGGTGGTGGGCCTGGTGCTCGCCAATACGATCCTGCGTCCTCTGCACTTGATGAAAGCCAACCTCGATGACATCGCGGCGGGCGAGGGCGACCTGACCCGGCGCCTGACCATCACCAGCCAGGACGAACTGGGCCAACTGGCCGGCTCGTTCAACCGCTTCGTCGACAAGATCCACGGCCTGGTAAGGCAGATTACCGACATGACCTCGCAACTGACCGGGCTGGTAACGCAAGTGTCCGAGCAGGCCCAGCGTTCCGAGCAGGCCATGGAGCGCCAGCGCCACGAAACCGATCAGGTCGCCACGGCGATCAACGAGATGTCCTCTGCTGCCCAGGAAGTCGCTCGCAGTGCCCAGGGCGCCGCGGTCGCGGCCCAGCAGACCGACGAGGAAGGGCAATCGGCCAAGCGTGTGGTCGCCGGTAGCATCCAGCAGATCCATGCGCTGGTAAACGACATCCGCAGCAGTGGCGTGTCTTTGGACAGCCTGCAGCAGGACGTGGCGTCGATCGTCAGTGTGCTTGGCGTGATTCGTTCGATCGCCGAGCAGACCAACCTGCTGGCGCTCAACGCTGCTATCGAGGCCGCGCGTGCCGGCGAGGCGGGCCGTGGTTTTGCGGTGGTCGCCGACGAAGTTCGCGCCCTGGCCAGCCGGACCCAGCAAAGCACCCAGGAAATCCAGGGCATGATTGACCGCCTGCAATCGGGCACCCATGCGGCGGTGGAGGCCATGCGCCGGTCCAGCGAGGCGGGCGATGGCACGTCATTGCAGGCCAACGAGGCGGGCGCGTCGCTGGACACCATGGCGCAGTTGATCGGTACCATCAACTCGATGAACGCCCAGATCGCCAGCGCGGCCGAAGAGCAGACCGCCGTGGCCGAGGAAATCAACCGCAGCGTGCACCAGATTGCCGTGGCAGTGGACAGCGTCGCTGACGAAACGCAGCTTGGCGCCCAGACTTCCCGCAGCCTGGCCGAGCTGGGCCAGCGCTTGGGCAAACTGGTGGGGCAGTTCCGGATCTGATCCCGCCGCAGCAGGAGCTGCCGAAGGCTGCGATCTTTCGCTTTCGATCCAGATGTTTTCGCCTGGGCTACCAGGCCCTATCGGAAGCGGAGGATCGCAGCCTTCGGCAGTTTCTGCCGGCCTGCGCAGTTACCTTGCATCACCGAGGCGCACATCGCGCATCAACAACCCGAACCGCAGGTCCACCGCATCCGGGATCGGCACGTAAACCACGTGCCCATCTCCCGGCGCCACGTCGATGCCTTGGCCTTTGATATTCTGCAACTGGTGCAGGTCGAAGTGGAAGTTGCCTTTGGGTGTCATCAGCTCCATGTGATCCCCCAGGCCGAAGCGATTCTTCACTTTTATCTCCGCCATGCGTTCGCGGCGTGCGCCGGTCAGTTCGCCGACGAACTGCTGGCGCTCGGAGACCGAGCTGCCGTTCTGGTAATTCTGATACTCGTCGTGCACATGACGCCTCAGGAAACCCTCGGTATAGCCACGTTGGGCAAGGGATTCCAGGTCGGTCATCAGGCTGCGGTCGAACGGCCGGCCGGCGACCGCGTCGTCGATGGCGCGGCGGTACACCTGGGTGGTCCTGGCGCAATAAAAGTGCGATTTGGTCCGGCCTTCTACCTTCAAGGAATGCACACCCATGCGCGTCAGTCGCTCGACGTGTTGCACCGCGCGCAGGTCCTTGGCATTCATGATGTAGGTGCCGTGCTCGTCCTCGAAGGCCGGCATGGATTCCTCGGGGCGATTGGCTTCCTGAAGCAAAAACACTTGGTCGGTGGGCGCGCCGAGACCCAGGGTCGGTTCGGGCTGGTACGTCTGCACAATGTCTCCCACTGTGTTCTCCATTGCCGGTTGCGCCGAGTACTTCCAGCGGCAAGCATTGGTGCAGCTGCCCTGATTGGCGTCGCGCCTGTTCAGGTAACCGGATAGCAGGCAACGCCCGGAATAGGCCATGCATAGCGCGCCGTGAATGAACACTTCCAGCTCCATGGTCGGCACTTGCTGGCGAATCTCAGCGATTTCTTCCAGCGACAGTTCGCGAGACAGAATGATCCGGCTCAAGCCCTGTTGCTGCCAGAACTCGACGCTGGCCCAGTTCACCGTGTTGGCCTGCACCGACAGATGGATCGGCATGTGCGGGAAATGCCGGCGAACCAGCATGATCAGCCCAGGATCGGACATGATCAACGCGTCTGGCACCATGGCGATCACCGGTTCGAGATCCTTGAGGAACGTGCGCAGCTTGGCGTTGTGCGGGGCGATGTTCACCACCACATAGAAGCGCTTGCCCATGGTATGGGCCTCTTCTATCCCCAGCGCCAGGTTGGCATGGTCGAATTCATTGTTGCGCACCCGCAGGCTATAGCGGGGCTGGCCGGCGTATACCGCGTCGGCGCCGTAGGCAAAGGCGTAGCGCATGTTTTTCAGGGTGCCGGCGGGGGCGAGCAGTTCAGGGGCTACGAGGGGCATGGTGGCGTCGAATCGCAAAAAGCGCCGAGAGTACGCCGAGGCCTGCCGGACGGTATTGATCTGGATCAGTGTGGCGCAACAGACGCGACGGCACTCCGGCGAGTCCTGGCTGACTAACGTTTATCTGCCAAGGACATGGAAAGCAAATGAACCGCAAGAATCTCCAAGATAAATCCCAGATGCTGTTGCTGATCCTGGTCAGCATCGCTTTCGTCTGGATCCTGCTGCCATTTTATGGGGCAGTTTTCTGGGCGGTCATCCTGGGCATCGTCTTCGCACCGCTGCAGCGTCGCCTGCAACTGAAACTCAATTGGCCGCGCAACCTCACCACGCTGGTTACCTTGACCCTTTGTATGCTGGTTGCCATCTTGCCGGTGATCGTCATCAGTACCTTGCTGGTCCAGGAAGGTGCGGCGCTGTACAAGAGCCTGGAAAGTGGCGAACTGGACGTCGCCGATTATCTGGCCCGCTTCAAGGATGCGCTGCCGCCTTATTTTCAACATTTGCTGGACCGTTTTGGCCTGGGCAACTTGAGTGGGCTGCGGGACAAAATCGTCAAGAGCGCGATGCAGGGCAGTGAATTCTTCGCCACCCAGGCTTTCAGTTTCGGCCAGGGCACGTTCCAGTTCCTGGTGAGCTTCTTCGTCATGCTCTATCTGTTGTTCTTTTTCCTGCGCGACGGTCCTGAACTGGTGCGCAAGGTCCGTTCGGCCATTCCCCTGGCGGAGCACCAGAAGCGCCGTCTTCAACTGAAATTCAACCGGGTCGTCCGGGCGACCGTAAAGGGCAACCTGCTGGTAGCAATCACCCAGGGCGCCTTGGGCGGCTTGATTTTCTGGATACTCGGCATTCCGACAGTTCTGCCCTGGGCGGTGCTAATGGCATTCCTGTCGCTGCTGCCGGCCGTGGGGGCGGGCATCGTCTGGGCGCCGGTGGCGGTGTATTTCCTGTTGGCGGGTTCGATCTGGCAGGGCGTGGTGCTGACGTTGTTCGGCGTATTCGTGATCGGCCTGGTGGACAATTTCCTGCGCCCGATCCTCGTGGGCAAGGACACCAAGATGCCGGACTACATGGTCCTGGTCTCGACCTTGGGCGGCTTGGCGGTGTTCGGGTTGAACGGCTTCGTCATCGGGCCGCTGATTGCGGCATTGTTCATGTCCTGCTGGGCCTTGTTCGTCGAAGGCAAGCCGCGGGTGCAACTGCCTTAGGCCGTCAGCACATAAGGACCGATACGTTGCGACAAAGCCTGGGCGGCGGGCAGCGAAGTCAGCGGGCCGCTGATCGTCACGCCGTCCTGCACCAGATACCAGCAAGCCAGCAGACCACGCTCCCTGAGCGGGGCGGGGACGGCGCTGCCAATCACGGACATGATTTGAACCTTGGGCATGGGAACCTCCATCAATCGATGGGGTTACCTTACGACTCAACCGGGATGACGAAAAATCAACCGCCTCAATAGTAGGAATCGATGCCGCTCAATCGACGACCAGATCAAGCATGTGCACCACTTCCTGTTCATTGAGCACGCCCTTGCGCACCAGGTTTTCCGCCAGCAGGGAAAGGAACTTGGCGCTGCGGTGGCCTTCCAGATGCTTGAGTTCGGTCAGCGCGTTGTACACCTTGCTGGAGGTGCAGATTCCAACAATGCGATGGGGATTTTGTGTTGGCATGGCTTCGTCCTTGTTGTTATGAAACTGTTCGGCGGACAGCGGCAGTGTGCGGCACTGCCATGACGCTCAGGTGACAGCTCAGTTTTTTTGGAAAAAGGAAGCAGGATTCAGACCATAGTGCCTTGTTGGCGTCAAATTATTGTTCCGGTAGCGACCTCAGGCAGGCGGTATGCGGCCACCCCATCGAAAAACGCCCACAAAAAAGCCCCCGGACCTTTCGATCCAGGGGCTTTTATTGTTGCTATCTGGCTCCACGACCTGGACTCGAACCAGGGACCCAGTGATTAACAGTCACTTGCTCTACCAACTGAGCTATCGCGGAATGGCGCGTATGTTACTGATTGGAAAAGAGAAGTCAAGCGTCCGTTGCCCGACGGCACATTCCTTTCGCCTATCGAGGTACCCAACAACGATTGGCAGTTACCGCAATGGCGAGAGAGGACTACCATGGTTGCCCGGAAGTGGCAGGATGCGCTGCCGGCCATTCGCCGACTTTAAGGTACGCGCCATGAACCACCTGTTACCCCTTCACCCAGCCCACCGCGCCGAGGTGTGCCTGTGAGCACCGCCCAGATCAGCTTGCCCAAGGGCGTGGGGCCTCACGCCGAGAAACTCTACGACGCCATCACCCAGGCCAGCACCGCCGAGGAACTGAACCGTGCCGGTGGCAAGGCCGAGGGTTTCGTCCTGGGGCTGGAAAGCACCAAGGCCATCAAGAGCCAGGTGGCCGAGTCGTTGTATGTCATCTACGACGATGCGGCGAGCCAGCGGGCGACGGAGCTGTAGCCTCGACAAGTGTCATGCCTGACGCTTTTGTGGTGAGGGAGCTTGCTCCCGCTGGGCTGCGCAGCAGCCCCAAAACAGTCAACTCACTCAGCCTGATGCACCGAGGCGTCTGGCTTCAGGGCCGCTTCGCGCCCCAGCGGGAGCAAGCTCCCTCGCCACGGGTTGTGCATGTGCTTAAAAAAACGGGAAGCCCAATGGCTTCCCGTTTTTTCATCCAGCCGAAACCGTCAGATCACCTGAACGATGGCCTTGGTCACCGCATCGATGTTGTTCTGGTTCAGCGCGGCCACGCAGATGCGGCCGGTGTCCAAGGCATAGATGCCGAACTCGTTGCGCAGGCGCGTCACTTGTTCAACGGTCAGGCCGGAGTAGGAGAACATCCCGCTCTGGCGTGCGACGAAGCTGAAATCGTGATGCGGTGCGGCCTTGGCCAGCATGTCGACCATCTGGTCGCGCATGCCGCGAATGCGCAGGCGCATCTCGGCCAGTTCTTCTTCCCACTGGGCCCGCAGCTCTGGGCTGTTGAGCACGGCGGCGACGATGCTGGCGCCGTGTGTCGGCGGGTTGGAGTAGTTGGTACGGATCACGCGCTTGACCTGGGACAGCACGCGGGCACTTTCTTCCTTCGATTCACTGACGATCGACAGGGCGCCGACGCGCTCGCCGTACAGGGAGAACGACTTGGAGAACGAGCTGGAGGCAAAAAAGGTCAGGCCCGACTCGGCGAACAGGCGCACGGCTGCCGCGTCTTCGTCGATGCCTTTGCCAAAGCCCTGGTAGGCCATGTCCAGGAACGGCACGTGGTTCTTGGCCTTGACCACTGCCAGCAGGTTTTTCCAGTCTTCCGGGCTCAGGTCCACGCCAGTCGGGTTGTGGCAGCAGGCGTGCAGCACAACGATCGAACGGTCGGGCAGGGCGTTGAGGTCTTCCAGCAGGCCGCTGCGGTTCACGTCGTGAGTGGCGGCGTCGTAGTAGCGGTAGTTCTGCACCGGGAAACCGGCGGTTTCGAACAGGGCGCGGTGGTTTTCCCAGCTTGGGTCGCTGATGGCCACGACGGCGTCAGGCAGCAATTGCTTGAGGAAGTCGGCGCCGATTTTCAGTGCGCCGGTGCCGCCCACGGCTTGGGTGGTGATGACACGACCGGAAGTGATGAGCGGGGAGTCCTTGCCAAACAGCAGGGTCTGGACGGCCTGGTCGTAGGCGGCGATGCCGTCGATCGGCAGGTAACCACGGGAAACGTGCTGAGCCACGCGAATCGTCTCGGCTTCAACCACGGCGCGCAGCAATGGAATACGCCCCTCCTCGTTGCAGTAAACACCCACGCCCAGGTTGACCTTATTGGTACGAGGGTCGGCGTTGAAAGCTTCGTTGAGGCCCAGGATGGGGTCGCGGGGTGCCAATTCGACAGCGGAAAACAGGCTCATTAGTGCGCGGCTCTGAATGGAGAGTGAGGGGACGTGTCGCGCTCCAGCCGGATGCACTAGAGCGGTGCACAAACGGGGAGCTAGTATAGAGGCCATCACCGGACACGGCGACAGGCTATTCGGTGTTTACGGTAAGTATTTTCGTTTTTTTTCGACCGTTAGTCCCTTAACAGCGTCAAAGTCTGCAAGGCGTGTAGGACGTTCGTCTTGAAAGCGAAGGCATTCACCTCCACATTGAGTGCATTCCAGCTTTTTCCTCGGGCGACTTCAGTCGTTTCGGTCTTTCTCGTTCCCGTCGCCTGATCGACAGGAGTGAACCAGGGGTTATGTCATGTCTGAATTCCAGCTAGTCACTCGCTTCCAGCCCGCCGGCGACCAACCCGAGGCCATTCGCCTGATGGTCGAAGGCATCGAGGCAGGGCTGGCGCACCAGACGTTGCTCGGTGTGACCGGCTCGGGCAAGACCTTCAGCATCGCCAACGTGATCGCCCAGGTGCAGCGCCCGACGCTGGTGCTCGCCCCGAACAAGACCCTGGCGGCGCAGTTGTATGGCGAGTTCAAGGCGTTTTTCCCGAATAACGCGGTGGAGTATTTCGTTTCCTACTACGACTACTACCAGCCCGAGGCCTACGTGCCATCGTCGGACACCTTCATTGAGAAGGATGCCTCGATCAACGACCACATCGAACAGATGCGGCTGTCGGCGACCAAGGCGTTGCTCGAGCGCAAGGACGCGATCATCGTCACCACGGTGTCGTGCATCTACGGCTTGGGCAGCCCGGAAACCTACCTGAAAATGGTGTTGCATGTGGATCGCGGCGACAAACTCGACCAGCGCGCCTTGCTGCGGCGCCTGGCGGACTTGCAATACACCCGCAACGACATGGACTTCGCCCGGGCGACGTTCCGGGTGCGCGGCGATGTGATCGACATCTACCCGGCGGAATCCGACCTGGAAGCGATCCGTATCGAGCTGTTCGACGATGAGGTGGAGAGCATCTCGGCCTTCGACCCGCTGACCGGCGAGGTCATCCGCAAGCTGCCGCGCTTCACCTTCTATCCCAAGAGCCACTATGTGACACCGCGGGAAACCCTGCTGGATGCCATCGAAGGGATCAAGGTCGAGTTGCAGGAGCGCCTGGAGTACCTGCGTTCGAACAACAAACTGGTGGAAGCCCAGCGCCTGGAGCAGCGGACCCGGTTCGACCTGGAAATGATCCTCGAACTGGGTTACTGCAATGGTATCGAGAACTACTCGCGCTACCTGTCGGGCCGTCCGTCCGGCGCGCCGCCGCCCACGTTGTATGACTACCTGCCGGCCGATGCCTTGCTGGTGATCGACGAGTCCCACGTCAGCGTGCCCCAGGTTGGCGCCATGTACAAAGGCGACCGTTCACGCAAGGAAACCTTGGTGGAATACGGTTTCCGCCTGCCGTCGGCGCTGGATAACCGGCCGATGCGTTTCGATGAATGGGAGAGCGTGAGCCCGCAGACGATTTTCGTCTCGGCGACGCCCGGCAACTACGAAGCCGAGCACGCCGGGCGCGTGGTCGAGCAGGTGGTACGCCCCACTGGGCTGGTGGATCCGCAGGTCGAGGTGCGTCCGGCGCTGACCCAGGTCGACGACCTGCTTTCGGAGATCAGCAAGCGCGTGGCGGTGGAGGAGCGGGTGCTGGTCACCACCCTGACCAAGCGCATGGCCGAAGACCTTACCGATTACCTGGCCGACCATGGCGTGCGGGTGCGTTACCTGCACTCGGACATCGACACGGTGGAGCGGGTCGAGATCATTCGCGACCTGCGCCTGGGCACCTTCGACGTGCTGGTGGGGATCAACCTGCTGCGCGAAGGCCTGGACATGCCGGAAGTGTCGCTGGTGGCAATTCTCGACGCGGACAAGGAAGGTTTCCTGCGTTCCGAGCGCTCGTTGATCCAGACCATCGGTCGCGCCGCGCGTAACCTCAACGGCCGTGCGATTCTGTATGCCGACCGCATCACCGGCTCCATGGAGCGGGCCATCGGCGAGACCGAGCGTCGCCGCGACAAGCAGATCGCCTTCAACCTGGCGAACGGCATTACGCCCAAGGGCGTGTTCAAGGACGTCGCCGACATTATGGAAGGCGCCACCGTGCCCGGCTCGCGCAGCAAGAAGCGCAAGGGCATGGCCAAGGCCGCCGAAGAAAGCGCGCGCTACGAGGCCGAACTGCGCTCACCGAGCGAAATTACCAAGCGCATCCGGCAACTGGAAGAAAAAATGTACCAGCTGGCCCGGGACCTCGAGTTCGAGGCGGCGGCGCAATTGCGCGATGAGATTGGCAAGTTGCGTGAGCGCCTGCTGACTGTCTGAGGTTGCAGCGGCTTCGATGGCCCTGCCGCGAGCGTGCTTGCGGCAGGGTTATTCGGTCTGGCGGTTGCCCGCTCATATCCGCTCTCACTGGAGCCCGCCCGCCATCGCCTGTTACCATTCGCCCCCTGTTTCATCTTCGCTTTTATATTCTTTCCGAGACATGCCATGACCACCGTCCGTACCCGCATCGCGCCGTCGCCCACTGGCGATCCCCATGTCGGCACCGCTTATATCGCCTTGTTCAACTATTGCTTTGCCAAGCAGCACGGCGGTGAGTTCATCCTGCGGATCGAGGACACCGATCAGTTGCGTTCGACCCGCGAGTCCGAACAGCAGATTTTCGACGCCCTGCGCTGGCTCGGCATCGACTGGAGCGAAGGCCCGGACGTCGGCGGTCCACATGGTCCGTACCGCCAGAGCGAACGTGGCGAGATCTACAAGCAGTACTGCCAGCAACTCGTGGACATGGGCCATGCCTTCCCGTGCTTCTGCACCGCCGAAGAGCTGGACCAGATGCGCGCCGAGCAAATGGCCCGCGGCGAAACCCCGCGCTACGACGGCCGTGCGCTGCTGCTGTCGAAGGAGGAGGTCGCCCGTCGCCTGGCTGCCGACGAACCTCACGTGATCCGCATGAAGGTGCCGAGCGAAGGCGTCTGCGTGGTGCCGGACATGCTGCGTGGCGATGTCGAGATCCCATGGGATCGCATGGACATGCAAGTGCTGATGAAGACCGACGGCCTGCCGACGTACTTCCTGGCCAACGTGGTCGACGATCACCTGATGGGTATCACCCACGTCTTGCGCGGTGAAGAGTGGCTGCCGTCGGCGCCGAAATTGATCCTGCTTTATGAGTACTTCGGCTGGGAGCAACCGCAGCTGTGCTACATGCCGCTGCTGCGCAACCCGGACAAGAGCAAGCTGTCCAAGCGCAAGAACCCGACTTCGGTGACGTTCTACGAGCGCATGGGCTTCATGCCCGAGGCGATGCTCAACTATCTGGGTCGCATGGGCTGGTCGATGCCGGACGAGCGCGAGAAATTCTCGCTGCAGGAAATGGTCGAGCATTTCGACCTGTCGCGCGTCTCCCTGGGCGGGCCGATCTTCGACGTCGAGAAGCTGTCCTGGCTCAACGGCCAGTGGCTGCGCGACTTGCCAGTCGAAGAATTCGCCACGCGGGTGCGGAAGTGGGCGTTCAACCCTGAATACATGATGAAGATCGCTCCTCATGTGCAGGGCAGGGTGGAGACGTTCAGTCAGATCGCCCCGTTGGCCGGCTTTTTCTTCGCTGGCGGCGTGAGCCCGGATGCGAAGCTGTTCGAATCGAAGAAGCTCTCGGGCGATCAGGTCCGCCAGTTGATGCAATTAATCTTGTGGAAACTCGAAAGCCTGCGCCAGTGGGAGAAAGACAGCATCACCGCGACCATCCAGGCCGTGGTCGAATCGTTGGAATTGAAATTGCGCGACGCCATGCCGCTGATGTTCGCTGCAATCACCGGCCAGGCCAGCTCGGTCTCGGTGCTCGATGCGATGGAAATCCTCGGGCCGGACCTGACGCGTTTCCGTCTGCGCCAGGCCATCGATCTGCTCGGTGGCGTGTCGAAGAAGGAGAACAAGGAGTGGGAAAAACTGCTGGGTGCGATCGCCTAAGCGGTCGGTGAGGCTGGACATACCCCGGTTTTGCGGGGTATGTCGGTAAGTGATTGTTATCCCGGCAAAAAACTTTCAATTTCTTTGAAAATAAATTTGACAGCCCTCCGATACGCCCTTAAGATTCGCCCCGTCCTCAGCGATGAGGGGCTATAGCTCAGCTGGGAGAGCGCTTGCATGGCATGCAAGAGGTCGACGGTTCGATCCCGTCTAGCTCCACCAATTTACACTTCAAGG
>NZ_JABWQW010000035.1:0-65274 GCF_014268645.1 Pseudomonas sp. SWRI154
ACCCTGTTACTGAGGAGCCGGATGCGTGAATTGCGCACGTCCGGATCTGTGGGAGGCCGGCCCAGGTAACTGGCCGGTCGACCCGACTTATCTCGGTGGCGACACACCACATCCCTCTGGGCAACGGAGAACTTACTGTCGAGCAACGTCGACGACTGTTTCAAGGCGTTGGCGTACCGGCCCAGGCACTGGGTCTGGCGGACGAGCAGAGGCTTAGGTCAGTTGCCGATGCAGGTGGCTCGGTAGAAATGCCTCACCGGCTTAAACCTGAAACCGTATCCGAAGGCACCACGATCCACGTCGCCAATACCGGCGGGGCAATCAGTGCTCAGGTTCCGGTCATCAATGCAGTCCTGGACCCATTATCCGGCCTCTATAAGGCTGAAGTTCCTGGCGTTGTACCCCGGCAACTACAGTTCGCCACTGACGCGGTGCCACACACTGCCCCGACAAGCCCGCCAGTGCTGATGCTCATGGCGCCACAAGTCGAGACCCTTCCGGCGGGCGCGGACTTGCGCATTCAAGACTGCATCGTCTGCGTGCCTGGCCTGCCACCCACCTATTTCTCTTTCGATTTGCCACCCCTCGGCTCGGGCATCGTCACGGGCGCTGGCAAACCGGCAGCGAACGATTGGTGGAACACCGCAAGCCGGGCCCAGGGCGCAGCCATTCCCGAACAGCTCGGCCACCAGCTACGGGCGCGGGAAATCAAGTCGTTCAGTGCTTTCGATCAGGCCGTATGGCAAACCCTGGCCGAGCATCCGACGCTGTTCAGCAACGCAGACGAGGTCAATCAGCAACGCATCGAACGAGGCTTTGCCCCCTACGCGCCGAAAAGCACTTGGGTGGGTGAGCGTCGCCAATTCGAACTGCGTTACCAGGAGCGGGCAGAGCTGGGCGAAAACCCGTTCAACCTCGACCGCATCAGCATTACCACGCCAAACAGCCTGCTCGGCACACCGGGTATCGTCCCGGCCGTCATACCCTGGCCGGCGGCGCCTGTCGGCAGCGGCACCCGAACACCCCTGGTCCCGCCGGGCATCGAACTGCTCGGCCCGACCACCTTACCGATTACACCGCCACTCTCGACGGTATATCCCGGCAACCCTGTCATCCCCGTCCTACCAGAAAACCAGACGTTTCCGGCTATTGATCCAGGGCAGGTCGGTGCGAGTATTCCAGGGTATCCGGGGGATATGGAGCTGCCTTCGCCGGGGTTGGTGTTTGTCGGCCCTCCGGTGGAACCGTTGGAGGTAGGGCCGTATAACGAGCTCAGTGGTCGAAGCAGAGGCGATGGTTTGG
Source organism: Pseudomonas sp. SWRI154 (assembly GCF_014268645.1). Taxonomy (NCBI): domain Bacteria; kingdom Pseudomonadati; phylum Pseudomonadota; class Gammaproteobacteria; order Pseudomonadales; family Pseudomonadaceae; genus Pseudomonas; species Pseudomonas sp. SWRI154. The sequence continues at coordinate 1,303 of NZ_JABWQW010000035.1, forward strand.
ATATTGATCACATACCGTCTAGGAAGGCGTTGAGGGCCTATATAGATCTGAACCATGAAGGTATGAGCACCTCCAAAATCCGGGAGGCTATTCGACGGGCGCCGTGTATTGCCATTCCTTCGAGTGTTCATCAAAAATTCAGTGAGACGTATGGTGGGCGCAACAGTTTCGAGAAAAGCATGAACGACGCTGCAGATCTGGAGGCGGCGGTGAACAGTAATTTGGCAGCACTTAAGCCGGGGCTTATTGAATCTGGAGCGTCAGAGTCAGATATAGATGCCGCCCTGAAATCGTTGCATGAACTGCATAAAAAACAAGGATGGTATTGATGAAAGCTTTTGAACTTGAGGTGCTCATTGAACGTGTTGGAAGTCAACACGAGGTATTGGTAAGCGAGGGTATACTGCCCGATCAATCGTTGACCGAAATGTTTGAAGGAGATGATCGACTTGGGCTTGAGACGGAGCCGGGTATAGAGATGGAGTTCTGGCGGGAGACGAGGAGGCTCGAGACGCTTTTCGTGACGCTCATACGAACTACACCCTCAATGAAGGATTACAAAGGCGAACTTCCTGCTCCCTATGTGTCGAAAATGACGCAGTCTGACGTCCATGCCATTTTCGGGAAGCCAATGGCATCGAGAGGCCCGACCAAAATGCCAGTACCTATAGGGATGACCGGGGGGTGGGATTCGTACCCATTGGACCCAGAACGGTATCCCGGTAAAAAGGTTGTTTTTCAATATACCGAGGATATGAGGGTGGACACCTTGGTCTTCACTTTAATAGATAAAGGGCACCGTTGATCAAGGTAATGAGTGCGTTGCATCACTTTTTCGGCAGTACTGAAGCCGGGGCTTATTGAGTCTGGAGCGCCAGAATCAGACATAGATGCCGCCCTGAAGTCGTTGCATGAACTGCATAAAAAACAAGGATGGTATTGATGAAAGCTTTTGAATTTGAAGTCCTAATCGAACGTATCGGAACTTCGCACGAGGTATTGGTAGGGCAGGGCGTACTTCCCGACCAGACATTGACCGAAATGTATGAGGGGCGAGATCGTCTTGGACTTGACCCGGAACCGGGCATAGAACTGGACTTCTGGCGTGAGACAAGGAGATTCGAGACGCTTTTCGTTACCCTCATACGAACCACACCTTCGACCTCGAAATATCAAGGCGAGCTTCCTGCCCCCTATATGCCAGAGATGACGCAGTCTGATGTTCATGCCATTTTTGGTGAGCCGATGGAATCGAAAGGCCCTATAAAAATGCCAGTTCCGATAGGGATGACTGGGGGGTGGGATTCGTACCCATTGGATCCAGAACGGTATCCCGGTAAAAAGGTTGTTTTTCAATATACCCAAGATATGAGAGTGAAAACCTTGGTTTTCACTTTGATAGATAAAGGGCACTTTTGATCAGGTGATGAGCGCTTCCCTATTTCGAAGCTGTCACTGAGCATCCAGACGGTTATGGCGTTATTTCTCGCCCCCCAACAAAGGCCAAGACGACGGCCTCGCTGGGACCCTGAAAGAAGTCAAGGAATGGCGATCCCGCCATAACAAACCAGGCTTCAAGCCAGAATAAACCAGCCCTTTGAACGCACCTGCTCAACCCGTCGTGAGCAGGAGCGTCATCGAAGGCACACGCTTAAACAAGGAAAGCCAAAGATGGAACTTAAACCAAAACTCCAGGATTACACCGAGTCCGAGTTTCAGATGTTCGTCGACCAGATCTGGAACGTCGATACCCGTAAAGAAGATCATGACAGGCTGATTAATCACTTTGACCGTATCGTTGGTCATCCCAGCGGTGCGGACCTGCTGTTTTACCCAGAGGACACCACGAACCGGAACTCCTCCGGGGCAGTCGTTTATTACGTAAAACACTGGCATCTTAAAAACAACATCATTCCTTTCAAGGGCGGGGCGCTTCCGGCGTCGGTCAAACCAGGACCCAGGTTGAGCCCAGCCGAGCAGGCGACAGCGAGAGCCAAGCGCGAGCTTGCCAACACGCAGCGGGTGACAGCGGACCTTGCCGCTACGGAGCGAACGACCGAGTCGGCCTTCACGCTGCTTGAGAGTTCTATCAAGGCGCTGCAAACCCAACAGAGTCCAAGCGCGACACTGGCGGACATGGAAAAAGCCATCCGTCACGTCGAGCGTGCGCAGCACGATGTGCTCATGGCCGTAGGTGCATTTGAACGCAAAAAAATGAGCGTTGACTTCGCGAAGAACGCAGCCAAGCAAAATCTTGCCTACAACAAAGCGGACGGGACCACCTGGCAAGCCAATCTGCAGCAGGCGACTGTCAACCACAGCCGTTATATTGCGCGTTTGTCGTTGATTGCCCAGCGCCACGCGGAACTTCACTCCAAGGCCGAAACCGTGCTGCACAACGCCTGGGAGCAGTTGATGCGTTTGCGAGGAACGGACCACGGTGTCCCTTTGTTTCGTCTGCCCACCGCCAACAACTAGCAGTGCCCGAGTCTGTTGATGAGCGATGCGAAGCCCCTCATCCTTCTCCAGCGAACAGCTTTGCAAAAGACTATCCGGTCGGCAGTCGCCGAGTTCCATTGGTCACTGTCCGACGGCGCGCAGGAGCATCTCGGACAATACGTCGGCGTGCTGAACTTCGGGTTCGCCAGTCGAGCCAAGGCAGTGCGCTTTGGCTTCTGCGTGGCGTTGTCCGAGCTCTCGCTGATCGATCCTGATTGGCAGGCACTTGCCGCTCAGCGTGGCGAGGTCGAGTTGCCGATGCGAATGGGCACCACGACGGTCGCCGTGAAACCCGGCAGCCTGTCTTATGGGCTGAAAGCAATCCGCGAACTTTTTGAAATCTACATAACTCCCTGCGCCGGGGCGCTGCCCGCAAAGGTTCGTGTCAGGCCGGCGGTCTGGCATGAAGACGAGAGGGTTTACCGTTTGACGACGGATGGCCCGCAGTCATCCGTTGCCGAATGGGCGCTACCCCGTGGCGTGGAATCAACAGCGACGCCCAAGCAGGATCGGCTCGATTCCGCTGGCTTTGTCCAGTCTTCACCGGTGCCGGAATTGGCCTCGTTCGACTCTGTCGAAGAGGTGCGATTCGATGATTATGTCGTGGTGTTCCCCCACGATTCCGGGCTGGAGCCGGTCTATGTGATGTTCAACGACCGTCGGGATTGTCCCGGTGTCGTCAGCGGAGCAGGGCTGGCGGTGGCTGAGGCCTGGCAGACGCAAGCGGCGAGCAGCCAGGGTGCCCCTGTCCCGGCGTTGGTTGCCGATCAATTGCGCGGGCAAGTCTTCGAGCGTTTCGACCAGTTCAAACATGCTTTCTGGAAAGCTGTCGCGGCGACGCCGACACTCAACGCACAGTTCACGTTGGACAACAGGGCGTTACTGCTCAGCGGTTCGGCGCCTCGCAGCGAGCAACCCGATAATCGTACGCTGCGCATCTTGCACCGTGTCGACGTCACGCAGGGCGGTGGCGTCTACGATCTAGATAACTTGATTGTTCGTGGCTGACTTCCTCCGGATCTCTCAAGTCCGTGCGAAGGAAGGGTAATCAACTCTCGCGCTCAGGCACTTCAATCACCTCAACGGCATTTTTGCCCCGGGTCTTCAACTCACTGACAATCACCGCCGCCACGATCAATCCAGCGCCCAACAGTGCAATCGCCGGCAACCGTTCGCCCGCCAGGCGCCCGGCGATGCCGGCCCACACCGGTTCGCCGGCATAGATCAGCGTGGCGCGGGTAGGAGAGACGCTTTTCTGTGCCCAGTTCATCGCGACCTGGATCGCTGCGCTGGCGGCGCCCAGGCCGACGGCGCTGATCAACAGCAGCCAGGAAAAGTCAGGAATCACTTCCTGGGTCGGCACCACCATCAGGAATGCCAATACCGCCGTGCTTGCCAGTTGCACCACGGTCACCCGGCGCACATCGACCTGGCCGGCATACGCGCTGATCAGGATGATCTCTGCCGCAATGGCAATGGCGCTGATCAGCGTGGCTATTTCGCCCGGACTGAAATTCAACGACGCCCCGGCCGGACCGGACACCAGCATCAACCCGGTGAAGGCCAACATGATGCCGATGCTCGGCATCAATCCAGGCCGCCGACCCAGCACCAGCCATTGCAGCAAGGGCACGAAGGGCACGTAAAGCGCGGTGATGAACGCCGATTGGCTGCTGGGGATGGTTTGCAAACCAACGGTCTGCAAGCCATAGCCGAGCATGATCGCTACGCCGATGAAACATCCAGCCTTGAGTTCGAACAGTGTCAGTTCTCGCAGATGCCGCCAGGAGAACAGCGCAACGAACGCCGCCGCGGCAGCGAAGCGCAGGCCGACGAAAAACATCGGCCCGCTGACCGTCATGGCGTGCTGGACCAGCAGGAAAGTCCCGCCCCAGATCATAGTGATCAGCACGAGCACGCATTCGGCCTTGCTGAGCCTTGGAAAACGAGAGGATGCTTGAGGGGAATTCACCGATGCCATGACCTTGCGCGCCACATGAGGCGGACGCACAATGCGCCCGGATGAAGAAGGTGGGCAGTATAATGCGCAACCCCGGCAGATGAGCAATATAGTGCACAAAGAAAATGGACAGCGGGCCTCCGTCCTGCAACATGTCAGTCAGAACGTCCGCCGCTTGCGGCATGCCGCCCAGCTCAGCCAAACGGCGCTGGCCGAGCTGTCAGGGGTCAGCCGGCGGATGCTGGTGGCCATCGAGGCCGGCGAAAAGAATGTCAGCCTGACCACCCTTGATCGGGTTGCCGAAGCCCTTGACGTGGCTTTCAGCGATTTGATCCAGGCCCCCGAAGCCCGCGACCCGAGCCGCATCAACGAACTGGTCTGGGCCGGTGTGATCCCGGGCAGCAAAGCTGTGTTGCTCGCCAAGGCCACCGCCAGCCGTGAGGTAGAACTCTGGGAATGGCGGCTGGAGCCGGGCGAGCATTACCATTCCGAGTGCGACGCAGATGGATGGAGCGAACAACTTTATGTATTCGAAGGCTGCCTGACGTTGCTGCTGGGCAGCGAAGAGCGCCGCATAGGCGTCGGTGAGTTTTTCATGTTCGCCAGCAACCAGCCCCATGCCTATCGCAACGATGGTTTGGTGGCGGCGCGGTTTGTGCGCAATGTGGTGATTTGATTTTCATTTTAAATACTGTTGATGCATACACTTGTCAGGTTTGACAGTAGATGTGCGAGCGCAGGGTTATTAACATGATGTGGCCGATGGCTGAGGTCATGAGGCGTACTTTTATATTGGCGGAGGATTTGATATGGACACAAAAGATGGCGTTACTTTCTTAGCGGTAGACCCGGAACTCGTACCTCCGCGGATTCTACAAGCAACAGCCCATGAGGTTCCCTTTGATCTCCTTGAAGATTGTACGCTCAGTGCCATTCTTCCTTCGTTTGTTGAGGTGGGGTGGAAAATTGACTTTTATATGCATACGCATAAAGGGACGTTTTCCACTTCGCGGATCCAGATAGAAGCGGAACATATAAGTGCGAAGAAAATTGAGCGTCACCTGTCCAGTTGGGCTATAAAATTAAGTCCGGGTAGTCAGGTCAGTGCAGGTTTTTACCTTTATGTCGGTAAACTGGAACGGGAATCGCCACGTAATTTTTATCTCGTTAAGTAGGTAGCAGGGGAAAGCCACTGTCGGTTTTACTAGTCTCGGCAGTGGCTGATTATAGATTCTTTGCAATAGTCAGATATTGACTCATTCCGACTGGTCGGGTTGCAAAACAGCTATCGCTCGTTTTAGGACTAAAGAAGGCTTTCGAATCATCAGGCAATGGCAGTAAGGTAGCGACTGGTCGTTCTGTTGCAATGGCGCTCCCTTCCGGGCTCGTCGGGATAACGACCTACAACCGACCTGTGTGTTGCCTGTTTCCATGACGGAAGTTTTCGATGACTGAAGCCCCCACCTCGACTCCCCATTTCACCGACATCCTCATCATCGGCGGCGGCCTGAGTGGTGCCATGCTGGCCGCGCAGTTGCTGCGCCTGCCGGGTCGGCGCGAGGTGCTGATCGTCGAGCCGCGCAGCGAGTTGGGCCGAGGCGAGGCCTATAGCGCGGTGGAGCTGGGCCATACGCTAAACGGCAACGCGGCGCGCATGAGCGTCGACCCGGACAATGTCGACGATCTCACGCAATGGCTTACCGAGTTCATTGAGGCGGGCGGCTGGCCTGAGTCGGACCAGCAGCACGTGCCCGTCAGTGAGTTGTTCCCGCCCCGGGGGATGTTTGGCCTCTATGTGCAGCAGCGTCTGGCCGAGGCTCGCGAGTTGGGCGCACAAAACGGTTCGACCGCCGAGCACGTGCGCGGGGAGGCCGTGGACCTGCGGCTTGCCGACGATACCGTGACGGTGACGCTGGACGACGGCCAAGTCCTGCGTGGTCGTTTTGCGGTGCTGGCCACGGGCATGTTCCCGGCGGCGCGCACCCCGCAAACCGAATCCAGCGGCTTGAATGCCGCGGCCCTGGACCCTTGGGATGTGGCTGCGATGCGCCAGCTCGATCCGCAGTCCACGGTGCTGATCATCGGCTCGGGGCTGACCATGGTCGATGCCGTCGTGTCCCTGGAACAGGCCGGTCATCGCGGGCCGATCGAAGTGTTTTCCCGCCACGGCCTGCTGCCCCATGCGCGCCGCCAGCCACCCGCCTGGGTGGATTTCCTTGCCGAAGATCACAACCTGCGTTCGCCCCGCCAGTTGATGCGCGCCCTGCGCGAGCAATGCCGCCAGGCCCAAGCCCAAGGGATCGACTGGCAAGCGCCGCTGGACACCGTGCGCGCGCATATCGGGCGCTTGTGGAACCAGGCCAGCGACGTGCAACGCCGACAGTTCGTGCGGCATGTGCGGCCGTGGTGGGAGAGCCATCATCATCGCTCGCCGCCGTTGAGCGCGGAGTTGGTGGCGCGTTTGCATGGGGAAGGGCGGCTGCGGATCCAGGCGGCGTCGTTCAAGGGGCTGGCGGCATCCGCCGAAGGGTCAGTAGCCATTAATGTTCGCCGACGGGGCGAGGCAGGACTGGACGTGGTGCGGGGTGCGGCGTTGATCAACTCCAGCGGCATTGAATATGACTGGCGTCGTGTTGCGCGACCGTTGCCGCAACAGTTGCTGGCTCGAGGATTGATCCAACCAGGGCCGTTGGCGTTGGGCATCGCCGCGCGTGCTGATGGTGCGGTGCTGGATGCCCAAGGCGAACCCGCCAGTCGGCTGTTCGCCATGGGCCCGCCACTGCGGGGGATGTGGTGGGAAAGCACGGCGGTGACTGATGTGGCGAGTCAGGCCAAGGCGTTGGCGGGGCGGTTGGTTGGGTTGTAGTTCCAATCTTTGGAATAAACTCCGTCCTGTGACGTGGGAGCACGCCTTCCCCTATCGATTGCCAAAACGATTACGAATGAAATCAATTCTTTCCAAAAAAGCTGATTTTATTTCCGCTCGGTTTTCTACCAAGGACGGAGATATGTTTTCCTCGAAAAACTGACCCCAGTCGGTGCTAAGCAAACGCTCACCTGTTACCGGATTACTGAAAAAAATGTCCAAGCTGCTTTGGGAAATATCTTCACGCCTAATATCAATATATCCCGGTTCCAGTATTGATTGATGATCAATTGCAAACGCCTTACCTGCTAGATCAAATATAACATTTCCCCCTTCGTTCATTCGATCCCGTGTGTTCAATAGGAAATCAAAGACATGCATGCTTGACTGGCGACGGTCGAATTCGGGTGTTTTTCCAATATTGACATAGCGAGAAACGACCTCTCGGTCGAAGTCCGGTCGTAGTGCTGTTGCCGGAACAAGATTTAATTCGAGATGCTGGCTAACCTTATAGGCAAACACCTCATTGCCTGCGCCAATTTTCTGTCGGGTCACTTCCGATTTGTCCAAAGCTAACATGCTTGAATAATCTTTGATGACGATCCACTCATTCTCGGAATAACTATAAACAGTGCTTTCATAACTGGATGAAATGTCCTTGATTTTTTTACCTGGTACAAACTCTGCACTTAATACCAGCTCTTCAAGCGGGGCGCGTAATCCTGATGGAACTGCTGATGCTGATTGTTCTCTTTGCGTCGAGATAGAATTTTTAGAGAACGCCATCAGTTCCGCAAGCGTAGGCGGGAGGCGCCGGGCAGGTGCAGCAGGGGGGCGGGAGCCTGAAACAGGAGGTGGCCGGTCCATCAGTCCGGCAATGTCAATTCGTGATATTGGATTATTAGATACCATTCGAAATAAGTTCAATCCACCCTTGATTCCTGCCGGATCCGGATTAACCCACCGCTGCAACCACACCGCGTAATACCTGAACCCATAATAATAAAGCCCCGTCGCATCCCGCTCTTTCCCTGAATAACGCACCGTCTTGTAACTCGCCTCCACCTCGCTGCGCCCGGCAAACCAGGCTGTACCGCCATACGGATGATAAGTCTCCCGGCTGATCACTTGGGCATCGCTATCCAGCTCCAAACTGCTGGAGCCCAAGTGGTCGGTCAGGCTGTAACGATATTGGTCGTTGGCGATACCGGAGGGCGGTGGCGTTTCCCAATGCAGCACCTGCATGGCACTGCGTCCGGCCTGCGCGCAGATCACCTGCAACACTTCGCCCGTGCCTTGATGGGTACGGACTTCCAGGCCTGGCAAATAACGAACTTCGGAAATCAGCGAGCGGGCATTGGTGTGAGTAGTGCGAACCTTGCGCCGTCGCATTCCGTCGCCACCGTACAGATACAGTTCGCGATCATCGTCAGCGCTTTCCCGTTCAACCGGTCGCACCTCGCGCAACTGATTGCGCAGGTCCCAAGCCATCGCTTGTCCCGGTTGCAGGTCCAGCAAGTTACCGTTGCCGTCGAACGCGGCGGCAATCTCGTCTTCGGTCGGTGGCCGGTCATTCTTGTCTGGCAGACAGCGATTGCTATAGCGCGCCGCTGTCAGTTTGCGGCTGTGGCTTTGCGGGCCGACATGGATCAGCTCGAGCAAGTTGCCGCCCGCGTCGTAGTGGTAGGTTTGCTCATAGTTGGCGACGGCGCCGGGATCATCGAAGCGGTTGAATTGTGGTCCGCGACTGGCGGCTCCAGCCTCCCAGCCGGTGGCCTTGGTCAGTTGATAAAGGCTGTCGTAGTCATAGCGGTTGATCGGTTCAACCCGCTGGTTGGCAAAATAGCGAATCGGCAGGGCAGCGTCTTCGATACTCAATACATTGCCCACCGGGTCGTAGGCGTAGCGAAGATCTTGCAGCGGTTCGTCACCCTCGCACGCGGCATGCAAGCGCAGCAGGCGTCCGTCCTCGGCGCGGTAATTCAGTGTGCTGATCACACCGTTCCCCGCCGTTTCCTGTTCAACCTGGCCGTAGGCGTTGTAGGCGAGGGCGCTGACCAGGGTTTGAGGCATGGCCTGACCGCTCAGTTGCAGATGGCTGGCGAACAGTTGGCCATCGACGGTGTAGTCGAACAGTTGCCGATTGCCCTTGGCGTCGATTTGCTCCAGCACATCGCCCAGCGGGTTGAAGCGCGTCGCGCTGGTGGCCGCTTGTGCTACGGGCTTCAAGAGCGCGTCACGCTCCGGCAACCCTGGCGGCCAATCCGGTGGTTCCAGCGCTTGCAGGAATCGCTGGGTTTGCTCGAGGACGCCACCGGTCAGGGCGTATTCATCAAGGGTTTGACTGCCCGCTGGATCGTCGTGCCGGACGATTTGTCCACATTGGTTGTGGGCGGCGAAATCGTCATCGGCGTTGGCGTAGGCATAACGCTCGGTGCAGCGAGCGGTTTCGCCTTTGCCCTGTTCGAAAACAGCCAGCGGGCGTAGCAGGTCGTCATAATCAATCCGCCGCTGAGTCTCGCGGCTGTCCCAGCTTTGAACAAGCTGATCGCCATCGCCGAACAGGCTGATGCGTTCGCCAGCGTCGACGCTGAGCGAACCCAGTACTTTGCCGGACAATGAGTACTGATTCACCAAATTGGCAGGCGTATCTTCCGAACTGAGCGCCCACAGCCTGGGATCCCACTGTTTGACCAGGCGGCCGATTGCGTCGTGGGCGCTGCGGTTGATTCGTTCTTCGGGTTCTGCCGTTTCGATGGCGCGATAGTAAGCGATTGAACGCACGTCGAGCCCGCGTGGATCCACTACGGCCAGGGTAGGTGTGTGGATGTGAATGCTGGCGGTAGACCTCGACATGCTCAACCTTTTTAACCTTCAACTAGGAAGCTAATAGACTCGGGGGATTCCCCAATGAAGACTCTTCGAACGTATCGTTCTCATCCTCCGAAATCCCATACCACCCCAAATACCGCTGACGCCGCCAATACCCCATGGCCGTCACGGTCAACGTGGGCCGCCCGAGCGGGTCATAGAATTGCCGGTCGCAATGCCCGAAACGGCGGAACGACTCGTCCTTGATGTAGCGGTGACCATCGGCGAAGTAAGGCCGATAGACGCGCACCGCCAGCCCCTTGTTGTTGTATTCGACCCGTTCACTGACCCGCCAGCGCTCGGCGGCCGGCGCGATGACGGGCTGGTCGCCGTCCAGGACGAGGGTGCCGTCGTCGGCGATCTGGTAGGCGTCTCCCGGCTCGACCTTCTGCTTGCTTTGCAGGACGCGACCAAAGCCGTCCCAGCATTGCACGGCGATACGGATCTTGCGTTCGGGGTTGTCCGGGAGCTGCGGGTAGCGATCGGCTTGTAGCGTCGCCGCGTGGACTGGCTCACTATCGCGCATCCAACTGAAGGGGTCGCGAAAGCAGGCGCTGGCGGCGCCTTGCAAGGCGGCCTGCGGGTTGGCAATGGCTTCGGTGGGAGACTGGGTAAACGATTGGTGCTCGTCCAGTGGGTCGAAACCTACGTCTTCGCCGCGCTCGGTTCCGTGGAAACTGTTGGCCGACAGTTCGCCGAAACCGTTATAGCGGGCTTCTTGGGTATTCTGGTTTGGGTCGATGATGCGACGCGGGAGCAGGAAGCGATAGTCCGTGTCGACCACGCGGGTGCTGCAGCCGTCGGCGGTGGTGACACTGAGGGGCAGACAGTAATAGGGATCGAAGCCGATGTCCGTCGGCCCCTGGCTTTGGGTAGCGCGGCTGCTGATGACGCGATAGAAACCTTCCAGTCCGGCATAGGTCATGAAGCCCTTGCGGATCGACCACAATACTTTGGCCGGTTCTGCCGGCAGCTGGACGGACATGGGGTGATAGCCGAGTTCGGGCAGCCTGGCATCCAGTTCCTCGGGACTGAGCACTGATGCATAGGCCTGTAGGGCCGTTTCATCCAATTCGGCGGACTCAAGGTAGTCGGCCAAGGCTTCGAAGCTGGCTTCTCCCGCCGGCAAAGTCTGGCCTCCCTGTTGGTAGCGCTGCTCGGAAAGAAGTGCCAGTTCCCGTTGGAAGTGGCTGCTGGATCGTGCATCGAGATGATCGGACATCGTCTCAAAGGAAATATCTTCCGGTCCCAACTCCGTCTTCGATACCACCAGCGCATTGCCTCGGGACCGATAGGGCAGGCCCAGGCGCCAAGCTTGCGGATCGTCGTCCAGATGAATGAACTGGGCGCGGCTTTCGCTCAGGTAGTAGTAGCTCTGCGCGTCGTCGTGGGAGGCACGCCACCAGGTTCGTTCGTGGTCTTCATCTTCATCGAATGGCGGCTCATCATCAATGTTCTTGCGCCGGGCATAGGCGACCGTTAGCTCATGGATAAGCCCACCATAACGATCCCAGGCCAGGCTGATACGGTGGTGGCACAGCGGGTCGTCCGGCAGGCGCTCGTAGGTATAGGCAATCGATTCCAGTTCCAGTGGTTGCATTCGGCAATAGGGTTGGTGATCGCCGCGTCCTTCCCATAAACGCACGGCAAAGCGCGATTGCTGTACCGAGTACGGCCGAGCTTCCAGGGGGGCGAATACCTCGACCCGTAGCGGCATGCCGGCGAGGGCGTAGGCCATGTCGTGCCGGGTATCGTCGTCTGTGTTGCTGATGATTTCGTCCGGCAGGTCGTCTTTCGGTGCCAGCAGCAATGCTTTGCCAAGGGGCTGCGCGGCACTGTCCGAGGCGTCGTAATCCAGGCCCGGCAGATCGGGCGTGCGACCGGTATGGAACCAACTCTTGCGCAGCACTGGCGCGGTAAAACCGGCCTGGCGCTGTTTGTCACCAGCGATTTCGCTGTCATTTTGCAACACCAGGCCAAAGCCGCGAAACTCGCGTTCCTGGCCGTCATAAAAGCCTTGGCGATAGCCGAAACGTTGGGTCAACAGGTTGCCGGTGATTTCATCCTGTTGGGTTTGCCGTGAGACCAGCGGCATCGGAAACGGTACGTAGCTGGCAATTTCCGCGTCCGCCGCCCGCAATTCCTGTTTCTCATCCAGCCACTCCTGGGCCGAGCTGCGGTAGAACACTTCGCCGATGGCGCCCATATTGTTATTGGTTTGGTGCAGCAGATACGGCTTGGCCTCGACAAAATCGCAGCGCCAGTGCCGTGGCTTCATGTGTGGAACGGTCAGCACCAGGCTCGAACAACCCAGCCCTTGCAAATCGGCGGCGCTCACCTGGCACAACCGGTCGTAACGCACGCCCGTCGGCCAGGGCAAAATCCGCGGGCTGGTTTCAAAACCCATGCCGGTGCGGTTCATGTAGATCTCGGCATGGTCGCTGGTGAGGTAGATCAGGTCAGCGGCGCCGGAACCGTCCAGGTCCGCCAGCAGAATCCGCGAGGCGTCGAAAGACTTGTAGGTATAGCGCAGGGTTCCAAGGAGAAAGCCCGGGTCGAAACGGCCATGGCCCCGGTTGGGCCAGCACATGATTTCGTTGTGGCGTATGCGCACCAAGTGTTGTTGCCCAGTGCCCAATATATCGCTGAATGCCACCAGTTCGGTCTGTGCCTGGCTCAATAAAGGCAGGCGATCCTTCGGTGCGGCTTCGATGCGATGCGGCACATCCAGGCCCTTGGCGAAACGGCCTTCGCGGCGATTGGCATACAAGCGCACGCTGCGTGGCCCGATCAGCGCAAGGTCGGACAGGCCGCCGCCCACCAGGTCGGCCAACTGGCCTTTCGGATGAAAGAACTCCCGAGGGAAGGCCGCAGAGGTGACGAAGTTCGACCAGCTGCGATCCGGGTTGAGGGTAAAAAAGCCGCTTAAGCCGGGTTGCGCCATGACCCAATCCAGACGGCCATCGCCGGTGAGGTCCATCAGTGACTGGCGAACCGGTTTGCGGCTGTCCATCACGGGGATCGCGTCCAGTCGGTGCCACTCGTTGTAGACCACCTCATCGGTCGTTCGCGCCGGTTGCGCCCGGAGCGGCTCGCGGTAGTACCAGGCCTTGTCGCTGCGATAAAGCACGCCTGGAACACCTTCGCCATACAGGTCGACCAGCTGGTATTGCTGGCCGTCGTTAAGGCCGGGCATGGCCTCGAACTGTTGGTACTGGGTGGCGTCGGTTTCAAACATCGAATAGTTGAACGCCACGGGCGGTCGCGATTCGATTTGCCCTTGCTCGTCATAGCCTTGTTGGTGCGCGGCGCAGAGCAAGTTGTAGCCCAGCTCGGTGGTCTGGTAGTCGAACAGCAGGCGTTGCACCAACAACGGATCGCTGCCCAGCTCCTCGAAGTTATGGAACATCAGCACTTGCCGACACAGCCGCAGGTTACCCAGCAGGAAGCCATAGCCGTAGGTCGCGAAAGGATCGCTGCGCACCGGCCACGTACCGATTGGCTCGTAGGTTGGGATTTCCTCGGGTCCGGTGCTGCGCTCGCCGTAATCGAAGATCAGATCGAAGTGCCATTGCGCCTGGGCCAACTGTTCTGGCGCCCAATGAAAGAGGTGGGCATTCGCCTCGGCATTGCCATAGCGCACCCGGCTCAGGTAGCACTGGGCGCGGAAGTCGCGCGGCGTATCGGCGGGCATGCCGGCGTGATCTTCGCCGGCATACTCGTAGAGGACATGTTCGCCGTGGGCGTTCATGGTTTCTTCCAGCAGCCATTCGCCGACGCGTAGGGAGTCTTCCAGGTCGGTGCTGCGTGATGAAGGGTTGAATCCGTACAATTGCAGGCTGCCGTCTGCCCCGTGAATCAGCCAGAACCCCGGGTAGTCGACCGTTGAACGCCAGTGTTCGATACGCTCGAACGCGCCCTCGATACGCGCAAAGTAACGGGCTACCTGGTAGTCGGTGCCCAACGCCAGGTCTCGATAGGTGCTCACTGTCGTGCGAATGATTTCTCCGGCGCTGTTGCGCTCCGGCATCCAGACTGTGCCGTCGGGCCCCAATATGACATCGTCGTCGGTGTAATCCGGCACCCCCTTGCTGGTCCGTCGTGCCACGCAGCCCAGGGACAGCACCCAACCAATCCCGAACAGGCTGTTACCGACGCTGCTGCCGTAACCGAGTTGCAGGGCGGGGGCGTAGCCGCGTCCGGGAGAAATTGGCAAGGGCAAGTCGAAGGACGCCTTGCCGGTGGCACCGACGCCCCCCCAGCCTTTGCCAATGCTCTGGATGGCACCGCCGCCCTTGGGCAGGGAAGGTGGCGTGATGCTCAAACTTTCCTGCTGGTCCATCGCCGGGCTCCAAGCGGGTGTGCAGGAGCCCAATTTGACGCGTACCGGCGCGCGTATCTACTGTCAGGATTGACAGTTATCTAGTTGTTAATGGAATAAGAAAACGGCAAAGAAAGCATATCGGCGCACAGCATGCGCTGTACTTTCGTGGATATGCTTTTGTGGCGAGGGAGCTTGCTCCCGCTGGGCTACGAAGTAGACCCAAAACCATTCACCCCGGGCGTGTCAGCTTGATTGAATTCGGCTTCTTTGGGATTGCTGCGCAACCCAGCGGGAGCAAGCTTCCTCGCCACAAGAGCGGTCTTCATTGCGCATGCACCTTCACCCAACGCTCCTCCCGCGCCGCCACGCGAATCGCCGCCGCCAGTCGCTCCACTTCCCAAGCCTCCTCGAAATCCGTGCCGTTGCCGCCTTCGCCAGCGAGGGTCATGATCAGTTCCTGCACTTCCAACGTCTTCAATTCGTTGTACCCCAACTGGTGCCCAGCGGCCGGGCTGAATGCGGCATAGCCGGGCAAGTCCGGGCCGGCCAGCAAGCGCTGGAAGCCTGGCTGGCCGGCGCGGCACAGGCGCAGTTCATTGAGCCGTTCCTGATCGAATGCCAGGGTGCCGAGGGTGCCGCTGATCTCGAAACCCAGGTGGTTCTTGTAGCCGTGCTTGAGCCAACTGCTGCTGACCGTGCCCCGCGCGCCATTGGCGAAGCGCAGCAGCGCGTGGACCTGGTCGTCCACCGCGATGGCACGTTGTTCGGCGGTGCCTGCGCGAGCGGGGCGTTGGCTGTGCACGGTCTGGCTGTCGGCGCACACCGCTTCGATGTCACCCAGCAGATGCCGGGCCATGGCCAGCAAATGGCTGCCCAGGTCGGCCAAGGCACCGCCGGCATGCTCGGCTTCGCAGCGCCAGGACCACGGCGAGGCGGGATCGGCCATGAAGTCCTCGCTGAATTCGCCTTGGAAACTGACGATCCGCCCCAGGTCCCCACGCTGGATCATCTCGCGCGCCAACTGGATGATCGGGTTGTGCTGATAGTTGTAGCCGACCCGCGTCACCACGCCGGCGGCCTTGGCGGCCTGTCGCATGCGCTCGGCCTGTTCCAGGGAAACTGCCAGGGGTTTTTCACAGTAGACAGGTTTACCCGCGGCCAGCGCGGCCATGGCCATCGGATAATGCAAATGGTTGGGCGTAGTGATGGCGACCAGGTGGACGTTGGGATTGTCGATCAGTTGCTGCCAGTCGCCGTGGGACGTCTCGAAGCCCCAGCTTTGGGCGCATTGGTGCGCGCGCTGCGGATCGGCGTCAGCCAGGGCGGCCAGTTTCAGGTCCAGGGGAAGGTCGAACACCGCTTTGGCATTGTGGAACGCCAAGGCATGGGCACGGCCCATGAAGCCGGTGCCAATCAGACCGATGCCGAGTTCACGCATGAGAAGAGCCCTTTGAGTTTTTATTTTCAGAAGGGCTCTTTATGGAATAAATATTCCCAAATTGCAATTGGTGGAATAAATATTCATTTCTGCGACGAGAATCTCAGGACAGGAAACCCCCGTCCACATTCAGCGCCACACCTGTGGTGTAGCTCGACGCATCGCTGGCCAGATACAACACTGCGCCGGCCATTTCGCTCGGGTCGGCCACGCGCTTGAGGGGAATCTGTGCCAGGGCGGTTTTCAGGATGGCGTCGTTCTTGACCAGCGCCGAGGCGAACTTGGTGTCGGTCAGCCCCGGCAGTAGCGCGTTGCAGCGGATGCCAAACTGCGCGCATTCCTTGGCGAAGACCTTGGTCATGTTGATCACCGCGGCCTTGGTCACCGAGTAGATGCCTTGGAAAATGCCCGGCGAAATACCGTTGATCGACGCGACGTTGATGATGCTGCCGCCACCGTTTTCACGCATCAGCTTGCCGGCTTCCACCGACATGAAGAAATAGCCGCGAATGTTGACGTCGACGGTCTTCTGGAACGCGCCCAGGTCGGTGTCCAGCACGTTGCAGAATTGCGGGTTGGTGGCTGCGTTGTTTACCAGGATGTCCAGGCGGCCGAACTGCTCGCGAATCCCGGCGAACACTTGGCTGATCTGTTCCATTTCACCAATGTGGCAGGCAATGGCGGTGGCCTTGCCGCCGGCGGCGATGATTGCGTCGGCCACGTGCTGGCAACCGTCGAGCTTGCGGCTCGAAACGATCACATGAGCGCCTTGCTGGGCGAGCAACTTGGCGATGGCCTCGCCGATGCCGCGGCTGGCGCCGGAAACGAAGGCGATTTTGCCGTCGAGGTCGAACAACTGAGTCTTGGACATGCTGTTTCCTTGTTATAGGTGCGCTCAGAGCGTGGATTTGTGGATGACTTGCAGGCTCATCTGTTCCAGCAGCTGGTTCATCTGAACGAACTGCGCGAAGCGTTTGTCCTGGGTCTGGCCATGAAAGAAGCGGTAGTAGATCTGCTGGACAATACCCGCCAGGCGGAACAGCCCGTAGGTGTAATAGAAGTCGAAGTTGTCGATGCGGATGCCGGCGCGCTCGGCGTAGTAATCGACGAATTCCCGACGGGTCAGCATGCCCGGCGCATGGCTGGGCTGGCGGCGCAGCAATTGCACCGGCGCCGGATCGCCGGCCTCGATCCAGTAGGCGAGGCTGTTACCCAAATCCATCAGCGGGTCGCCGAGGGTGGTCAGTTCCCAGTCCAGCACGCCGATGATCTGCATCGGGTTTTCGGGATCGAGGATCACGTTGTCGAAGCGATAGTCGTTGTGGACGATGCTTGAGGTTGGGTGATCGGCGGGCATCTTGTCGTTGAGCCAGGCCCTCACCACCTCCCATTTCGGCGCGTCGGGGGTCAGCGCTTTTTCGTAGCGGTCGCTCCAGCCACGGATTTGTCGGGCCACGTAGCCCTCAGGCTTGCCCAGGTCGGCCAGGCCGCACGCCTGGTAATCGACCCGGTGCAGTTCGACGAGACGGTCGATGAAACTCTTGCACAGCGCTTCGGTACGGGCTGCGTCGAAGCCCAGTTCCGGCGGCAGCTCGGCGCGCAGGATGATGCCTTTGACCCGTTCCATCACGTAGAACTCGGCGCCTATCACCGACTCGTCGGTGCAATGCACATAGCCTTTCGGGCAATACGGGAAACCGTCGCGCAACTGATTGAGGATACGAAACTCGCGGCCCATGTCATGGGCGGATTTCGCTTTGTGGCCGAACGGCGGACGGCGCAGCACGAATTCCTGTTCGGGATATTCCAGCAGGTAGGTCAGGTTCGACGCGCCGCCAGGAAACTGGCTGATCACCGGTGTGCCGGTCAGGCCGGGAATATGGGCCTTGAGGTACGGGTCGATCAGGCTGGCATCGAGTTCTTCACCGTCGCGCACCCGGGTGGACTGATCAGTAACTGCCATGCTTATCCCTTCTGCTTATTTTGGAGGCCATCGATCATTGGCTAATCTAATGGGGTGACGCAGGCGCCACAAGCACGCCCGGGTCTTATAGGTTAGCGTGTTGCAAGGTAATCAGCGGGCCTGATGGCCTGCGGGTTTGCCAGTCTGTCCCGAGGACAACGGTGGAGTTGAGCCAGTGTTCGGCTCAGATCTGCGCCTCGGGCATTGGCACTGGGGTCAGCACCGGCTTACCGGAAAAGAACGCGGTGAGGTTCTGGCCCACCAGCTCCACCGTCCCGCGGGTCGCTTCCGGCGACAGGCCTGCGACGTGGGGCGTCAGCACCACGTTTGGCAGTTTTTTCAACGCATCGGGTACCTGGGGTTCGTGATCGAACACATCCAGCGCCGCTCCGGCAATTCGCCGTTGTTCAAGGGCGTTGAGCAGATCGCCAGTCGCGACGACGCTGGCCCGGGCGATGTTGACCAAAAAGCCGTGGGGGCCCAAGGCATCGAGGACTTGTTTGTTGATCAGCTGGCGGGTGTCCAGGCCACCGGGCGTGGCAATGACCAGGAAGTCGGAGGCGCGAGCCAGTTCCATGGGCGTGCCGCAGAAGGTATAGGAGACATCATTGCGTACCCTGCGGTTGTGGTAGCTGACACTCATGTCGAAACCGAGGGCCGCCCGCTTGGCAATGGCCATGCCCACGGAGCCCAGGCCGAGCACACCCAGGCGCTTGCCGGCCAGGGACGGGCGCATGACTTTCGCCCATTCACCCCGGCGCACGCTGGCATCGGCGCGAGGAATGTCACGCACCAGCGCCAGCAGCAGCGCCATGGCATGGTCAGCCACCGAGGAAGCGTTTACCCCGGCACCGTTGGTAACGACGATCCCACGGTCGCTGGCCGCTTGCAGGTCCACTTGTTCATAACCGGCGCCGATCACGCAGATGATTTTCAGGTTGGGCAGGGCGGCGATTTCCTCCGCCGTCAAACCCAGTGGGCCGCGGGTCAACACCGCGCTGAACCGTTCGCCGTGTTCGCAAATCGCCGTCCTGCGTTCGGCTGGGGTTGGCGCCAGTTCCAGGTGATAGCCCTGGCGTTCCAGGATCGGCAGGTATTCGTTGACAGTTTCCACCAGTACCAGAACGGTTGCGGTCATGCTGTGCTCCTGTGGGCGGTTTGTTGATCATCGGTAATGAACTTGATTGTAGGGGGCGAAGGGCGGGAGGCGGGGCTTTTTAGATGTTCATTTCGGATCCGCGCGCGATCATGGATTTTCGACTTGCGTTTCGAACTTGGACCCTTTGATCCGCTTGGCCGCTCCTCAGCTAAGCCTTTGCTTCTGCTCACGAATCCCGGACAATCGCGCCCCTGTTTCGGCCAGGGCGCTGCCTGTCGGGTTTTTCCGACTCGTCCCGGCCGGGTGCATGTGACCGGAATGCGGAGATCCGACCGGATGAATGATCAGGCCAATAGCGTCGAAGAGCGCTTTGAAACGACAGCCCCTGCCACCCTCAGCCAATGGAGTCGTCACGATACGACCTGGATGCTGGGCCTGTTTGGGACCGCCATTGGTGCCGGCACGCTGTTCTTACCGATCAATGCCGGCCTCGGCGGTTTCTGGCCGCTAGTGATCCTCGCCTTGCTGGCGTTCCCCATGACCTTCTACGCGCACCGTGGCCTGACCCGCTTCGTGTTGTCCGGCCGTGAAGGCGCGGACATCACCGAGGTGGTGGAGGAGCATTTCGGCATCAAGGCCGGTGCGCTGATCACCCTGTTGTACTTCTTCGCGATCTTCCCGATCCTGCTGATCTACAGCGTGGCGCTGACCAATACGGTGGGCAGCTTCCTGGAGCACCAACTGCATGTGCAGCCGCCACCTCGCGCCGTGCTATCGCTGATGCTGATCCTGGGCCTGCTGGCCGTGGTGCGCTGCGGCGAGCAGGCGATCGTCAAGGCCATGAGCCTGATGGTCTATCCCTTCATCGTGGCGCTGCTGTTCCTGGCGGTGTTCCTGGTTCCCCATTGGAGCGGCGGCATCCTGACCACGGCCTCCACGTTGCCGCAGCCTTCGGCGCTGCTGCATACTCTGTGGCTGGCGATTCCAGTGATGGTGTTCTCGTTCAACCACTCGCCCATCATCTCGGCGTTTGCGGTGGATCAGAAGCGTCGCTACGGTCCCCGCGCTGAAGAGCGCAGCGCGCAGATCCTGTCGCGTGCCCATCTGCTGATGGTGGTGATGGTGCTGTTCTTCGTGTTCAGTTGCGTGTTGACCCTGTCACCGGCGCAGTTGGCCGAGGCCAAGGCGCAGAACCTGTCGATCCTGTCGTACCTGGCCAACCATTTCAGCAATCCGACCATTGCCTTCGCAGCGCCATTGATTGCGTTCGTGGCGATCTCCAAGTCATTCCTCGGCCATTACATCGGCGCCAGCGAAGGTTTCAAAGGCCTGATCGTCAAGAGCGGACGCCGTCCAGCCGCCAAGACCCTCGATCGCCTGACTGCGGCGTTCATGTTGCTGGTGTGCTGGATCGTCGCCACGCTCAATCCGAGCATCCTGGGCATGATCGAGACTCTGGGCGGTCCGGTCATTGCGGCTATCCTGTTCCTGATGCCGATGTACGCCATCCGCAAAGTCCCGGCCATGGCCCGCTATCGCGGCCAGGCGTCCAATGTCTTCGTGGTGCTGGTGGGTTTGGTGGCGATTACAGCACTGGTCTATTCGTTGACGGCCTGACCGGCGCCGCTCTGTAGGCAGGCATAAAAAAACGCCGCCCCTCGCGAGAGGGGCGGCGTTTTTAGTCGGGCGTTTTAAGCGTTAGGCTTGAACGACCGGGATGTTGGCATTTGCAGCCGCTTCACGGAACTCGGCGATCTGGTCGAAGCTCAGGTAGCGGTACACGTCCGCTGCCATGCTGTCGATCTTGCCGGCGTATTCCATGTACTCCTCGACGGTCGGCAGGCGACCCAGGATGGACGCCACGGACGCCAGCTCGGCCGAAGCCAGGTAGACATTCGCGCCGTCGCCCAGACGGTTCGGGAAGTTACGGGTCGACGTCGACACCACGGTGGAGTTCGGTTCAACGCGCGCCTGGTTACCCATGCACAGCGAGCAGCCTGGCATTTCCATGCGTGCGCCGGCCTTGCCGTAGATGCCGTAGTAGCCTTCTTCGGTGAGCTGGTGAGCGTCCATCTTGGTCGGCGGCGACAGCCACAGACGGGTTGGCAACTGACCCTTGACCTGCTCCAGCAGTTTACCGGCAGCGCGGAAGTGACCGATGTTGGTCATGCACGAGCCGATGAACACTTCGTCGATCTTCTCGCCAGCAACGCTGGAAAGCAGACGGGCGTCGTCCGGGTCGTTCGGCGCGCAGAGCACAGGCTCCTTGACGTCGGCCAGGTCGATCTCGATGATCTCGGCGTATTCGGCGTCCTTGTCGGCTTCCAGCAGCTCAGGGTTGGCCAGCCAGGCTTCCATCGCCTGGGCACGACGTTCCAGGGTGCGAGGATCGCCGTAGCCTTCGCCGATCATCCAGCGCAGCAGGGTGATGTTCGACTGCAGGTACTCGGCAATCGATTCCTTGGACAGCTTGATGGTGCAACCTGCGGCCGAGCGTTCCGCCGAGGCGTCGGACAGCTCGAAAGCTTGCTCGACGGTCAGGGTTTCCAGGCCTTCGATTTCCAGGATGCGGCCGGAGAAGGCGTTTTTCTTGCCTTTCTTCTCGACGGTCAGCAGGCCTTTCTGGATGGCGTAGTAAGGGATGGCATGGACCAGGTCACGCAGGGTGACGCCCGGTTGCAGCTTGCCCTTGAAACGAACCAGGATCGACTCGGGCATGTCCAGCGGCATGACGCCGGTGGCGGCGGCGAAGGCCACCAGGCCGGAACCGGCCGGGAACGAGATGCCGATCGGGAAACGGGTGTGGGAGTCACCACCGGTGCCGACGGTGTCCGGCAGCAGCATGCGGTTCAGCCAGCTGTGGATGATGCCGTCGCCCGGACGCAGGGACACGCCGCCGCGGGTCATGATGAAGTCAGGCAGGGTGTGGTGGGTGGTCACGTCGATCGGCTTCGGATAAGCCGCGGTGTGGCAGAACGACTGCATTACCAGATCGGTCGAGAAGCCCAGGCACGCCAGGTCCTTGAGTTCATCACGGGTCATCGGGCCAGTGGTGTCCTGGGAACCGACGGTGGTCATCTTCGGCTCGCAGTAGGTGCCCGGGCGAACGCCAGTCACGCCGCAGGCCTTGCCGACCATTTTCTGCGCCAGGGTGAAGCCCTTGGTGCTTTCGGCCGGCGCTTCAGGCTTCTTGAACAGGTCCGACGGTGGCAGGCCCAGCTCGGCGCGTGCTTTTTCGGTCAGGCCACGGCCAATGATCAGCGGGATACGGCCGCCAGCGCGGACTTCGTCCAACAGGACCGGGGTCTTCATTTCGAAGGTGGTCAGGACTTCATCGGTGCCGTGCTTGCAGACTTTGCCAGCATGCGGGTACAGGTCGATCACGTCGCCCATGTGCATGTTCGACACATCGAACTCGATCGGCAGGGCGCCGGCGTCTTCCATGGTGTTGTAGAAAATCGGTGCGATCTTGCTGCCGAAGCAGAAGCCGCCGGCACGCTTGTTCGGGACGTACGGAACGTCATCGCCGAAGAACCAGAGCACCGAGTTGGTCGCCGATTTACGCGACGAACCGGTACCGACCACGTCACCGACGTAGGCGATCGGGAAGCCTTGGCCACGCATCTCTTCGATCTGCTTCATCGGGCCGGTCTTGCCTTGCTCGTCCGGGACGATGCCGTCACGGGCCATTTTCAGCATGGCCAGGGCGTGCAGCGGGATGTCCGGGCGGGACCAGGCATCAGGGGCGGGGGACAGGTCGTCAGTGTTGGTTTCGCCAGTCACCTTGAACACGCGCAGGCTGATCTTGTCGGCCAGCACCGGGCGGTTCTTGAACCACTCGCCATCGGCCCAGGATTGCAGCACGGCCTTGGCGTGAACGTTGCCGTTCTTGGCTTTTTCAGCGACGTCGTGGAACGCATCGAACATCAGCAGGGTGTGCTTGAGTTCCTTGGCAGCTACAGGCGCCAGCTCGGCGTTGTCCAGCAGCTCGACCAGGGTGACGATGTTGTAGCCGCCCTGCATGGTGCCGAGCAGTTCGACCGCGCGCTTCTTGTCAATCAGAGGGGACTGGGCTTCGCCCTTGGCCAGTGCGGAGAGGAAACCGGCCTTGACGTAGGCGGCTTCGTCAACGCCAGGCGGAACGCGATTGGTGATCAGGTCAACGAGGAAAGCTTCTTCGCCAGCCGGAGGATTCTTCAGCAGCTCGACCAGGCCTGCGGTTTGTTCGGCGTTAAGCGGCTGGGGAACGATACCCAGTGCTGCGCGCTCTTCGATATGTTTGCGGTAGGCTTCAAGCACAGTTATTACCCTCATCAGTGGTCCCAAATGGGTGTCCGGGACGCTCATCCAGAAACTCACGGCGCTCATGCGCGTCGGGGGCTTTTTGGGCCACCACGCCAGAACGACCGGAGTTCCTCACAGAAGCTGCTTTCAAAGTTTTACGCCTGCAGAACGGGAGCTGATGAGGGTTGGCGTTGGGCTTTCCCCGCTGGAAAGACCCTTCGCCAACACCGCTCTGAAGGAACGACTGTGCTCGTGACGCTTTGAAAACAGCTTCTAACGGACATTGGCGCCTTAAAAGGCTGGCTGATTCTACGGGAAAAAAATATTAAAGGTAAGTTGGCCCATGAAGTTTGAAGGGGTGATCAATCTTAGACAAAGGGCTAACATGCCGGCCTGTCCTGTTTTTTTGCGTGTGCGTTACCTATGCCCAACCAGCTCATCAAGACCCCCTGCGTCGGCCTCTGTTCCACTGTCTACGGTGACTTGGTCTGCCGTGGTTGCAAGCGGTTCCACCACGAAGTGATTCACTGGAACGGCTACAACGAGGAGGAAAAGCGCGCGGTCTGGATGCGGCTGGAGCAGCTGTTGGTGCAGGTGATGGTGGCCAAGCTGGAGGTGTTCGACCCGGGCCTGCTGCGCCAGCAACTGGAGACACGCAAGATCCGCTTCGTGCCCCATCAGTCGGAATACTGTTGGGCCTACCAGTTGATCGCCCGGGGCGCGCGGGTAATCAACAACCTCGAAGCGTACGGCATGGTGCTGATGCCGGAATTTCGCGATTGGGAGCTGCCGGACCTGCGAGATGCCATTGATCGGGAATTTTTCCTGCTGTCCGAAGCCCATTACCAGCGCTACATCGCGCCGGGGTTCCTGAAGGATGCGATCGGCGGCTGACAGGCCCTCGTATATGGCAAGGTGCTTTGTGCCAGGTAGCTTTGGTGGCGAGGGAGCTTGCTCCCGCTGGGTTGCGAAGCGACCCTCGCTCTTGATCCTGATAATTTCTGGACCTGGAAAATCCAGGCGTCTGCTGCGCAGCCGAGCGGGAGCAAGCTCCCTCGCCACAACAGCCTTATCGTCCGCGCGTCATTCCTTGACCGCCAGCTCCACCAGGTGATCCTCGACTTCCTGCGGCTTGAGCACCAGCACATCGCTTTCCAGGGTATCGAGCACGGCTTCGGCGGTGTTGCCGATCAGCACCCCTGACAAACCCGAGCGGGCCACGGTGCCGATCACCGTGACCGCCGCCTGGAGCTTGTGGGCCATGAACGGGATCAGCACGTCCGCCGGGCCTTCCATGATGTGCAGGTGTTGGTCATCGATATCGAATTCGGCTTGGAACGCGCGGCATTGCTCGCGATAGCGAGCCTCGATGGTTTCCTTGAGCTGGAAGGTCGGGTCGGCGGACGAGAGCATCGGCGACGGATGGGCGCTGATCACATGCAGGTGCGCCTTGGCCAATCTGGCAATGTCATAGCCATGATCGATGATGGTGGAATGCAGGTGGCGGTGCTCGCCGTCGGCATTGCCGACGTCGACGGCGGCCAGGATGACCCGGTCCTTCCAGGAGCCCGTAGTCTTGACCAGCAGCACCGGGGTTGGGCAATGGCGCAGCAATTTCCAGTCAGCGGGTGTCAACAGGGCCTTCTTCAACGGGCTGTCGGGGAAATGCTGCTTGATCACCAGGCCGCACCCTTCGGCCTGCTGCACGTCAATGATGGTTTCGTAGAGGCTTTCGTTCCAGGCCTGTTCGGTGGTGACGCTATAGCCGTCCGCCATCAAGGCCGCCTTCAATACGCCGAGCATGCCAGCGTGATCGTGCCGTTTGTCGCACACCAGCAGGTGCAGGTGCGCCTGGGTCACGCCGGCGATCAGTTTGGCGCGCTTGAGTGCCAGGCTTTCCGAATGTTCGGGTTCGATGACCACCAGGATGCTGCGAATGGCTTGCATGATCGGTGTCTCCAGCAATGAAAAGGCACTGCGTTGCTCAACTATAGTTGCTATGGACGGCCCGTCGACTTGATGCATATCAACAGCGGTGGCTGGTGGTCTCGGGGCAGGCCGGTATAATCGGCGCCCTTCGCTCGACTACCTTTTTGCCGTGAGCCCCATGATCTTTCCCGAAATCCACGAATTCCTCGGCTGCCGCACCCCCGATGCCTGGGTCCAGGCCGCGCTGGCCGACCAGGAAACGTTGCTGATCGACCACAAGAACTGCGAGTTCAAGGCCGCCAGCACCGCCCTGAGCCTGATTGCCAAATACCACTCCCATGTCGACCTGATCAACATGATGTCGCGCCTGGCCAGGGAAGAGCTGGTGCATCACGAGCAAGTCATGCGCCTGATGAAAAAGCGCAAGGTCGCGCTTCGCCAGCTCTCCGCCGGACGCTATGCCTCGGGTTTGCGCAAGGTGGTGCGCAGCCACGAGCCGGTGAAACTGGTGGATACGCTGGTGGTCGGCGCCTTCATCGAAGCGCGCAGTTGCGAGCGTTTCGAGGCCTTGGTGCCGCATCTGGATGAGGAACTCGGCAAGTTCTATTTCGGCCTGCTGAAAAGCGAAGCCAGGCACTTCCAGGGTTACTTGAAACTGGCCTACCAATACGGTGACGCCAAGGACATTGCCCAGGTCATCGACCGAGTCCGCGCCGCCGAGCGCGAGCTGATCGAGTCGGCGGATGTGGAGTTTCGGTTCCACAGCGGCGTGCCAGCCTAACGGATCAAACCCAGGCGCTCATGCCACCGGGCAATTGATTCCTCTGGATACTCCTCGAATTGCTGGTCGCCCGGGTGCGCCTCGACTTCCACCCATGGCGCCTTGGAACCGAGCATCAGATGGGTGCGTTCCGGCGGCACCGGCAGCGGTGTATCGATGGCTGAGGCGAAAGGATGGATCAACTCCGGCCATTGCGGGCTGAACAGCCACAATCCCGAGCCGCACAGTGAGCAGAAATGCCGCTCGGCGCTGCTGCGGTGGGACCGCTTGTCGCCTTCGTCCTTGAGGCGCGCATGGTAGATCGCAATGTGCTTGCGACCTTGCACCTTCAGGCTTTTCGCATCGCCCCCCAGGTTGATCGCATAACCGCCGCCGCCCTGGGTCTTGCGACAAATCGAGCAGTAGCAGCGCTGGTAGGGGTAGGGGTGAACGCAGTCCAGGCTGAACGTTACGGCGCCGCAGTGGCAGGATCCTTCGAGCTGCATGGTTGCCTCCGGTCCGAATCGAAATGACCCGGATAGTTTAGACGGTCAGCGGTTAGGCGCCCGCCACAAGTACCACGCCGCGACGGTCCGATAAGGGCTCCAGGCCTGGCCGATGTCGATCATCTGCCTGCGACTCGGCTGAGCGTCCAGTCCCTTGAGCCGCCGATAACCGTCGCGAACCCCGAAATCGTCCGCTGGCAAGATGTCGGGCCGCTCCAGGCTGTAGATCAGCAGCATCTCCACGGTCCAACGGCCGACACCGCGCAAGGTGACCAGGCGTTCGATCAGCGCTTCATCGTCCATGGCCAGCGCCGTGGCGTAACCCGGCACGATACCGTCCAGCGTCGCCTGGGCGATGCCTTGGATGGTCGCGATCTTGCTGGCGGAAAAGCCGCAGCTGCGCATCTGCGTAACGTCGGTCGCCAGTATTTGCTCGGGCCGCGGGAAGGTCCCCTGGGGAAATAGCCCCAACAGCCGGCCGAGAATCGCATCCCCTGCCTTGGCATGCAGTTGTTGATAGGCAATCGCCCGCACCAGCGCCTCATAGGGATCGCGGGCCGGCTTGGGTTGCAGCAGGCAGGGGCCGATCGCCTCGACATGGCGTCGCCAGTCTTCGTCAAGCTTTGCCAGGAATGCCGTCGCTTGGTGATAGGGCACAACCATCAGGTCTTTGTCCGGGGCATCGTTCAAAACGCCAGCGGCAGCGAAACCTGCATTGCGGCTTTCTCCAGCCGCAACAGAAACGCCTTGCGCGGCTGACCGCCACCATAGCCGGTCAACGAGCCATCCGCCCCGATCACCCGATGGCAGGGGATGATGATGGCGAGGCGGTTTTGGCCATTGGCCAAGCCCACGGCGCGGCTGGCGCCGGGGCTGCCCAGGGCGGCGGCGATGGCCCCGTAGCTGCGGGTTTCGCCGTAGGGGATTTTCTGCAGCTCAGCCCAGACCCGCGCCGCGAAGGCGCTGCCGGGCATGTACAGCGGGACGGTGAAGCAGGTGAGCTTCCCGGCGAAATAGTCGGCCAGTTCGCGTTCGATCTGTTGCAGATGAGCGTTGTGCCCCGGCGCGACCGTGTAGCCGTAGCGTTGCCGCAATTCTTCCAGTTCCTTGGTCAAGGCCGGGCGGTCGAGGAACTCCAACAACACCAGGCCACGACGCTCGGCCATGGCCAGCATGGGCCCCAGCGGCGTGGTCAGGCGGGTGAACAGCAAGGGCTCGCTGAGGCCGGCGCGGCCCGGCGTGATGTGGAAGGATTTCACGAAGGCGTCACGAAAGCCGCTCAGCGATTCGTAGCCGGAATCGAACGCCGCGTTATCGATCGAGGCACCCTCCTTGATACCGCCCAGGGCGATGCCCAAGCGCCGGGTGCGCAGGTAGGCGTGGAAGGTCATGCCGAAATGCTGCTTGAACCAGCGGCGCAGTTTCAGCGGTTCGATGCCTCGTTCCTGTAGCAGGGCATCGGTCCAGCGCAGGTCGGGCTGGGCATCCACGGCCTGGAGCAGCGCCTGGACCCAGTCGGGGGCGATCGCGGCGGCGTCCAACGGCTTGCAGCGCAGGCAGGCGCGGTAACCGGCGGACATGGCTTCGTCGGCATGGGCGAAAAATTCCACGTTCTCCGGTTTCGGCTTGCGGGCCGTGCAACTGGGGCGGCAGAAAATACCGGTGGTCTTGACCGCTGTGAAAAACACCCCTTCGTAGGCGGTGTCTCGTTCGAGCATGGCGCGGACCATTTCGGCGTGCGGCGGGAGCAGGGGGCTATGTGCGTTCATGGGCTCAAGCATAGGACTGTGACGGCGCAGCCTCCACCGGAAAATCGACAGTGAATTTTTTATTACGTCACGTTGGTCGGGCGGTAGCGAACAAAATTTGAACCTTCGAGTCTTAAAGGTTCAATCGCTGTTTTTGTCTTTCGGAGACATCATGTCCAAACATAAGAAATCCCTCATTGCCGTTGCTGTGTGTGCCCTGGCATTCGGCGCCTCGGCCCTGCTGCCCGCCGACCTGTCGCCCATCGGTTCGAGCTACGCCGCCGGCGGGGGCAATGGTGGGGGTGGCGGCAACGGTGGCGGTAATGGCGGTGGCAATGGCGGTGGCCACGGTGGTGGTGTCGGCGGTGGCATCGGCGGTGGGCAAGCCAATGGCAAGTCCAGTGACTCCAGCGGTCACGGCAAGGGACTGGCGAGTGATCACAGCGGTACTCGCACTCGCGATCATGGCTTGAGCGGCAAGCACACCGGTACCACTCGAACGGACCGCGCCAGCAAGGCTTCCGCGACCTCATCCATTGCTAAGGATCGCGATACCCGCGGCTTGAGCAAAGCGTCGGCGATTTCCACGGCTACCCCCGGCACGCACAACACCAAGGGCCTGACCAACGCGACCCGTTCGTCGATCAAGAACGATCGCTGATCGCTAAAAAATCAGCCGCGGTACCTGTTTCAAGGTCTCGCGGCTTTTTTTCGCCTGCCAAACATGTCTTGTCGAAGCGTCAATATTTCCAGAACACCGGCGTGAACAATACCAACACCGTCAGGATCTCCAATCGCCCCAGCAGCATGCCGATGGTCAGCAGCCATTTTGCCGCGTCCGGCAACGTCGAGAAATTGCCCGCCGGGCCAATGATGTTGCCCAAGCCGGGGCCAACGTTGCACACAGCGGTGGCAGCGCCGGTCAAGGCGGTCGTCCAGTCCAGGCCGATCAGCGCCAGGCCCAGGGCGATGGCCCCGATCGTGATGGTAAAAAAGAACGAGAACGTCAGCAGGGAGCGAACGATTTCCTCGTCGATGGGATGATTGTTGTATTTTTTTCGGATCACCGCCCGAGGGTGGATCAGCTGTTTCAAGCTGGCCATCAGCAAGGCCCCAGCGACTTGAAAGCGAAAAATCTTCAGTCCTCCGGCAGTGGAACCCGAACAGCCGCCGACGAACGTCAAGTAAAAGAACAGCAACAGGGCGAAGCTGCCCCACAGGGTGTAATCGCCCAACGCCACGCCGGTGGTCGTGACGACGGAGGTGACGTTGACCGCCACGATGCGGACCGCGTCCCACCAGCCATGGTCACTGTTCAGGCTCAGCCACGTGCCGACCACAAGCCAGGTAGTGACCAGGAATCCGACGAACCCCCTGACTTGCTGATCCTTGAGCAACGCATTCGTGTTGCCCCGCAGCGTCGCGACATACAGCGTAAAGGGCAGCGATCCTGCCATCATCACGACGACTGATACCCAATGAATGGAGGGTTGAGGCCAATGTGCCATGGAGGCATCGGATGTGGAGAAACCGCCGGTGGAAATCAGCGACATTGCATGGTTTATCGCCTCGAACGGGGTCATGCCGGCAAGCCACAGCGCGAGTGTCGCGAGGGCCGTCAATCCGACATAAATCCACAAGATGTAGTTGGCCGCGACGTGAGAGCGCGGCGTGACCTTTTCCGACCAGTCCGATGATTCGGTCTGGAACAGTCGCATGCCGCCGACCCGCAGCAGCGGCAGGATCGCCACGGCCATGCCAATAAAGCCGATCCCGCCGAGCCAGTGCAACATCGAACGCCAGATCAGCAGCCCGGGGGATGCGGTGTCCAGGCCGGTCAGGATGGTCGAGCCGGTGGTCGTGATGCCCGACATCGTTTCAAAAAACGCATCGGTGTAGCTGATGTGCTGGATGAACACCATTGGCAATGCGGCGAAAGCGCAAACCACGACCCAGCTGGCGGTGGTCAGCAGATACATTTCCCTGGGGCGCATCTGGGTCTGTTCCGGTCTTCCTCTGGCGACCAACGCAACGCCACAGATGAACGTGATCAGGCTCGACCAGAGGAACGCCGACACGTCATCGTTGCGCTCGTAGTAGATCAGCGTCAACAGCGGGATCACCATGCTGACCGCCAGGGTAATCAAGAAAATACCGAGGATGAAACCGATGAGACGCAGCACCGCAATGGACATGGGAAACGCCTGATTCGAAGAGTGGCACAGTATCGATTTGGTCCCTCGTTCGCCGCGTAAAATTTGCGTAAAAAAACAGCGATGAGGTTCGAAGACAAGGCAGTTTTCTTCAATACCCGTCCGGCACCGTACTTTAGCCTGGCAGCCTTCCCACTCAAATGAAGTAGGTATGCGATGAGCCTTGTTTTCTCTATGGCGGCCTTTGCCCTGGTTGCCTCCATCACGCCCGGCCCCGTCAACATCGTCGCCCTCAGCTCCGGGGCGCGGTATGGCTTTCGGGCCACGTTGCGCCACGTGGCCGGCGCTACCCTCGGGTTTGTCCTGTTGCTGGTCCTGATGGGCCTCGGGTTGCACGAGGTGTTGCAGCGCTGGCCGGGCCTGACCCGGGTGGTGCAACTGGCCGGCGTAGCGTTCCTGTTGTTCATGGCCTGGAAACTGGCGATCGACAATGGTGAGCTGGGCGAGCGGGACGAGGGCCGCGCGCCGACGATGTTCTACGGCGCGCTGATGCAATGGCTCAACCCTAAGGCCTGGTTGGCCTGTGTGGCAGGAATGGGGGCGTTCGTGGCTGACGGCGAGGCGCTTCTGGTGTGGCAGTTCGCGGCGATCTACCTGGTGATCTGCTACGTCTCGGTGGGCTGCTGGGCCTATGCCGGGAGTTTCTTGCGTACCTGGTTGGGCAATCCGGCGACCATGCGCCTGTTCAACCGGGCGATGGCGGCATTGCTGGTCGCCAGTGCGGTGTATCTGCTGCTGCCGTGAGCTTGCATCCACGCTCTGGTGGTGGGAATGCTGTGGTGGCGAGGGAGCTTGCTCCCGCTGGGCTACGTAGTAGCCCTCGATTCCAGGCGACTGCTGCGCAGTCGAGCGGGAGCAAGCTCCCTCGCCACGGGAATGGGGGGCATCAGCCGCGGTATTGGCCGGGCGTGGCCGCCAGGTGTTGCTTGAAGGCCCGCTGGAAATGCGCCTGGTCGGCGAACCCGCTGTCCAGCGCCACGTCGGCGATCAGCCGGCCTTCGCGCAATTGTCGGCGGGCGAACTGGATTCGGCGGTTGATCAGGAAGGCGTGGGGCGTCATGCCGTAATGACGCTTGAAAGCCCGGCTCAAGTAGGACGGCGATAGCTGGGCGAAGGCGCAGATGTCTTCGAGCTTGAGGGCTTCGGTGCAGTGATCATGGATAAACTGCGCTGCCCGCATCAGCGCCGGATGGCTGCCCCGGTCCGGGCGCCCGGCCGGGTTGAGACGATGCTGCAGGTCGGTGAAAAACGCTTCGGCGGCGGCTTGCTTGTCGCCAGTACCGACTTGTTCATCCACCAACCACTCATAAAGGCCGCACAACCCCGAGTAGAGCGCGGCATCACGGCTGTGGGTGGTGTCGAACGCCTGGAAATCCAGCGACGGATCAAAGCCAATGCGGCGTTGCAAATCCCGCAGCCAGTGGGTGTCGACATACAACATCACGTAGGACCAAGGCTGATCGTCGATCGGGTTGCAGGCGTGCACGTCGCCAGGGTTCATCAGCACCACCGTCCCGCTGCGCACCTGGAACCGCGATTGCTCGTGCAGGTAGGTGCTGCGCCCGGCCGTGATCGCGCCGATGGAGAAATGATCATGGGAGTGACGTGAATAGCAGACCTTGCGCCCATCGGCGATGGCCCGCGCCTCGATGAAGGGCAGGGCCGCGTCGCGCCAGAAACGGGGGGCGGCGTCATGTTGGGCAGGCTTCATCGTCCGTGTCCTTGTGATGGGCTGTGCCTGATTGTATTAGCCTGCGCCGCAAAATGCTGTTCGAGTTCGCTACGGCAGTGAACTAGACTGCAGTGAGTCTCGTCAACGGAGCTCACGATGCTTGGACCACGCAAACCGGACAATGAAGCCGTCCGTCTCAAGCAGGTCACGGACAGGCCCGGTACTCTCTACTACGCCGGGCATCCATTGGGGCTGGAGGACGGCAGCAAGTGCCTGCTGGACACCAAGCCGCGAAAGCTCAACGACGACGAACGCGAAATGCTGCGCGACCTGGCAAGCATGGCCGAGCAGGAAATGATTGCCGTGCAGATGGCGAGCATGGATGAAATGACGCTGTTGTCCAACCGGCGAGGCTTCAAGACGCTGGCCCAGCATGCGCTGAGTGTGTGTGATCGGCTGTCGCGACCGGCCACGTTGCTGTTCTTCGATCTCAATGACTTCAAGCCGATCAACGACCGCTTCGGCCACGCCGAGGGTGACAGCGCCCTGAAAACCTTTGCCGACGTGCTGCGTATCGCCTTTCGCGAAAGCGATGTCATCGGTCGCCTGGGCGGCGATGAGTTCGTCGCCTTGCTCACCGGCGCTTCCCATGTCGAGACCGCGGCGATCATGGCACGGCTCGGGGAGATCCTGGATGAGCGCAACGCGACCTTGCAGCGCGGCTATGACATTCGCTTCAGCGTCGGCCAGATCGAATACGACCCCAAGTGGCACGCATCGATCGACAGTCTGTTGGCGGACGCGGATGCGGCGATGTATGCGCAGAAGCAGGGACGGCACTGAGAAGAAATTTACGGAAGAAAAAAAACGCCGCTTGGCCTTTCCAGGGCAAGCGGCGTTTTTTTATGCGTTTCGAAAGCTGCTCGAATGCTACCCCTGGTGACGTTGCCGAAGGGTTATGAAGGGGGTGAGTTCGAAGGCGCGGTTATGAACAGCGCGATATTTTAACCGGCGCAACGCGATACATATGTACCGCACGAGGGGTGCGGCAAGCACACAGAATGAGTTTTACACGGCGTAATGCTGACTTGTAACCGCAGCGTTATCGATCATTCGACTTGACTGGTACCCCTATGAACAATGAATTACCCATCACATTTGTTTATCCCGATGAGTTCGGCACGTCGCGCGGAAGCGGGAGAGGACTTCCATCACCTGCCCCAATGGCGATGATTGGAAAAATGATCGAAGAACGCAACGTGGCGTACGCACGGGGTCATTGGCCTCAAATGCTGGGGCGCCATCTTGTGGCCATGCGTAATAACTCTCCTGTCCGTTATGGACTGGACGGTATCATCATTGGTGAATTGAAGGTCGCACACGGCGCTGATTTATTGATGCTGAAAAACTCCAAGCTTGACACTGCCACTGCCTGGAAGCTCGGGATAAAGGAGGGGGCGAAGATCAAAAAAATAGAACAATTGGCTATCGAGCAGGAGTTTTCTGGAGGCGTCTTTACTCCCTTCAAAGCTATAAGCCATTGGCTACTCGGGAAAGGTAAACCTGCCAGCGTTCGACTCGACCGAACGGGAATCAGCCCAGCGCCGAATAAAATTCCCGATTTGATGGCGGTTATCAACACCGCCGGAATAGGAGTAACCACCGTAGACCTGAAGGTTCCTTACTCCACAGCTCAGGATTCGAATATCGCAAGGATATATCTTGGAAACATCACGCTTCAAATCACCGGTAAGGTGATCCGCAATACATCAGGTAGCCTTAAGTTTACCGGTACTGCCAAAGCTTTCTCGGATCGATATGACGCGAATGCAAGCAATCATCGTCCGGTATTTGATGAAAAGGTGACGACTGCGCTGCGCCAAGTGGGGCGAGTTGCCCGAGCGCAGGATTATGAAATACGAATTACTGGCGAGCTTCCCATTAATTTTTCAAGGTGACCCACGATGATGCGTGAAGAGAAAAGACTGGGCGCCGCTATCATTTGCATAATGGCAGCGTGCGCAATGCTGTTTTTTTTTCCAGCGGACACTGTGATGGAGAACCCTGGGGACCCCAACGATACTCAAGGTATTCCCGCAGTTGCGATGTATTTGGTCATATTGATCATGCTGACTGCGACGTCTGTGGCCCTGACGGGATTAGGCAGTTTCGCCCAGCAGTTTCTCAGGCATCGATCTTTCACACTGCGTATTGGCGTGTATGTATTTGCCAATGCTCCGCTTTTTTTTACGTCACTCTTGGGTGGGGTGGTCTCCTTGGCCTACTTGTACGACACCGTATCCGGGGTGCTGGCGGCGTTGATGTTTCTGTTTTCCTTCGCCTCGCTGCTGCTGGCCATTCCACAAAGATCGAATTAAAAACGCCGCTTGGCCTTTCCAGGGCAAGCGGCGTTTTTGTTGCAACGTGAAGATTACTCTTCGAGGTTGCCCATGGCGGTGGTGTTGAAGCCGCCGTCCACGTACATGATTTCACCGCTGATGCCGGACGCCAGGTCCGAGCACAGGAAGGCGCCGGCGTTGCCGACTTCTTCGATGGTGACGTTGCGACGCAGCGGGGTTTGCGCTTCGTTGGCGGCCAGCATCTTGCGGAAATTCTTGATGCCGGACGCGGCGAGGGTGCGGATCGGGCCGGCCGATACGCAGTTGACGCGGGTGCCGTCCGGGCCCAGGGAACCGGCCAGGTAACGAACGCCGGCTTCCAGGGAGGCCTTGGCCATGCCCATGACGTTGTAGTTCGGCATGGTGCGCTCGGCGCCCAGGTACGACAGGGTCAGCAGGCTGCCGTTGCGGCCCTTCATCATTTCGCGACCGGCCTTGGCCAGGGCGACGAAGCTGTAGGCGCTGATGTCGTGGGCAATGCGGAAACCTTCGCGGGTGGTGGCTTCGGTGAAGTCGCCGTCCAGTTGGTCGCCTGGGGCGAAGCCCACGGAGTGCACGATGCAGTCCAGGCCGTCCCACTTCTTGCTCAGTGCTTCGAAGACCTTGGCGATTTCCTCATCGCTGGCCACGTCGCATGGGAAGCACAGCTCAGGGCTCGAACCCCAGCCTTGCGCGAACTCTTCGACACGACCCTTGAGTTTGTCGTTCTGATAAGTGAAGGCAAGCTCAGCGCCCTCGCGATGCATGGCGGCGGCGATGCCGGATGCGATGGACAGCTTGCTGGCGACACCGACGATCAGTACGCGCTTACCGGCGAGAAAACCCATGTGTTGCTCCTCTTTCAGGTTATTCGGCAGTTGTTGGGGCCAGGAAAGCGGCCTCCAGCAACTGCTGTGTATAGGGGTGTTGCGGCGCGGCGAATATGCTGCGGGCATCACCTTGTTCGACCACTTGGCCATGCTTGACCACCATCAACTGGTGGCTCAGCGCTTTGACGACAGCCAGGTCATGGCTGATAAACAGGTACGTCAGGTTGTACTTGGTTTGCAACGACCGCAACAGCTCGACCACTTGGCGTTGCACGGTGCGGTCCAGGGCCGACGTTGGTTCATCCAGCAGAATCAACGCCGGCTTGAGCACCAGGGCCCGGGCGATGGCGATACGCTGCCGTTGCCCTCCGGAAAATTCATGGGGGTAGCGGTTCCGGGTTTCCGGGTCCAGGCCTACCTCCTTCAATGCCGCGATTATCGCTTGTTCCTGTTCGGCTTCGGTACCGATCTTGTGGATCCGCAAGCCTTCGCCGACGATCTGGCTCACACACATCCGCGGGCTCAGGCTGCCGAACGGGTCCTGAAACACCACTTGCATCTCCCGGCGCAATGGCCGGACCTGTTGTTGCGTCAGGCTGTCGAGCTGCTTGCCTTCGAAGCGGATCCCGCCCTGGCTGCCGATCAACCGCAGGATCGCCAGCCCCAGCGTGGATTTGCCCGAACCGCTCTCGCCGACGATGCCTAGGGTCTGGCCCTGGGGCAGGCTGAAGCGGATCCCGTCCACGGCCTTGATGTAATCCACCGTGCGCTTGAACAGGCCTTTCTTGATCGGAAACCAGACTTTCAGGTCCTCGACCTGCAACAACGGCGGGCCGACGACATTGGTCGCCGGGTTGCCGCTGGGCTCGGCGGCCAGCAGTTCCCGAGTGTACGGATGTTGCGGCGCGCGGAACAACTCTGCGCACGATGCCTGTTCGACGATGCAACCGCGCTGCATGACACATACTCGATGCGCAATTCTTCGCACCAGGTTCAAATCGTGGCTGATCAGCAGCAATGACATGCCCAATCGCGCCTGCAATTCCTTGAGCAGGTCGAGGATTTTCAGCTGCACGGTGACGTCCAGCGCAGTGGTCGGTTCGTCGGCGATCAGCAGCTCCGGCTCATTGGCCAAGGCCATGGCGATCATCACCCGCTGGCGCTGGCCGCCGGACAGTTCATGGGGCAGGGCCTTGAGGCGCTTGTGCGGTTCAGGGATGCCGACCAGTTCCAGCAGTTCGAGGCTGCGACGGGTCGCGACCTTGCCGGTCAGGCCCTTGTGGATGCCGAGCACCTCGTTGATTTGTTTTTCAATGCAGTGCAAAGGATTGAGCGAGGTCATCGGCTCCTGGAAAATCATCGCGATCCGGTTGCCGCGGATATGGCGAATGGTTTTTTCCTTCAGGCCCAGCAGATCCTGGCCAGCGTAGCGAATGGTCCCGGTGGGGTGATGGGCGAGCGGGTAGGGCAGCAAGCGCAGGATCGAATGCGCCGTCACCGATTTACCCGAGCCACTTTCGCCTACCAGGGCGAGGGTTTCGCCGCGCTTGATATCGAAGCTGACGCCCTCGACCACGCGCTGGCGGCGCTCACCGACGATGAACTCCACTGCGAGGTCGCGCACTTCGATCAGATTGTCCTGGTTCATTTCACTTCCTCGGATCGAAGGCATCGCGAGCGGACTCGCCGATGAACACCAACAGGCTCAGCATGATCGCCAGTACGGCGAACGCACTGATACCCAGCCACGGCGCCTGCAGGTTTGATTTGCCCTGGGCCACCAACTCGCCCAGGGACGGCGCACCGGCCGGCAGGCCGAAACCGAGGAAGTCCAGGGCGGTAAGGGTGCCGATGGCACCGGTGAGGATGAACGGCATGAAGGTCATGGTCGAGACCATGGCATTGGGCAGGATGTGGCGGAACATGATCGCGCCGTTCTGCATGCCCAGCGCCCGCGCCGCGCGCACGTATTCGAGATTGCGCCCGCGCAGGAACTCGGCGCGCACCACGTCCACCAGGCTCATCCAGGAAAACAGCAACATGATGCCCAGCAACCACCAGAAATTAGGCTGGACGAAACTGGCGAGGATGATCAGCAGGTACAGTACCGGCAGCCCGGACCAGATTTCCAGGAAGCGCTGGCCGGCCAGGTCCACCCAGCCGCCATAGAAGCCCTGCAGGGCACCGGCGATCACGCCGATGATCGAGCTGAGCACCGTCAGCGTCAGCGCGAACAGCACCGAAATGCGAAAGCCATAGATCACCCGCGCCATGACATCGCGGCCCTGGTCATCGGTGCCGAGCCAATTCACCGAGGAGGGCGGCGCGGGAGCCGGGACCTTCAAATCGTAATTGATGCTCTGGTAGCTGAACGGAATCGGCGCCCACAGCACCCAGGCGTTCTTGGCGGCGAGCAGTTCGCGGATGTACGGGCTTTTATAGTTGGCTTCCAGGGGGAACTCGCCACCGAAGGTGGTTTCCGGGTAGCGCTTGAGGGCCGGGAAATACCAGCCGTCGTCGTAATGCACCACCAGCGGCTTATCGTTGGCGATCAGTTCGGCGCCAAGGCTCAGCCCGAACAGGATCAGGAACAGCCACAGCGACCACCAGCCACGCTTGTTGGCCTTGAACAGTTCGAAGCGTCGGCGATTGAGAGGGGACAGGTTCATCTCAATGCTCCCGGCTTTCGAAGTCGATGCGCGGATCGACGAAGGTGTAGGTCAAGTCGCCGATCAGTTTCACCACCAGCCCCAGCAAGGTGAAGATGAACAGGGTGCCAAACACCACTGGATAATCGCGGTTGATGGCGGCTTCGAAGCTCATGAGCCCGAGGCCGTCCAGGGAGAAGATCACTTCCACCAGCAACGAACCGGTAAAGAAGATCCCGATGAATGCCGACGGGAAACCGGCGATCACCAGCAGCATCGCGTTGCGAAAGACATGGCCATACAGCACGCGGTTGCGCGTCAGGCCCTTGGCTTTCGCGGTGACCACGTACTGCTTGTTGATTTCATCGAGGAAGCTGTTCTTGGTCAATAAGGTCATGGTGGCGAAGTTGCCTATCACCAGCGCTGTCACGGGCAAGGCCAGGTGCCAGAAATAGTCGAGGATCTTGCCGCCCATGCTCAGTTCGTCGAAGTTGTTGGAGGTCAGCCCGCGTAACGGAAACCAATCGAAATAACTGCCGCCGGCAAACACCACGATCAGCAGGATGGCGAACAGGAACGACGGGATCGCGTAGCCGACGATGATTGCCGAACTGGTCCACACATCGAAATGACTGCCATGGCGCGTCGCCTTGGCGATCCCCAGCGGGATCGACACCAGGTACATGATCAGCGTGCTCCATAACCCGAGGGAGATGGACACCGGCATCTTTTCCTTGATCAGGTCGATGACCTTGGCGTCGCGGAAGAAACTATCGCCGAAATCCAGGCGGGCGTAGTTCTTGATCATGATCCACAAGCGTTCGGGGGCCGATTTGTCGAAGCCGTACATGCGCTCGATTTCCTTGACCAACGCCGGGTCCAGGCCTTGGGCGCCACGGTAGGCGGAGCCGGCTACCGATACTTCGGCACCGCCACCGGCGATGCGGCTGGTGGCGCCTTCGAAGCCTTCGAGCTTGGCGATCATCTGCTCCACCGGGCCGCCGGGCGCCGCCTGGATGATCACGAAATTGATCAGCAAAATGCCGAACAGGGTCGGGATGATGAGCAACAGTCGCCGAAAAATATAAGCCAGCATGTTGTTACTCCACACTCGTGGGGGCGGCGATTTGTTGCTCGATCACTTGTTTTTCCACTTCATCGGCCGGCTTGATGTCCGGTTTGACCCACCAGGTGGTGGTGCCGATGTCATAAGTCGGCGGGACTTTTGGATGGCCGATGTGGTTCCAGTAGGCGACGCGCCAGGTCTTGATGTGCCAGTTGGGTATCACGTAGTAGCCCCACTGCAACACCCGGTCCAGCGCGCGGGCATGAGTGACCAGGCTCTTGCGCGAGTCGGCGTTGATCAACTGTTCCACCAACTGGTCGACGGCGGGATCCTTCAGGCCCATGGTGTTGCGGCTGCCAGGCTTGTCCGCAGCGGCGGACATCCAGAATTCGCGCTGTTCGTTCCCCGGTGAGCTGGACTGCGGGAAGCTGCCCACCACCAAGTCGAAGTCCCGTGAACGCACGCGGTTGATGTACTGGGACACGTCGACGCGGCGGATCACCAGTTCGATGCCCAGGTCACTCAGGTTGCGCTTGAATGGCAGCAGGACCCGCTCGAACTCGGTCTGGGCCAGCAGGAATTCCAGGACCACGGGCTTGCCTTGGGTGTCGACCATCTTGTCGTCGACGATGCGCCAGCCCGCTTCTTGCAGCAACTGATAGGCCTTGCGCTGCTGGTCGCGGATCATGCCGCTACCGTCGCACATCGACGGCTCGAAGGCTTCGGTGAAGACCTGCTCGGGAATTTTGCCCCGCAGTGGTTCGAGGATCTTCAGCTCGTCTTCGCCGGGCAGGCCAGTGGCGGCCATCTCCGAATTCTCGAAATAACTGCGTGTGCGGGCGTAGGCGCCGCTGAACAGTTGCTTGTTGGTCCACTCGAAGTCCAACAACAGGCTCAAGGCCTTGCGTACTCGCACATCCTGGAACACCGGCCGGCGCAGGTTGTAGACAAAGCCCTGCATGCCGGTGGGGTTGCCGTTGGGGATTTGTTCCTTCACTAGCCGGCCCTCGGTGACGGCCGGGATGTTGTAGGCGTTGGCCCAGTTCTTGGCGCTCATCTCCAGCCAGAAATCGAACTGTCCGGCTTTCAGGGCTTCGACGGCCACGGTGTTGTCGCGGTAATAGTCGGTGGTCAATACGTCGAAATTATAGAAGCCGCGATTGACCGGCAGGTCCTTGCCCCAATAATCCTTCACGCGCTCATAGCGTATCGAGCGACCGGCCTTCACTTCGCTGACCTTATAGGGGCCGCTGCCCAGGGGGAACTCCAGGTTGCCCTTGTTGAAGTCGCGGTCGGCCCACCAGTGTTTCGGCAACACCGGCAGTTGGCCGAGGATCAGCGGCAGTTCGCGGTTGTGGGTGTGCTTGAATTTGAACAGGACCTTGAGCGGGTCTTCGGCGATGACTTCGGCGACATCGTTGTAGTAACCGCGAAACATCGGGGCGCCGTCCCTGGTCAAGGTCTGGAAGCTGAAGACCACGTCGTCCGCGCGCACCGGATGGCCGTCGTGGAAACGAGCTTCGGGGCGCAGGTAGAAACGCACCCAGCCGTTGTCCGGGGCTTTCTCGATTTTCTCGGCGATCAGGCCATATTCGGTAAAGGGTTCGTCCAGGCCCTGCTTGGCCAAGGTGTCGTAGATCAGGCCGATGTCCTCGGCCGGCACGCCTTTGTTGATAAAAGGGTTGAGGCTGTCGAAGCTGCCAAACCCGCCTTGGCGAAATATCCCGCCCTTGGGCGCGTCGGGGTTTACGTAGTCGAAATGCTTGAAGTTGGCCGGGTA
Source organism: Pseudomonas sp. SWRI154 (assembly GCF_014268645.1). Lineage (NCBI taxonomy): Bacteria > Pseudomonadati > Pseudomonadota > Gammaproteobacteria > Pseudomonadales > Pseudomonadaceae > Pseudomonas > Pseudomonas sp. SWRI154. The sequence goes on from NZ_JABWQW010000035.1 coordinate 42,137, forward strand.
TTTCGGCGGCTCGTTATACAAGGTCAAGGCGTGCTGCGGCGCGGCACAAGCCAGCCCGGCGAATAACAGGCTGCTGGCCTGCAGGAGCAGGGCGCGTAAAGGCTTCATTGATCTTTCTCCGAAGATTTCAGCCACCATGCGCTCAGGCCCAGGGTGTAGGGCGGCGTAGTGACAAAGGCGAACCGGTTGCGGTACGCCAGGCGATGATAATTGAGATACCAGTTGGGAATGCAGTAATGCTGCCACAGCAGCACACGATCCAGCGCCTTGCCGGCGGCCACCTGTTCGTCGCGGGTCTGGGCGGCGAGCAGCTTTTCCAATAAATGGTCGACCACCGGGTTGGCGATCCCCGCATAATTCTTGCTGCCCTTGATCCCGACCTGACTGGAGTGGAAATACTGCCATTGTTCAAGGCCGGGGCTGAGAGTCTGGCCCAGGGTCAGCAGGATCATGTCGAAGTCGAATTGGTCCAGGCGCTGCTTGTACTGGGCGCGGTCCACCGTGCGCAGGCGGGCCTGGATGCCGATGCTGGCAAGGTTCTCGACGTAAGGCTGGAGGATGCGCTCCAGGTTCGGATTCACCAACAGGATCTCGAAGTGCAAGGGCTGGCTTTCAGCGTTCAGCAGGCGCTGGCCGTTGAGGGTCCATCCGGCTTCCTTCAGCAGGGCCAGGGCCCTGCGCAGGGTTTCCCGGGGAATGCCGCGCCCGTCGGTCTTGGGCATACTGAAGGGTTCGGTAAGCAACTGAGCGGGCAGTTGCTCGCGGTACGGCTTGAGCAACAGCCATTCATGGCCCACCGGAAGGCCCGTCGCCGAGAATTCGCTGTTGGGGTAGTAACTGAGGGTGCGTTTGTAGGCGCCGCTGAACAGCGTGCGGTTGGTCCATTCGAAATCGAACATCAATCCCAGGGCTTCCCGTACCTTGACCTCGGCGAAGGTTGCGCGCCGAGTGTTCATGAAGAGGCCTTGGGTCTGGGTCGGAATCTGGTGGGGGATCTGCGCCTTGATCACATCGCCGCGGTTGACCGCCGGGAAGTTGTAACCGTTGGCCCAGTTCTTGGCCTGGTGTTCGATGTAGATATCGAACTCGCCGGCCTTGAACCCTTCGAAGGCGACTTCGCTGTCGCGGTAGAACTCCACTTCCATCCGGTTGAAATTGTATTTTCCGCGATTGACCGGCAGGTCCTTGCCCCAGTAATCCTTGACCCGCTCGAAGATCAATTGGCGGCCCGGTTGGACTTTGGTGATGCGGTAAGGGCCGCTGCCCAGGGGCGGCTCGAAGGTGGTCGCCTTGAAATCGCGGTTTTTCCAATAATGTTGTGGCAGCACCGGTAACTCACCCAGGCGCAGGATCAGCAGCGGATTGCCCGAGCGCTTGAAGACGAAGCGGATTTTCAGCGGGCTGAGGATATCGACTCGCAGCACTTCCTGAAGGTTGGTCCGGTACAGCGGATGGCCGTCCTTGAGGAGCGTTCGATAGGAAAACGCCACGTCGTAGGCGGTGATCGGTACGCCGTCGTGGAAGCGCGCTTCGGGTCGCAGGTTGAACACCACCCAGCTGCGGTCGTCGCTGTATTCCACGGACTGGGCGATCAAGCCGTAACTCGACGTCGGCTCATCCCCGGACGGCGCGTACTGGCCGGTACCGACCATCAACGGCTCGTTCAGCTCGTTGATGCCGTATTGCAGGAAATTCGCCGTGGAGACCGGGCTGCTGCCCTTGAATGTGTAGGGGTTGAGCGTATCGAAGGTGCCAAATGCCATGATCCGCAAGGTGCCGCCCTTGGGCGCTTGCGGATTGACCCAGTCGAAGTGGGTGAATCGGGCCGGGTACTTGAGCGTGCCGAATTGCGCATAGCCATGGCTTTCGCTGATGGTAGCGCCGGCGGGGGAGCTCAGGGCCAGGCTGATCAGGAGCAGGAGGAGGGGACGTATCAAGTCTGGGATCCGATACAGGCGGCTTGGGCTTTTATGGACTGTACAGTAACAGCTTGTATCGGCAGGAAAAAGGCGGGGGCTCAAAGCGCTGGAGATTACCTGGACTCGTGGCGAGAGTGCCTTTGTGGCGAGGGAGCTTGCTCCCGCTGGGACGGTCCGACGCTTCGGGCGAAGCAACCCCCGAACCTGGCACCTCGGTGCGACAGGTGAATGGAGTCGCTGCTTTTGGGGCTGCTGCGCAGCCCAGCGGGAGCAAGCTCCCTCGCCACGGGGAACTCTGCTGTTAATGCGGGGAGTAGACCGTCAGCATCTGCCCAGGCTTGAGCGCCTTGCCCATTCGTGGGTTCCAGCGCTTGAGGTGCTGCATTTCGACGTTGAAGCGTTTGGCGACGACATACAGCGAGTCGCCTTGCTTGACCTTGTATTGGGTCTGCTTCTTTTGTTCCTTGCCCTTGGCGGCCACGACCGTATTGATGCGCTTGCCGTTAGCCTTTGTAGCCCTGGTGTCCTGCATCACCAGGGTCTGGCCGACCTTGAGCTTGTTGCCGCTGAGCTTGTTCCAGCGTTGCAGGTCTTTGGTCTGGACGTTGTTGGCCTTGGCGATCTGCGCCAGGTTGTCACCGCGCTTGACCCGGTATGTACGCTTTGCGCCTTCCACGTCGCTGTCTTCGGCGGTTTCGAAAACCGGTTTGAGCGAACGCGGGCTGATCAGTTCTTCCGGGCGCATCGTCGACAGGCTGGCGGTCAGCAACTGCGCCTTGGACGTCGGCACGAGCAAATGCTGTGGGCCATCGATGGTGGTGCGCTGCTTGAAGGCCGGGTTGAGCTGGAACAGCTCGTCTTCGTCGATGTTCGCGACCGCGGCGACCTTGGACAGGTCCATGCGCTGGTTGATCTCGACGACCTGGAAGTAAGGTTCGTTGGCGATCGGGTTGAGGTTCACGCCATAGGCATCGGGGGACAGCACCACCTGGGACAGCGCCAGCAGCTTCGGCACATAGGCCTGGGTCTCGCTGGGCAACGGCAGGTTCCAGTAGTCGGTGGGCAGGCCCAGTTTCTCGTTGCGCTCGATGGCCCGGCTGACCGTGCCCTCGCCGGCATTGTACGCCGCCAGCGCCAGCAGCCAGTCGCCGTTGAACATGTCGTGCAGGCGCGTCAGGTAGTCCATGGCGGCCGTGGTGGAAGCGGTGATATCGCGACGCCCGTCGTAGAAGCGGGTCTGGCGCAGGTTGAAATAACGCCCCGTGGATGGGATGAACTGCCACAGCCCAACTGCGTTTGCCCGGGAGTAGGCCATGGGGTTGTAGGCGCTTTCGATCACCGGCAGCAGCGCCAGCTCCAGCGGCATGTTGCGTTCTTCAAGTCGCTCGACAATGTAATGGATGTACAAGCTGCCACGCTCGCCGGCGTTCTCCAGGAACGACGGGTTGCTGGCGAACCAAAGGCGCTGTTGTTCAATGCGCGGGTTGACGCCGGCGGTTTCCTGGAGCTGGAAACCCTGGCGCATCCGTTCCCACACGTCCTGGGGCACCTGGGGGGTGGGCTTCTCGGTAAGCCAAACCGGCTTCTGCTTGGCCCGCGCAGCGATTTTCGGCGTATGCGCAACATCGGCCTGCGGCACCTGGCCGCTGCTCTGACAGCCCGCCAGCGTGGCGGACACAGCCACCGCGATGGCTTGAGCCAAGCGGGTCAATGTGTCTGACTGGACGGACCTACGGATAGATGACGACATTGGCTGGAAGTAAGTTCCGGGCAAAAATGTCGGCCGATTCTAGGAAGCGCACCCCAACAGGTCAACCATTCAGAATTTTTGTATCAATCGATAGCTGCCTTAGAACTTATCTTTCCACGCTCGCAAGGCCGCAAAAACCTCACTCGGCGTCTGGTTACGCTGGCCGTTCCGTTCGTCTGCTTTTTGTTTAACGGATGTTTCAGCGGTGCGCAAAAAAGGATTGGTGAGTTTTTCCAGGGCCAGGGTCGAAGGCAGTGTGATGACGCCTTGGTCGCGTTGCTGGATGACTTTTTCCAGGCGGGCGGCGACGTCCGGGTTCGCTGGCTCCACCGCTGCGGCGAACTTCAGGTTGCTCAGGGTGTATTCATGGGTGCAATAGACCAGGGTATCTTCAGGCAGCGCGGCAAGTCGGCCCAGGGAGTGATGCATCTGTTGCGGCGTACCTTCGAAAAGCCGGCCGCAGCCGGCGGCGAACAGCGTGTCGCCACAGAACAGCAGGCCGCGGTGGTAATAGGCGATATGCCCCAACGTGTGCCCGGGGACGGCGTAGATGTCGAAATCCAGGCCGAGCACCTTGACCTTGGCGTCGTCCTCCAGGGCCACGTCCCGCGCCGGGATGTTCTCGCTGGCCGGGCCGTACACGGTGGCGTTGGTCGCGTTTTTCAGCGCCTGGACACCGCCGACGTGGTCGTGATGATGGTGGGTGACCAGGATGTCGCTCAAGACCCAGCCGGGATGCGCGTCGAGCCAGGCCTGAACGGGGGCGGCGTCGCCCGGGTCGACCACGGCGCAGTGCCGGGTCGAGTGATCCTGTAACAACCAAATGTAGTTATCGGTGAACGCGGGCAGGGCAGTGATCTGTATCATCGCGGAATTCGCCAAGCTCAAAACAAAGGCGCATCTTAGAACTTCCTGGCGCGTTGGAGAATGCAATGACCGATGAAGCGTTCGCTCAGGCCGATCCTGAATGGCTGGCACTGATCAGCTCCGCCCGTGAATGGCTATCCGGCCCGGTTGGGCAATTCTTGCTGGAAGAAGAACGACGTATGCTCGAAGACGAGCTGGGCCGATTCTTTGGCGGTTATCTGGTGCATTACGGTCCCTCGGCGCAGACACCGCCTTCGGCGCCGCAGGTCCAGCGCAACGTTCGCCTGGGCGCGCCGTTGCCTGGCGTGGAGATTGTCTGTGAAGAGCAGGCCTGGCCGTTGAGCGAGCACGCCGCCGACGTGGTGGTGATGCAGCACGGCCTGGATTTCTGTTTGTCGCCCCATGGTTTGTTGCGAGAAGCCGCCAGCAGCGTACGTCCCGGCGGGCACTTGGTGATCATTGGTATCAATCCGTGGAGCAGTTGGGGGCTGCGGCATGTCTTTGCCAGCGACGCGTTGCGCCAGGCCCGTTGCATTTCAGCCTCGCGGGTAGGCGACTGGCTGAACCTGCTGGGCTTCGCGCTGGAGAAACGCCGCTTCGGGTGCTATCGTCCGCCGCTTGCGTCGCCCAAGTGGCAGGCCCGTCTGGCCGGCTGGGAGCGCAAGGCTGGTGACTGGCAACTGTCTGGTGGCGGCTTCTATTTATTGGTCGCGCGCAAGATCGCAGTCGGCTTGCGCCCGGTGCGCCAGGCGCGACGCGAACCGATGGGCAAGCTGATTCCCTTGCCGATGGCCAAGGTCAATCGTCGTCACATCGAGCCGTAACCCTTTTCTGATGGTTCTTGCCGGTATTCGGCTTCGGGCGTCGATCGCTCCCGACCGGCAGGCCTTTGCAATTTTTTGGATAGATTGGCATGAGCGATAGCGTAGAACTTTTCACTGATGGCGCCTGCAAGGGCAACCCCGGCCCGGGCGGCTGGGGTGCGTTGCTGGTGTGCAAGGGCGTGGAAAAGGAACTCTGGGGCGGCGAAGCCAACACCACCAACAATCGCATGGAACTGATGGGCGCCATTCGCGGCCTGGAAGAACTCAAGCGGTCATGCGACGTGCTGTTGGTGACCGACTCGCAATACGTGATGAAAGGCATCAACGAGTGGATGGCGAACTGGAAGAAGCGCGGCTGGAAGACGGCGGCGAAGGAACCGGTCAAAAACGCTGACCTTTGGAAACTCCTGGATGAGCAAGTCAACCGTCATAACGTCACCTGGAAATGGGTGCGCGGTCATATCGGTCACCACGGCAACGAGCGGGCCGACCAGTTGGCCAACCGTGGGGTGGATGAGGTGCGCGGTTACAAGCAGGCTTGATCCGGGCGTTGTCAGGGTCTGGACAGGATGACATCTGTGGCGAGGGAGCTTGCTCCCGCTGGACCGGTCCGACGCCTCGGGCGAAGCAGGCCCCTTTCGGCGGTCGCTGCGCAACCGAGCGGGAGCAAGCTCCCTCGCCACAAAAGCACTGCGCTTCGTCGGCGTGTTAACATCCGCGCTTTTGCAAGACTGTCCGTTGAGAGCTGAACACTAGATGGCCAACAGATCTGTAGTACTGGATACCGAAACCACCGGCATGCCGGTGACCGACGGTCACCGGATTATCGAAATCGGCTGTGTCGAGCTGATGGGTCGGCGCCTGACCGGTCGTCACTTTCACGTTTACCTGCAACCGGACCGCGAAAGCGACGAAGGCGCCATCGGCGTGCACGGCATCACCAATGAATTCCTGGTAGGCAAGCCGCGTTTCGCCGAGGTGGCCGATGAGTTTTTCGAATTCATCCAGGGCGCGCAACTGATCATTCATAACGCGGCGTTCGACGTCGGGTTCATCAACAATGAATTCGCCCTGATGGGGCAGCATGACCGGGCGGATATCACCCAGCATTGCACCATCCTCGACACCTTGATGATGGCCCGGGAGCGGCACCCCGGTCAGCGCAACAGCCTCGATGCCCTGTGCAAGCGCTACGGTGTCGATAACTCCGGTCGTGAACTGCACGGCGCCTTGCTCGACTCCGAGATTCTCGCTGACGTCTACCTGACCATGACCGGCGGCCAGACCAGCCTGTCCCTGGCCGGCAACGCTTCGGACGGCAACGGCACCGGTGAAGGTTCGGGTAACCAGGCGACCGAAATTCGTCGTCTGCCTGCGGACCGCAAGCCGGCCCGGATCATCCGTGCCAGCGAAAGCGATCTGGCTGAACATGCCGCGCGTCTGGAAGCCATCGCCAAGTCGGCCGGTGCCCCGGCATTGTGGACGCAATTGGCCGAGGCGCAGGCTGCGGCCAACTGATGCAGCGCCCACGGGTTCGGTCAAATCAATCTCGCGACAATCGCCAGTCTCTTCTAACCTGAAGTGAAGGCAGGCCATGGATACCCGCTTTGATGTGTGAAGTTTCGAGAGGCAAGGGCAATGGATGGCATGGCGCCGTTGGTTGTCTCAAGGAATGAGGACGTTCCCCAGCATGCAACCGGTCATGAACCCCAAGCACCCCGGCCTGTCGGTACGCGTCGTCGATGATGGCTTCGCGGCCTACATCTGGGGCAGCGACTTCAGTTTCGAGGTCAGTGTCTACGGCACGGCGCAGATCGGTCGGCCCGTGGATCAATGGCCCGTGACGCCCATCGTTCCGTATCGCAAGTGCTACGGCATCGATCCGGAGGAGTTCAGCAGCTTTCGCGACGCGCCGGACAGCGAAATCTTCATGGCTTATCTGGATGACCAGCCGGTGGGTCATCTGGTCGTCAGTACCAACTGGAACGGTTACGCCCACATCGACGAATTGGCGGTGCATGCCCCGGCTCGCCGGCATGGCGTAGCCAAGGCCCTGCTCGATGTCGCCCAGTTCTGGAGTCGCAAGAAAAAACTGCCGGGCATCATGCTGGAAACCCAGAACAACAATCTGGGCGCCTGCCGGCTCTACGAGCGTTGCGGCTATGTGCTGGGGGGAATCGACCACCTGCGCTATCGCGGCATCGATCGGCATACCGCCGAAGTGGCGTTGTTCTGGTACCGGTTGTTCGACGATCCGCTGGGCATGACTGTCAGTGGTTCAGCAACGCCTCGGCTTGTTCCGTAACCCGCTCCAGCAATGATTGCACCGTCGATGAAGGCGGCGCGCCGTTCAGGCTCAGTGCATAGAGGCAGATGGGAACGGCCGGCGACACCGGGCAAATGTCCAGCCCGCTGCCCTTGGCCCCGGAGGCGGTGAACGGGTCGACAATGGCCAGGCCTTCCCCAGCCTCGACCATCGCACGCATCATCTGGTGGGTCTGCACGCGAATCTGCACCAGCGGTGCCGGCCGTAGCGCCGCCAACTTATGGTCGAATACCGGGCTCAGCGGATCGTGGCCCTCGAGCCCGACCAGCGATTGACCCGCCAGATCCTGAAGCGAAATGTATTTTTGCCGCGGTTGCAACCAGCCGTGGGGCGCGAGCAATTGCAGTTTGCCTTGGGCGATCATCTGGCACTGGATGTCGGGATGTTCGGGATCGTGCAGGCTCAGGCCCAGGTCGCTTTCACGCAGCAGCAGGCTCTTGACGATGTCGCGTGTCGGTTGGCTGAGCAGCGTGCAAGGCGCATCTGGATGGCGCCGGCGCAGGGCGGCGATGCTCAGGGGCAGCAGCTGTTGGGCCAGCGGCGGGGTGCAAATGATGCGCAGGGGCGGCGCCTGATAATGTTTCAGGCTGCTGGCCAGCCGCTGTATCGGTTCGAGGGTGTCGTACAACCGCGTGATACCTTCGCGCAACTCCAGGGTCTCTCGAGTGGCCTGCAACCGTCCGCGTACGCTGGCGAACAGCATGAAACCGAGCTGGGCCTCCGCATCGCGCAGGATCGACTCGACTTCCACCGTCGGCAATTGCAGCCATTCGGCCGCGGTGCCCAGGTGGCCAGTCTGCAGCAGCGCCTGGATCACTTCGATGTGGCGTAAACGCATGCAAGAGGTCCGTATTAGGCAGGTAAGCCATTGAGTGGCTGAATCCTAACCCAATTACGGGTGCGACTTCTGCTCATGCAAACAGTTATAGAGCGATCTGCGTTTCGACTTGCGTCGGACGCTGCTGCGGCGTTTCGCGCTCGCGGATCAGCTGGGTACCGGATTGCACCAGGAGGAACGTGTCCTCGTCGACTTTGTTGACCCGATCTCCAATGGCCAGTTTATAAGTGACGACATCCTTGCCACTGCCGTCTTGCGACGGGTCTGATTCTTGGAATTCATGCACCGAATAGACGCGACCTTCGGCGTCCCGCGCATGAAATTGTCCGACAAGTACTGCTGCCATTGCTTAGAACCTCTGGAAATAGATCACTCGATTTGCGGTTCTGTAGACCTTGATCAAGTGCGGTAAGTTTTCCTACATTAAAAAAATAGTCCGGCCGGAAGGATTTCGACGTTCCATTGGTCCAATTGTGATGCCGATCATCTATAACTACAGGCTCCCTTTGAACCGACAGTCGAGAAGCCTCTCATGAGTAATGTCTATACAGTGGCCGTTTTAGTGGGCAGCCTGCGCAAGGCATCGATCAACCGAAAGGTTGCGCTGGCCCTGGCTGACATGGCCCCGTCTCATCTGAAACTGGAAATTGTCGATATCGGCGAGCTGCCGCTCTACAACGAAGACATCGACGTAACACCGCCAGCGGCCTACACCGCGTTTCGCCAGCAGGTCGGCGCTGCCGATGCGCTGTTGTTCGTCACGCCCGAATACAACCGCTCGGTGCCCGCTCCGCTGAAAAACGCCATCGACGTCGGCTCGCGTCCCTACGGCAAAAGTTGCCTGAGCGGCAAGCCTGGCGCGGTCTTCAGCGCATCGCCCGGCGCCATCGGCGGTTTTGGTGCCAACCACCATTTGCGCCAGTCCCTGGTGTTTCTCGATGTGCCTTGCATGCAGCAACCTGAAGCTTACCTGAGTGGCGCGGGAACTGCCTTCGACGAAGCCGGTAACCTGTCGGAATCTGTACGACCGTTCCTACAGAAATTCATCGATGCCTACGGCCGATGGGTCGAGCAGCACAAGAAGGTTTGATACCACCCTGGATCCCGTGGCGAGGGAGCTTACTCCCGCTGGACTGCGCAGCAGGCCCAAGTGTTTGTTTTCGCGCAAATTCCTGGGGCCGCTGCGCGACCCAGCGGGAGCAAGCTCCCTCGCCACGGGACGCCCTGCAATCCTTCCTTTACTGCATATTCGAAATTCCATATCTTCTGCATTCGCTTATCCAGATATTCTCGCGCCATGCCCGATTCCCATAACCCCGTCGATATCTTCAAGGCTTTGGCCGACGACACCCGCACACGTATTGCGCTGCTGGTCACCCGTGAAGGCGAGTTGTGTGTCTGTGAACTCACCGCTGCGCTGGATCTGAGCCAGCCGAAGATCTCCCGGCACCTGGCTCAGTTGCGTCACGCCGGCTTGCTCAGCGACCGGCGCCAGGGGCAATGGGTCTACTACCGTTTGCACGCCCAATTGCCATCCTGGGTCCATACGTTGCTCCAGCAAGCGCTGGCGGCTCATGCGCCTTGGTTGGCGGCGGATGTCGAGCGCTTGCACGCCATGGCCGATCGTCCAGTGGCGCGCTGCTGCTGACGCTTTGTTTAAACCGTTTTCCTCCCAAGGTTGTTGCGCATGCTTCTCGCGTCGTTGATTTTCCTGATGACCATAACGTTGGTGATCTGGCAACCCAAAGGGCTGGGTGTCGGCTGGAGCGCCACGCTCGGCGCGCTGTTGGCGTTGTTGAGCGGGGTGGTTCAGGTCGGTGATATCGCCTTGGTTTGGCACATCATCTGGAACGCCACCGGCACGTTTGTCGCGCTGATCATCATCAGCCTGTTGCTGGACGAGGCCGGTTTTTTTGCCTGGGCCGCCCTGCATGTGGCCCGATGGGGGCGAGGCAGCGGACGCAAGCTGTTCGCATTCATGGTGTTGCTCGGGGCACTGGTGTCGGCGCTGTTCGCCAACGACGGCGCGGCGCTGATCCTGACGCCCATCGTGATTTCGATGTTGCTGGCGTTGCGGTTCTCCCCGGCGGCGACCCTCGCGTTCGTCATGGGTGCCGGTTTCATCGCCGATACCGCGAGCCTGCCGTTGGTGGTGTCGAACCTGGTGAACATCGTCTCGGCGGACTTCTTCGGCATTGGCTTCAACCGCTACGCGGCGGTCATGGTGCCGGTGAACCTGGTCAGCGTGGCGGCGAGCCTGGCGATCTTGTTGTGGTTTTTTCGCCACGACATCCCACGTGACTACGACCCTGGTCAGTTGGACGATCCAGCGGCGGCGATCCACGACAAAGCCACGTTTTATGCCGGTTGGGCGGTGCTGGTGATCCTGCTGCTGGGTTGCTTTGCCCTGGAGCCGCTGGGGATTCCCATCAGCGCGATCTCGGCGGTCTGCGCCGCATTGTTGTTGGCTGTCGCGGCTCGCGGTCACAAGATCTCTACTCGCAAGGCGATGAAAGAAGCGCCGTGGCAGATCGTGATCTTCTCCTTGGGTATGTACCTGGTGGTCTATGGCCTGCGCAACGCCGGGCTGACCGACCATCTGGCCCAGTGGCTCGACGCCTTCGCCGGCTACGGTGTGTGGGGCGCGGCCATGGGCACGGGCTTGTTGACGGCGTTGCTCTCATCGGTGATGAACAACCTGCCGACGGTACTGATCGGTGCCTTGTCCATCGACGCCAGCCAGGCCACCGGTGTGGTGAAGGAAGCGATGATCTATGCCAACGTCATCGGCAGCGACCTGGGTCCGAAAATCACGCCGATTGGCAGCCTGGCGACGTTGCTTTGGCTGCATGTGCTGGCGCGCAAGAACATCCAGATCGGTTGGGGTTATTACTTCAAGGTCGGGATCGTTCTGACGGTGCCGGTGTTGCTGGTGACGTTGGCGGCGCTGGCTGTGCGGTTGTCCCTCTAGACCGAGTCGGATTCATCGCGCGAGCAGGCGTTCAACCGGGCGGGCGCTCAGCCATTACCTGGCACGTCCGGCCAAAGATCCGCCACCAGGAATGCCCGTTCGGCTTCCTCCCACTCGCCCTTGGCATTTTCCGTCAGGCGCACCATCAATTGCGCTGGCGCCATGGGGTCGAGGGCCGCTCGCCAGGCGTCCAGTTGCGCGGCGGTCCAGGTCTGGTCCGCGGGGTAATGCGCCGGGGCCAGCCAGGCCGCGCGGGGCAGGGGTTGCCAGCGGCCTGGCGGGCGCTGGGCGACGAATCCGAGCCAATCCCGTTGGTGCAGCCACCGGCCGCGCAAGTGACTGGGATGAGCACCGCTCGGTGGTTCAGCCTCGCCTGGCCAGGGGTAAAGCAAATAACCGCCGAGCCACAGGTGCGAGCGAAATGACTCGATGCCCGAGTGTTCGATGCCTAGCGCTGCCAGGGCCTCGCGGCTTTCCGGACGCGTCGAGATCGGCAGTTGATGCTCGCGCAGATGCGCCAGCTTGCGGTCGAGCCGGTCATGGCAGCCCGGGCCAAGCCATTGCGCAGCGTCGAGCCCGTTACCGTGCTGCGGCCCGAGGTACAGCTTGATCGCCAGTTCCAAGTGATGAACCCCATCGCCATCGCGCAACAACAGGTCCAGCTCGCCCAGCGTATGACCTTCGCGGCGGATCGGCAGGTTCGCCGCGATCAACTCGATCCCCGGTGCGTGCTGCACGGCAAACTGCCACAGCCTTTCGTAATACAGGCCCAGGCGCCGCGTCCGCCCTTGGGACAGGCAATGCAGGAGTGGATAGCTGTCGCGGTCCAGTTGTCGCAGCCAATCTTCCAGCCGATGGGGCTGTTTTACCCAGTCACTGCCCGCCAGCGGATGGCGCTGGGGCCAAGGCGGGTCGATGAGCATCGGCGGGGTGACGATCACCCACGCCAGGTCGCGCACTTCGGGATGGTGCAGGCGGCGGGGCAGGTCCAGCAATTCAGGGAACAGGATCATCTTGCGAGCATAGCCGTTGCGCTGGAGGCTTAAAGAATTTTGTCTATGGAGCGCTTTCGCCCATAATCGTGTTTTTCGCCCGCCGCAGACCTTCGCAGGAGTCTCATGGAGCAATTTCGCAATATCGGCATCATTGGTCGCCTGGGCAGTTCGCAGGTGCTGGACACCGTTCGCCGTCTCAAGCGCTTCCTCCTGGAGCGGCACCTGCACGTGATCCTCGAAGATACCATCGCCGAAGTGCTGCCAGGTCACGGCCTGCAGACTTCGTCGCGCAAGATGCTCGGCGAAGTCTGCGACATGGTCATCGTGGTCGGCGGCGATGGCAGCCTGCTGGGCGCCGCCCGGGCCCTGGCGCGGCATAATATCCCGGTGCTGGGGATCAACCGCGGCAGCCTGGGGTTCCTCACTGATATCCGTCCTGATGAGCTGGAAATCAAGGTCGCCGAGGTGCTCGACGGCCACTACCTAGTGGAAAACCGCTTCCTGCTGCAAGCCGAGGTACGTCGTCACGCCGAGGCCATCGGCCAGGGCGACGCGCTCAACGACGTGGTGCTGCACCCCGGCAAATCCACGCGCATGATCGAGTTCGAGCTGTATATCGACGGCCAGTTCGTCTGCAGCCAGAAGGCCGACGGTCTGATCGTCGCCACGCCGACCGGTTCCACCGCGTATGCACTGTCTGCCGGCGGGCCGATCATGCACCCCAAGCTCGACGCTATTGTGATTGTGCCGATGTACCCCCATACCTTGTCTGGGCGACCCATCGTGGTCGATGGCAACAGTGAGCTGAAAATCGTCGTGTCCAAGGATATGCAGATCTACCCGCAAGTGTCCTGTGACGGCCAGAACCATTTCACCTGCGCGCCAGGTGACACCATCACCGTCAGCAAGAAAGCGCAGAAGCTGCGCCTGATCCACCCGCTGGATCACAATTACTACGAAGTCTGCCGGACCAAGCTCGGCTGGGGCAGTCGGTTGGGGGGTGGAGGCGACTGATGCTCGATCCCGCGCGCAGTTACGATCTGATCGGCGACGTGCACGGATGCGCCTTGACGCTGGAACACCTGCTGGACCGACTCGGGTACCACAAGCAGGGCGGGGTCTGGCGGCATCCCTCGCGCATGGCCGTGTTCCTTGGCGACATCATCGACCGGGGGCCGCGGATTCGCGAGGCGCTGCACATCGTCCACGACATGGTCCAGGCCGGCCAGGCGTTGTGCATCATGGGCAACCATGAGTTCAACGCCCTGGGCTGGAGCACACCGGCGTTGCCGGGCAGCGGCCAGCGCTACGTGCGCGAACACACGCCGCGACACGCGCGCCTGCTCAACGAAACCCTGAGTCAATTCGAGCAACATCCGGGCGATTGGCAGGATTTCCTCAAGTGGTTCTACGAGCTACCGCTGTTTATCGACGCCGGGCGCTTCCGGGTTGTACACGCCTGCTGGGACGCCGGCCTGATCGAGCCGTTGCGGGGGTTGTTCCCCAATGGCTGCGTCGACGAGCATTTTCTCCAGGCGTCGGCCGAATCGGGCAGTTTCGCCTGTACCGTGTTCGACCGTTTGCTGCGCGGTACCGATATGCGCTTGCCCCATGGCATGACCTTGACCGGCGGCGATGGCCTGACCCGCTCGTTTTTTCGCACCAAATTCTGGGAAGACAACCCGCAGACCTACGGCGACATCGTGTTCCAACCCGATGCGCTGCCCGAACCGGTGGCCCGCACACCGTTGTCCCCAGATGAAAAGAACAACCTGTTGCGCTATGGCGTCGACGAGCCGTTGTTGTTCGTCGGGCATTACTGGCGCAGCGGCAAGCCCGCGCCGCTGCGTCCGAACCTGGCCTGCCTGGATTACAGTGCCGTGCTCTATGGCAAGCTGGTCGCCTATCGACTCGACCAGGAAACCCGCCTGGATGCGCAGAAGTTCGTCTGGGTCAATGTTGAGCGGCCGGAGATGATGCGATGAGTGTCGTCGCGGTTTTGCGCCTGCCCCTGGCAGTCGACCTGAGCGGCTTCGTCAAGCTGCTGCAACGCATGCAAGTGCCCCATCGCGTCAGCGAAGAGGCGGGTGAGCAGGTGCTTTGGGTGCCGGATGAAATCAGTGAAGACGTGCGTTCGCTCTATGCCCGTTTTCCCGCTGGCGATCCGGACCAGCAGTTGGAGCTTCCAGCCTCCGGCCGCACTTCGACTCGCCCCGGGTTTGTCCAGCAACTGAAGGCCAGCCCGATCACCGCCCTGGTGTTGTTGCTGAGCGTGATCGTCGCGGCCGTGACTCTGTTGGGAGAGAATCTCGAGACCCTGCGCTGGCTGACCTTCCTCGAGTTTCGCGTCGTTGGCGAGTACATCCAGTTCACGCCCTTGGCCGACAGCCTGGCGGCGGGGCAGTGGTGGCGCCTGGTGACACCGATGCTGATTCACTTCGGTTTCCTGCACATCGCCATGAACGGCATGTGGTATTGGGAGCTGGGGCGGCGGATCGAAGCGCGCCAGGGTGGCATCAACCTGTTGGGGTTGACGCTGCTGTTCAGCCTCGTCTCCAATTTCGCCCAATATTTTTTCAGCGGCGCGACGCTGTTCGGCGGGCTGTCCGGGGTGCTATACGGCCTGCTGGGGCATTGCTGGATCTATCAACTGCTCGCACCGAACCCGGCCTATCACTTGCCCCGTGGGGTGCTGGTGATGATGCTGGTGTGGTTGCTGTTGTGCCTGTCCGGGCTGGTCTCGCTGATCGGTTTCGGTGAAATCGCCAATGCGGCCCACGTCGGCGGGCTGCTCGTCGGCTGCTTCACGGGTTTGTTGGGCGGGCTGTTCGCTCGCCGTAAAATGGCCCTTTGATCGGCGCCTGTGCCTTTTGACAATGCGCGTTTGCGCGGAGAACCCATGTCTTCCTTCAACGAAATGATCAAGAACATCACCCCCGATATCTACCGCAGCCTGAAGCTGGCCGTGGAAATCGGTAAATGGTCCGATGGCAACAAGCTCACCGCCGAGCAACGCGAACTGTCGCTGCAGGCAATGATCGCCTGGGAAATCCAGAACCTGCCCGAGGAAGAGCGCACCGGCTACATGGGCCCGCAGGAATGCCAGTCGAAATCCATTGAAGTGCCCAATATCCTGTTCAAGTCGGACGCCATCCATTGATCGAGATTGGCCGCGGTGCAATCAGCAAGATGTCGGCACGCCTTGACGGGCCGAACGTTCAATACGCCTTTCGCCTGGGCGACATCGAGGTGCCGGTCAATCCATTGATCGGCAGCACGATCCGCCTGGAATACCTCGGTGCAATCCACTGCACCCATTGCGGACGCCGGACCAAGACCAGCTTCAGCCAAGGTTATTGCTACCCCTGCATGACCAAGCTGGCCCAATGCGACCTGTGCATCATGAGCCCGGAACGCTGTCATTTCGAGGCGGGCACTTGCCGGGATCCGGCCTGGGGCGAGCAGTTCTGCATGACTGATCATGTGGTCTACCTGGCCAACTCGTCGGGCGTGAAAGTCGGCATCACCCGCGCCACGCAACTGCCGACCCGCTGGCTCGACCAGGGCGCCAGCCAGGCGCTGCCGATCCTGCGTGTGGCGACCCGGCAGCAGTCGGGCTTCGTCGAAGACCTGTTTCGCAGCCAAGTGGCGGACAAGACCAATTGGCGGGCCTTGCTCAAGGGCGACGCCGTCGCGGTGGATTTGCCACAGATTCGTGATTCACTGTTTGAAAGCTGCGCCCAAGGCCTGCAGGGTTTGCAGGAACGATTCGGCCTGCAGGCGATCCAGACCATAGCGGACGTCGAACCGGTCGAGATCCGCTACCCGGTGGAGCAATACCCGGCCAAGATCGTCAGCTTCAACCTGGACAAGAACCCGATCGCCGAAGGCACGCTGCTGGGAATCAAGGGCCAGTACCTGATTTTCGACACCGGCGTGATCAACATTCGTAAATACACGGCTTACCAGCTCGCCGTGCATCAGTAGAAGGATTCGACCCATGCGCACCGAACAACCGAAGATGATTTACCTGAAGGACTATCAGGCGCCCGAATACCTGATCGACGAGACGCACCTGACCTTCGAGCTGTTCGAGGACCACAGCCTGGTCCATGCGCAACTGGTGATGCGCCGCAATCCCGAGCGCGGTGCCGGGCTGCCGCCTCTGGTGCTCGATGGCCAGCAGTTGGAGCTGTTGTCGATCAAGCTCGACGACGCCGACCTGGGGCAGGGCGACTATCAACTCGACGATAGCCACCTGACCTTGCAGCCCAAGGCCCAGGCGTTCACGCTCGACACCACCGTGCGCATCCATCCGGAAACCAACACCGCCCTGGAAGGCCTGTACAAATCCGGCAGCATGTTCTGCACCCAGTGCGAGGCCGAGGGTTTTCGCAAGATCACCTATTACCTCGACCGCCCGGACGTGATGAGCAAGTTCACCACCACGGTCGTCGCCGAACAGCACAGCTACCCGGTGCTGCTGTCCAACGGCAACCCAATCGCCAGCGGTCCTGGCGAAGACGGGCGGCACTGGGCGACCTGGGAAGACCCGTTCAAGAAACCGGCCTACTTGTTTGCCCTGGTGGCCGGTGACCTGTGGTGCGTCGAAGATACCTTCACCACGATGACCGAGCGCACCGTGGCGCTGCGCATCTACGTCGAGCCGGAAAACATCGACAAGTGCCAGCACGCCATGACCAGCCTGAAGAAGTCGATGCGCTGGGACGAAGAGGTGTACGGGCGCGAATACGACCTGGACATCTTCATGATTGTCGCGGTCAACGACTTCAACATGGGCGCCATGGAGAACAAGGGCCTCAACATCTTCAATTCCAGCGCCGTGCTGGCCCGGGCCGAAACCGCCACCGACGCCGCGCACCAGCGGGTCGAGGCGATTGTTGCCCACGAATATTTCCATAACTGGTCGGGCAACCGCGTGACCTGCCGGGACTGGTTCCAGCTGTCGCTCAAGGAAGGCTTCACGGTGTTCCGCGATGCCGGCTTCTCGGCGGACATGAACTCCGCCACCGTCAAGCGCATCCAGGACGTGGCTTACCTGCGTACTCACCAGTTTGCCGAAGACGCCGGCCCGATGGCCCACCCGGTGCGCCCGGACAGCTTCATCGAGATCTCCAACTTCTACACCCTGACCGTGTATGAGAAGGGCTCGGAAGTGGTCGGCATGATCCACACCCTGTTGGGCGCCGAGGGCTTTCGCAAGGGCAGCGACCTGTACTTCGAGCGCCACGATGGCCAGGCCGTGACCTGCGACGATTTCATCAAGGCCATGGAAGATGCCAACGGTGTCGATCTGAGCCAGTTCAAGCGCTGGTACAGCCAGGCCGGCACGCCACGGCTGGCGGTGAGCGAGTCCTACGACGCCGCGGCCAAGGCCTACAACCTGACCTTCCGCCAGAGCTGCCCGCCGACGCCGGACAAAATGGAAAAGCTGCCGTTCGTGATTCCCGTCGAACTGGGCCTGCTGGACAGCAAGGGCGCCGGGATCCCGTTGCGACTGGCCGATGAAGCGGCGGCGAACGGCACGTCCCGGGTGATTTCGGTCACCGAAGCCGAGCAGACGTTCACATTCGTAGACGTTACCGAGAAACCTTTGCCGTCGCTGCTGCGCGGTTTCTCGGCGCCGGTGAAGCTGAGCTTCCCGTATGATCGCGACCAGTTGATGTTCCTGATGCAGCACGACAGCGACGGCTTCAACCGCTGGGACGCCGGCCAGCAGCTATCGGTGCAGGTATTGCAGGAACTGATCGGCCAGCATCAGAGGGGCGAAAGCCTGGTGCTCGATCCTCGTCTGGTCAGCGCGTTGCGCACCGTCCTGTCGGACGAATCCCTGGACCAGGCGATGGTCGCGGAGATGCTCTCGCTGCCAAGCGAAGCCTACCTGACTGAAATCAGCGAGGTGGCGGACGTCGAGGCGATCCACGCCGCCCGCGAATTTGCCCGCCGACAGTTGGCCGAGAACCTGTTCGAGGCGTTGTGGCTGCGCTATGAAGCTAACCGCGACCTGTCCAAGCGCACGCCATACGTGGCCGAGGCCGAGCACTTCGCTCGTCGCGCGCTGCAAAACATCGCCCTGTCGTACCTGATGCTGACCGACAAGCCTGAGGTGCTGAGCGCGACCCTGGAACAGTTCGACACTGCCGACAACATGACCGAACGCCTGACCGCGCTGGCGGTGCTGGTCAACTCGCCGTTCGAGACGGAGAAGGCCAAGGCCCTGGAAGTCTTCGCGGAAAACTTCAAGGGCAATCCGTTGGTCATGGACCAGTGGTTCAGCGTCCAGGCCGGCAGCCCGCTGCCGGGTGGACTGGCGCGAGTCAAGGCGCTGATGGAGCACCCGGCGTTCAATATCAAGAACCCGAACAAGGTGCGGGCGTTGGTGGGGGCATTTGCCGGGCAGAACCTGATCAACTTCCATGCGGCCGACGGTTCGGGGTATCGCTTCCTGGCGGACCTGGTCATCCAGCTCAATGGCTTCAACCCGCAGATCGCCTCCCGGCAACTGGCGCCGCTGACCCGTTGGCGCAAATACGACAGCGCCCGCCAGGCGCTGATGAAGGCCGAGCTGGAGCGCATCCTTGCGTCCGGCGGGCTGTCGGCCGATGTGTTCGAGGTGGTGAGCAAGAGCCTGGCGTGACCGGGCTGCGCATTGTCTTTTTGTGGCGAGGGAGCTTGCTCCCGCTGGAGGAAGGACTCCCTTTTCTTGGTTTACGTGCCTTCACTGGCGAAACGAATCAAGATCAGGCCTGCTTCGCAGGCCAGCGGGAGCAAGCTCCCTCGCCACAGTCATCATTTTCACGAATGTCTTCTGATTCACCCTTGACCGTTATCCCCCCGGTTAACAAAAGATAACGTGGCGTCGATTGTCAGACCTTTCGAAAGCCCGATACGATAGGTTCCGCTTGCCAGTGGCTCTAGATTGCAGGTTTCAGGGCTATGCTCAAAGACTGGCAACGTACCAAGCGATAACAATAATAATGGGGGAAAGGTCTATGAATGAGCCTGTCATGGCTGTGGGCCGCTGCCGGCCGCCGTTGCTACGCCGAGTGGCGTTGCTGGCCTCGGTGCTCTCGCTGCTGGGCTCTGCCGTCTTGTCGGCACCGGTGCTGGCGGTCGCGGCATCGACGTCCGATGTCATCTACTCCGTCGAATCGGCCAAGGCCAGCAAAACCCTGATGCTCGATGTGGTCCATGCCGGGGCGCGCCTGGTGGCGGTCGGTGATCGTGGGCATATCGTCTATTCCGATGACCAGGGCAAGACCTGGACCCAGGCCAAGGTGCCGACTCGCCAACTGCTCACCGCGGTGTTTTTCGTCGACGACAAACACGGCTGGGCCGTCGGGCACGACGCGCAGATCCTCGCCAGCGAGGACAGTGGCGCCACCTGGACCAAACAATTTGAAGACCTCACCCGCGAAGCGCCGTTGCTGGACGTCTGGTTCAAGGACGCCAGCCATGGTCTTGCGGTGGGCGCCTACGGTGCGTTGTACGAAACCACCGATGGCGGCAAGCACTGGGCCGACGTCAATGACCGCCTCGATAACGAAGACCAATTCCACCTCAACGCCTTGACCGCCGTGAAAGACGCCGGGCTGTTCATCGTCGGCGAAGCCGGCAGCATGTTCCGATCCCCCGACTGGGGACAGACCTGGGAAAAGCTCGAAGGCCCGTATGAGGGCTCGCTGTTTGGCGTGATTGGCACCGCCCAGCCTTCGACCCTGTTGGCCTATGGCCTGCGCGGCAACCTCTACCGCTCTACCGATTTCGGCGATACCTGGCAGCAGGTCGAACTCAAGGCCGCCCGTGGCGCGTTGGAGTTCGGTTTGTCGGGAAGCACGCTTCTGGCGGACGGCTCGATCGTGATCGTCGGCAACGGCGGCAGTGTAGTGCGCAGCACCGATGACGGCGTGACCTTCAGCGTGTTCAACCGCCCGGATCGTATTTCGGTGGCGGCGGTCACGGCGGCGGGCGACGGCAACCTGATCCTGGCGGGACAGGGCGGCGTTCGCGCCACCACGCCCTCGGGCGCCGAATTGAGCAAATGAGCCGGGCCTGTCAGACGGGCACAATAACAAGAAGGCGGACCCCATGAGCAGTCATCATCAAGACAAGGCGACGTTCCTCGAACGCCTTATTTTCAACAACCGCCCGGCAGTGATCGTCATCTGCCTGCTGGTCAGCATTTTCCTGTTCTGGCAGGCCACGCTGATCCGCCCCTCCACCAGTTTCGAAAAAATGATCCCCCTCGAGCACCCCTTCATCGAGAAGATGCTCGAGCACCGCAACGACCTGGCGAACCTGGGCAACACGGTGCGGATTTCCGTGGAAGCCACCGACGGCGATATCTTTTCCAAGGACTACATGGAGACGCTGCGCCAGATCCACGACGAAGTGTTCTACATCTCGGGCGTCGACCGCTCCGGCCTGAAGTCACTGTGGAGCCCCAGCGTGCGCTGGACCGAAGTGACGGAAGAGGGCTTCGCCGGTGGCGAGGTGATTCCGCAGAGTTACAACGGCTCGGCCGAAAGCCTCGATCTTCTGCGCAACAACGTGCTCAAGTCCGGCCAGGTGGGGCGTCTTGTCGCCAACGATTTCAAATCGAGCATCATCGATATCCCGCTGCTGGAGTCTTACCCGGACCCGCAGGACCAGGGCAAATTGCTCGCCTTGGACTACCGCAAGTTTTCCCACGAGCTTGAAGACAAGATCCGCAATAAGTTCGAAGCCCAGAATCCGAATGTGCAGATTCACATCGTCGGTTTCGCCAAGAAGGTCGGCGACCTGATCGATGGCTTGGTCATGGTGGTGCTGTTCTTCGGCGTGGCCTTCGTTATTACCCTGATCCTGCTGTACTGGTTCACCAACTGCATGCGCAGCACCGTCGCGGTGTTGAGCACAACGCTGGTGGCGGTGGTCTGGCAGTTGGGGTTGATGCACGCGGCCGGCTTCGGCCTCGATCCGTATTCGATGCTGGTGCCGTTCCTGATCTTCGCCATCGGCATTTCCCACGGCGTGCAGAAAATCAACGGCATCGCCTTGCAGTCCAGCGAGGCGGACAACGCCCTGACCGCCGCACGGCGCACCTTCCGTCAATTGTTCCTGCCGGGGATGATCGCGATCCTGGCCGATGCCGTTGGCTTCATTACCCTGTTGATCATCGACATCGGCGTGATCCGCGAACTGGCCATTGGTGCTTCCATCGGCGTGGCGGTGATCGTGTTCACCAACCTGATCCTGCTGCCGGTGGCCATTTCCTACGTCGGCATCAGCAAGCGTGCCGTTGAGCGCAGCAAGAAAGACGCGACCCGCGAGCATCCGTTCTGGCGCCTGCTGTCGAATTTCGCCAGCGCCAAAGTTGCGCCGATCTCAATCGCCCTGGCCGTGCTCGCCTTTGGCGGCGGCCTCTGGTACAGCCAGAACCTGAAGATCGGCGACCTGGACCAGGGTGCGCCGGAACTGCGTCCGGACTCGCGTTACAACCAGGACAACAATTTCATCATAAGCAACTATTCCACCAGTTCCGATGTGCTGGTGGTGATGGTCAAGACCAAGGCCGAAGGCTGCTCGCGCTACGAGGCCATGGCGCCTATCGACGAGCTGATGTGGAAGATGCAGAACACCGAGGGCGTGCAGTCGGCGATTTCCCTGGTGACCGTGTCCAAGCAAATGATCAAGGGCATGAACGAGGGCAACCTGAAATGGGAAACCCTGTCGCGCAACCCGGACGTGCTGAACAACTCCATTGCCCGGGCCGATGGCCTGTACAACAACAGCTGCTCCCTGGCGCCGGTGCTGGTGTTCCTCAATGACCATAAGGCCGAGACCCTGGACCGCGCGGTGAAGGCGGTGCAGGATTTCGCCAAGGAAAACAACCGCGATGGCCTGGAGTTCATCCTCGCCGCTGGCAATGCCGGGATCGAGGCGGCCACCAACGAAGTGATCAAGGAGTCGGAACTGACCATCCTGATCCTGGTGTACATCTGCGTGGCGACCATGTGCATGATCACCTTCCGTTCCTGGGCGGCGACGCTGTGCATCGTGCTTCCGCTGGTGCTGACGTCGGTGCTGGGCAACGCCCTGATGGCATTCATGGGCATTGGCGTGAAGGTCGCGACCTTGCCGGTGGTGGCCTTGGGCGTGGGGATCGGCGTGGACTACGGCATCTACATCTACAGCCGCCTGGAAAGTTTCCTGCGGGCCGGCTTGCCGTTGCAGGAAGCCTATTACCAGACGCTCAAATCCACTGGTAAAGCGGTGCTGTTCACCGGTCTGTGCCTGGCGATTGGCGTGTGCACCTGGATCTTTTCGGCCATCAAGTTCCAGGCCGACATGGGCTTGATGCTGACGTTCATGCTGCTGTGGAACATGTTCGGCGCGCTGTGGCTGCTGCCGGCGCTGGCGCGGTTCCTGATCAAGCCTGAGAAGCTGGCGGGGCAGAAGGGCAACTCACTGTTTGCCCATTGATCGGCGGGATACCTGCCGAGCACTATCAACCCTTCTTCTGAAGTGACAGCCGCAACCCCTTGGGGTTGCGGCTTTTTTGCGTGCGCCAGGCATGGCGCGTTGCGCGTAAGCGCAACCAGCTTGGCTGTGGTGGCCACGCTGGTGACTTGGAGGTGCAAGTCCT
>NZ_JABWQW010000036.1:0-60853 GCF_014268645.1 Pseudomonas sp. SWRI154
ATAGCGGACAGCTTGAATTGCGATGTGTACTTACTCATGAAAACACCCCGGAGGTTGGATAGGGTGTCCAACTTCTGGGGCGCACTTCACAAAAGCATCCGGCTCACAGCCTCTCCCACTACCCAGCCTCAAGCCAACCCGGCAAAATGCCCGGCATGAACCGACTCCCCGCCCTGCCCGCCTGCTGTTCGCCTCTGGATGAACACTGGCTGCTGCCCGACGCCTTGCCCGATACGGTGCTGGTCAGCACTCGTTTCAATCCACTGTTGCTCGTCGCTGACGATTTCCCCAACAGCGCCATCGAGCCGCCGGCGAGCATCCAGCGCTCGGTGGCCAAGCGGCAGGCGGAGTTCCTCGCCGGGCGAATCTGCGCCCGAGCGGCCTTGCTGCGCCTTGACGGCCAAGCCTGCGTACCGCCCATCGGTGAAGACCGCGCGCCCGTGTGGCCGGCCCATGTCAGCGGCTCGATCACCCACAGCACAGGCCGGGCGGCGGCGATTGTCGCGCAAAAACAACATTGGCAAGGGCTGGGCATGGATCTGGAAAATCTGCTCGACCCTGAGCGCGCCGAGCGCCTGGCCGGTGAAATCCTCACGCCACCCGAGCTGCTGCGCCTGGCCACTGTCTCGCGAGATGACCGGGCGCTGCTGGTGACCCTGACCTTTTCCATGAAGGAAAGCCTGTTCAAAGCGCTGTACCCGATCGTCGGGCAGCGTTTTTACTTCGAACACGCTGAGGTCCTGGAGTGGGCCCACGATGGGCACGTTCGATTGCGCTTGTTGATCGACCTGTCGCCCGAGTGGCGTCATGGCAGTGAGCTGCACGGACAATTTGCTGTGAAGAATGGGCAATTGCTGAGTCTGGTGGGGATCAAGGCCTGAGATTGGGCCCCATCCCTCAAGACCGGTCCTGGTGCCTCGGCCAACTCAAGCTGAAACAGGCTCCTCCGAGGCTTTTGCTCCTGCTGATCAACGCTCGGCCGTCATGCCAGTGGATGATCCGCCGCACGATCGACAGCCCCAACCCGTGGCCGCCCGACGCCCGCGCACGGCTGTCGTCCAGGCGCAGGAACGGCTTGAACACCCGCTCCCATGCTGCCTCCGGCACGCCCGGCCCGTCATCCTCGACGTCGACGCGGCAGCGCAGCTGCCCCACCTGGTAACTCACCGTGACCCGGGATTTGGCATGGCGCATGGCATTGCCCACCAGGTTCTGCATGGCACGATGCAGGAACCGCGGCTCGGCCTCGACCCAGGCACCATCGCAATCAGCGGCGGACAGGCACAGGCCACGCTCTACGGTAATCCCGGCGCGCAAGGGGCCTAATTCTTCGATGACCTGATTGACCAACGCATCCAGGTCCACCCGCTGAAAATTCAACGCCGGCGACCCTTGTTCCAGTCGGGCGTAGGTCAACATTTCATCCACCAGCCGGTCCAGGTCTTCAATGTCGTGGTCCATGCCCGCCAGGTATTTGTCCCGGGCCTCGGGCGTGCTGGCGCTGCCGAGCATTTCCAGGCCGAAACGCAGGCGTGCCACCGGCGTGCGCAACTCGTGGGAGACCGCGCGCACCAGTTCTCGCTGGATCGCCAGCAACTGCTGCAAATGCTCGGCCATGCCGTTGAACGCAGCGGCCAGGCGCCCCACCGAGTCGGCGCCCCGGGCGGGGACTCGGGTCTCCAGGCTGCCCTGGGCGATTTGAGTGGCGGCCGACTCGAGGCCGCGCAGGCGTCGCTCCAACTGGCGCACCAATAGATAGACGATCAAACCGATCAGGCTCAGTCCCAACGCGGCGATCAGCACCAGCCATTCGGGCGGGTACGGATTCATTTGGTACAACGGGCCGATCTCCAGGACCCACGGGGTGCCGACCATCCCGGCAAAGACCCGGATCGAGTCACCGCCCTTGCCCAGCGCCATCACCGTATCGCCCTCAGACACTCGCCGACGTTGATCGTCGTCCATGTCCGCCTGCTCGACCTTCATCAGCCGCAAGTCGAAACCGAAACCTTTCTCCTGCTTCAGTTGCGAGAGCCGTCCGGGCTGCTCGGCCACCGGGTAACGCACCAGCTCATCGGCCAGCAGATAGATAGTCGCCCGGGCCAGTTGCTCGCTGATCTGGCGAACCTCGCCCACCAGCGTCAGCTGTTCACCATCGCTGACCAGCCGATAGACCTTCGCCGCGTGGGGGCCGGTCTGCTCCACCAGGACTTGACCGCGCAGCACGCGGGTACGCTGCCCCAGGTCGAGGTCGGTCTGATTGAAGGTCCTCAGCTCTAGTGGAATCCCCAGCAGGCGTTCCCACACCGCCAGCGCCCGTCGACGCTCGGTGTCGTTCATCGGCCGCAGGTTATCGGCCATCAGGGAAAACGTGCCATGGGCCAGGCGCTCGCGGTATTGCTCGCCACGCGTCTGGTTGAGCAGATGCAGGGCCAGCACGCCAAGCACCGCTACCAGCACCAGTGCCGCGCACATGCCACCGTAGATGCGCAGGAAAATCGAGTTCACGAAGCCGCGTCTACGCAGGCTTCGGGGACGAACAGGTAGCCTTTGCTGCGAATGGTCTTGATCAGTCGTGGATGCTCGGGGTCGTCGCCGATCTTGGGGCGGATGCGCGAGATACGCACATCGATCGAGCGGTCCTGGCCGTCGTAGCCGATGCCGCGCAGGGCAGTGAAGATTTCCTCACGGGACAGGATGCGCCCGGCATTGGACACCAGCAGCCAGAGCAGGTCGAATTCGGCGCTGGTCAGTTCGATACCGTTGCCCTGCAACCAGGCTTCGCGCAAGGCGTTGTCCACCACCAGCGGACCGAACTCCAGGCGCCGCTGTTTCTGCGCAACGGACGGCTCCGGTTCGCTGCGACGCAACAGCGCCTGGATGCGCGCCAATAGCAGGCGCGGGCGCACCGGCTTGCAGACGTAGTCGTCGGCGCCCAGGTCCAGGCCCTGGATCTGATCGGTGTCATCGGAACGGGCGGTGAGTATCAGAATGGGTCCGTCATACTGCTCGCGCACTTTGCGGCAGATACTCAGGCCATCTTCGCCGGGCAACATGAGGTCGAGGATCACCAAGTCCGGCTGCTCGCTGATAATCCGCTGCGCCGCCACTGCGCCGTTGCCCTCGATGGCGACGCGCAGGCCATTGCTTTCCAGGTATTCGCGGGTCAGTTCGGCCAGACGCTGGTCATCCTCGACGATCAATATCTGCCAGGCTTCTTGTTCCACGGAGGAACCTCGTCTTGTAGGTATAAAAAGAAGAATCTGCACTCAACCGTGGCGAGGGAGCTTGCTCCCGCTGGGGCGCGAAGCGGCCCTAAGATTTTGCGGTCGCTGCGCAACCGAGCGGGAGCAAGCTCCCTCGCCACAAATGAACTGCCCGCTCAAGGTATTCGAACACAGCGCCTCCCGTCTTTTTGTCATATCAAAGGAGGATAAACACGCCCATGCACCGGTCGATTGTATAAACGCCGGCTGTACAGAAAACAAGCGGACAAATGCGTTCGGTCGAGCTGGATTTGTGTGATAACGTCCGCGCCCGAAAAAACCCCGGGCTGTTTTCAAGTCGTCAAAATTGACGAAAAAAGCCGCGCTCCAGCAAGGTCGCGGCCTACAGAGCAGTTCCACGTTTCGCACACAAATTACGCACAGGCTTATCCACAGGTAGCACGTTGATTCATCCCCCAAAACGCATTATCTTGTAGCCCGCCGCGCAAAAAACCCTACATGTAGGGTTTCAGGCCAAAAACCAAACACAAGTTGGATAGAGAATTCAAGCGCTTTTCTTGCCTCTGTCCTCCTGCAACACGAGAGTTTTTCCAAGTCCAGACCGCCCCTGCGGATGGCGACTGTTTCAGGGTCTGGAACGACCGAAACGGTACGGGTGTTGCAGTCCTTTGCTACCACCCCCTGCAAACCCGGTTTCGAGCCCAGGCTCGCAACCCAAGAACTTCGGATGGAAGCGGCGCCACAGGCCCGCTTCCTACT
The DNA here is from genome assembly GCF_014268645.1 of Pseudomonas sp. SWRI154. NCBI lineage: Bacteria > Pseudomonadati > Pseudomonadota > Gammaproteobacteria > Pseudomonadales > Pseudomonadaceae > Pseudomonas > Pseudomonas sp. SWRI154. The sequence continues at coordinate 3,987 of NZ_JABWQW010000036.1, forward strand.
GTCCCGAAGTTGTTATACCCGGCGCCAGTCGGTTGTAGTGCTTCAGGACGGAACGGTGGGCACCGTGATGGTGCCCAAATAAACATAGAGAACGTGGAGACACCCATGCACACCGACACAACTCGCGAGAACCCGCAGGGCACCGCGCCGCTGGCCGCCGATTCGAACCCGGATCTGTCCGCCACCGCGCCTGGCCAGTTGCGCGTGATCAAGCGTAACGGGACTGTCGTTCCTTACACCGATGACAAGATCACCGTCGCCATCACCAAAGCGTTTCTCGCAGTTGAGGGCGGCACCGCGGCCGCTTCGTCGCGAATCCATGACACCGTGGCCCGCCTGACCGAGCAAGTCACTGCGACCTTCAAGCGTCGCATGCCTTCGGGCGGCACCATCCACATCGAAGAAATCCAGGACCAGGTCGAACTGGCCCTGATGCGTGCGGGCGAGCAGAAAGTCGCTCGCGACTACGTAATCTACCGTGACTCGCGCGCCAAGGAGCGTGCCATTCGCACCCCGGCCGACGCACCGGTCCAGGCTCACCCTTCGATCCGCATCGCCCGCGCCGACGGCAGCCTGGCGCCGCTGGACATGGGTCGCCTGAACACTATCGTCACCGAAGCCTGCGAAGGCCTGGAAGAAGTCGACGGCGACCTGATCCAGCGCGAAACCCTGAAGAACCTCTATGACGGCGTCGCGCTCAAGGACGTCAACACCGCCCTGGTGATGACCGCGCGGACCCTGGTGGAACGCGAGCCGAACTACTCGTTCGTCACTGCCCGCCTGCTGATGGACACCTTGCGCGCCGAAGGCCTGAGCTTCCTGGAAGTCGCCGAGAGCGCGACCCACCACGAAATGGTCGACCTGTACGCCAAGGCCCTGCCGGCCTACGTCGCCAAGGGTATCGAGTTCGAATTGCTGAACCCGGTCCTGGCCGAGTTCGACCTGGAAAAACTCGGCAAGGCGATCAACCACGAGCGTGACCAGCAGTTCACCTACCTGGGCCTGCAAACCCTGTACGACCGTTACTTCATCCACAAGGATGGCGTGCGTTTCGAACTGCCGCAGATCTTCTTCATGCGTGTGGCCATGGGCCTGGCGATCGAAGAGAAGCAGCGCGAAGACCGTGCGATCGAGTTCTACAACCTGTTGTCGTCCTTCGACTACATGGCGTCGACCCCGACTCTGTTCAACGCCGGCACCCTGCGTCCGCAACTGTCCAGCTGCTACCTGACCACCGTGCCAGACGACTTGTCGGGCATCTACGGCGCCATCCACGACAACGCCATGCTGTCGAAATTCGCTGGCGGCCTGGGCAACGACTGGACCCCGGTGCGCGCATTGGGCTCGTACATCAAGGGCACCAACGGCAAATCCCAGGGTGTCGTGCCGTTCCTCAAAGTGGTCAACGACACCGCCGTTGCGGTCAACCAGGGCGGCAAGCGCAAGGGCGCGGTCTGTGCCTACCTGGAAACCTGGCACATGGACATCGAAGAGTTCATCGAGCTGCGCAAGAACACCGGTGATGACCGTCGTCGTACCCACGACATGAACACCGCCAACTGGATCCCGGACCTGTTCATGAAGCGCGTCTTCGATGACGGCAAATGGACCCTGTTCTCGCCATCCGAAGTGCCGGACCTGCACGACCTGACCGGCAAGGCTTTCGAAGAGCGCTACGAGTACTACGAAGCCCTGACCGAGTACAACAAGATCAAGCTGTTCAAAGTCGTCCAGGCCAAAGACCTGTGGCGCAAGATGCTCTCGATGCTGTTCGAAACCGGCCACCCATGGCTGACTTTCAAGGACCCGTGCAACCTGCGCAGCCCGCAGCAGCACGTGGGCGTGGTCCACAGCTCGAACCTGTGCACCGAGATCACCCTGAACACCAACAAGGACGAGATCGCGGTCTGCAACCTGGGCTCGATCAATCTGCCGAACCACATCGTCGACGGCAAGCTGGACACCGCCAAGCTGCAACGCACCGTGAACACCGCCGTGCGCATGCTCGACAACGTGATCGACATCAACTACTACTCGGTGCCGCAAGCGAAGAACTCCAACTTCAAGCACCGTCCGGTCGGCCTGGGCATCATGGGCTTCCAGGACGCGCTGTACCTGCAGCACATCCCGTACGGTTCGGACGCTGCCGTCGAGTTCGCCGACAAGTCCATGGAAGCGGTCAGCTATTACGCGATCCAGGCTTCCTGCGACCTGGCCGACGAGCGTGGCGCCTACGAGACGTTCCAGGGTTCGCTGTGGTCCCAGGGCATCCTGCCGCTGGACTCGCAACAGATCCTGATCGCCCAGCGCGGCCAGAAGTACATCGATGTCGACCTGAAGGAAACCCTGGACTGGGCACCGGTTCGCGCCCGTGTGCAGAAAGGTATCCGTAACTCCAACATCATGGCCATCGCACCGACCGCGACCATCGCCAACATCACCGGCGTGTCGCAGTCGATCGAACCGACCTATCAGAACCTGTATGTGAAATCGAACCTGTCGGGCGAGTTCACCGTGATCAACCCATACCTGGTTCGCGACCTCAAGGCTCGCGGCCTGTGGGACTCGGTCATGATCAACGACCTGAAGTACTACGACGGTTCGGTGCAGCAAATCGAACGCATCCCGCAAGAGCTCAAGGAGCTCTACGCTACTGCGTTCGAAGTGGACACCAAGTGGATCGTCGACGCCGCCAGCCGTCGCCAGAAGTGGATCGACCAGGCTCAGTCGCTGAACCTGTACATCGCCGGCGCCTCGGGCAAGAAACTCGACGTGACCTACCGCATGGCTTGGTACCGTGGCCTGAAAACCACTTACTACCTCCGTGCCCTGGCCGCCACCAGCACCGAGAAGTCGACTATCAACACCGGCAAGCTGAACGCGGTTTCCAGCGGCGGCAACCACGGTGACGACTCGGTCCTGGCTGCTCCGGCAGGACCTGCGCCAGTGCCAAAGGCCTGCGCCATCGACGAGCCGGATTGCGAAGCTTGCCAATAAGCTGAGCCGGTAGGCGCTGCAAGGCGCCTGCTGAAGAAACCCCCGATAGACAGCTGGTTTATCGGGGGTTTTTTTGTGCGTTATGGCCATCAGGAGAAAGCAGATGCCATTTGATTCGAAGGCTTACACCCTCGCGTATTACAGCAGAATAGAGAACCACGAATACCCCCGCCTCCAGGCTTGGGAGTTCCTCTGGGAATATATTTGGACCTTCGAAGGAAACTGGGGAGCCCTGACGTCTAAAAAGCAGATAGAGATGACAGCACTGCATCTGGGTTTCTATCTGGCGAACTGGGGAATGTACCGAGGTTCTTCAAGACTGCTGAAAAATAGCAATCTGGACCTAATGAAAGATCTGGCCAGAATTTTATTCAAGGGTGACGGCCCCAAGCTTTTTGAGTTGACGCTGAAAGACTTCTCTCCTTCAGTTGACCAAAAACAGTTAAGGCGCAACCAGGCATTACTCGACTCTGTCGTGGCCTCGATAAAGGCCTTCGAAGGAGCAAAGGTATCCTGGACTGACACCTTGATTACTAAAATCTTATTAGGCGTATGGGGCGAGTACCCTGCGCTAGATAGATTTTTCAAAGCTGGTCGCGTCAATCTATATCCATATCGCGCTGACGTAGGAAAAGTCAGTGGCAAAGGACTTACAGCGCTAGCCAAAATCATAGAAGAAATGAAGCTGGAATTTCCGACCCTGAAAACCAAAAAGGCACAGCTGCCGTACCCAACCGGCAGGCTGTTTGACATGGCTCTTTTTGAGCACGGTTTCGATATTGAAGAGAAAAAAGCGCGCGAAAGAGGAAAGTCCCTTTCTACTGCGGATGATTGACCTGTCGCACAAATCCACTGAATCCAGCGCGTGCCATTAAAGCCGATAGTCATCCTTTTCAAGCGGAAGCTGAGAATCATGGCCGCACAAAAAAGCCCCTCTCGCGAGGGGCTCTTCGTGCAGCCTTCAAGCAACCAGCGTTATCAAGCCATCTGAATGATGGTCTGCATGATGGTGCTCTGGGTGGAGATGGTCTTGGCGTTCGCCTGGTAGTTGCTTTGCGCCTTGATCAGCTCGACCAGTTCGTTGGTCAGGTTGACGTTGGACTCTTCCAGGGAGTTGGAGACGATCGAGCCCAGGGTGCCGGTTTCCGGGGCATCGTAGCCCGGGATGCCCGACGAGAAGGTCTCTTTCCAGCTGGTGCCGCCTACCGGCTGCAGGCCTTGCTCGTTGGTGAAACTGGCGAGCGCGAGCTGGCCGATCGGCTTGGTCTGGTTGTTGCTGAAGTTGGCCAGCAATACACCGCTGCCGTCGATGGTCAGGTTGGTGATCTGGCCAGTGGCGTAGCCGTTCTGGGCCGGAATCGAACGGGCGGTGTCGGCGTTGAACTGGGTGGTGTTGCCCATGGAGATCGTGATGGTCGGCGCACTCGCGGCACCGTTGGCGGTCCATGTTCCGTTGGTCACGGTGCCAGGAACCCAACCGGTCAGTACCAGGTCGCTATTGACCGTCGCTGGCGGAGTGGTGACCGTGGTCAACCTGCCGCTCGAATCGAAGTTCATGGTCGAAGGGACCGGCGCGGTCGCACCGGTCGTGGTCGGCAAGCTACCGTTGAGGTTACGACCATCGATCAAGGTGTAGACATTCCAGGTGTTGCCGGCAGTCTTGACCATGTACTGGTCCATGGAGTGCTGGTTGCCCTGGGTGTCATAGACCGGGGTAGTGAACTGCTTGGTGAACGTGGCCGTGTCGGCCGGATTGAACGCCGCGGTGATCGGCGTTGCCGTCGAGTTCAGGTTGATCGTCGAGGAAACCAGGCTGGTGGCGCTCGGCGGCAGGTTCGAGGTGTCGATGCGCAGGTCGGTCAGGATACCGTTCTGGATCTTGCCGTTGGCGTCCACGCCATAACCCTGCAAGCGTGCAGTGCCATCGCTGTTGGTGATGAAGCCTTCCTTGTCGGTCTTGAAGGTACCGGCACGGGTATAGCTCAGCGAGCCGTCGTTGCTCAGGACAAAGAAGCCCTGGCCCTGGATACCCATGTCCAGCACGTTGCCGGTGTTGTTTACGTCACCTTGGCCGAACTGCTGGGAAACGTTGGCCAGGCGCACGCCGTTACCGACGGTCTTGGAGCCCGAACCCAGCTTGGTGGCCGAGTAGACGTCTTCGAATTCCGCACGGGACGATTTGAAACCGGTGGTCGCCACGTTGGCGATGTTGTTGCCGGTCACGTCCAGCTGTTTGTTGGCAGCATAGAGACCGCTAAGGCCGATGTTAAAAGACATGTTGACTCCTTTTGCCGGTTAGTCGGCTCTACATACCAATAGTTTGTACTTTGGACAGGGCAATGCTGCCCAGCCCGGCCAGGTTGAGCATCAGCTCACCGCCCGTCTGGCTGATCGTCACGCTGCTGACCGTGGCCGGCAGGTTGGTGATCAGCGACGTGGCCTTGCCATCGATGGTGGTCGATGCCGCGAAGGTGTACGTGCCCGACTCGACGATCGCGCCCGCATCGTTCTTGCCATCCCAGATGAACGCCGAGTTGCCGGCCTTCTGGCTGCCCAGGTCGATGGTGCGGACGGTCTTGCCATCCTTGTCCACGATCTTGACCGTGAGGGAAGACACTGCCGCCGGTACCACCACCGTGCCGTTGAGGCTTTTGGAAGTGTCGACCACGGCCTTGTCACCGGGCGCGATGACCGAGCGACCGACCAGCGACGAAGCCTGCAAGGCCTGGGACGAGTTGTAGTTGCCGGCGATGCCGCTCACGGTTTCGTTGAGCGTGGTGATGCCTTCCAGGCTGCTGAATTGAGCCAATTGGGCAACGAACTCGCCGTTATCCTGAGGCTCCAGCGGGTTCTGGTTTTTCAGCTGGGTCACGAGCAGTTGCAGGAACGCATCCTTGCCCAGCTCTTTATTGCCGGAGGCAGCGTTGGTTGCCGCGCCCAGGCCATCGGTCGTGGTGTTGGTCTTGACCGAGGAGTTGGCCAGAATCTCGTTGAGGCTCAAACCGCTGGTGGTGTTGGTGACGCTCATGTGAATCGCCCCTTATCACTGACCGAGGGTCAGGACCTTCTGCATCATGGTTTTGGCGGTGTTCATCATTTCGACGTTGGTCTGGAACGAACGACTGGCGGAAATCATGTCGGCCATTTCTTCGACGACGTTGACGTTCGGGTAATAGACATAACCCTTGGCGTCAGCGGCCGGATGGTTTGGTTCATAACGGGCGTCGAGGTTGCTCTGGTCTTCGACCACGCCAAGCACCTGTACGCCCTGCCCGGCTGCGTCCTGATCCTGGAACAGCGAGTCGCTGCCGCCGGACTGGCCGCCCTGGAACATGGTGGCGAAGACCGGGTGACGGGCGCGGTAGGTCTGGTCGATGCTCGACGAAACAGTCTCGGCGTTGGCGATGTTACTGGCGACGGTGTTCAGGCGAGTGGTCTGGGCACTCATGGCACTGCCGGCGATGTTGAATACGCTCGCGATCGACATGGCTTACTCTCCACGCAGGGCTGATACCAGCCCTTTGAATTTACTGTTGAGCAGGGTGAAGCTGGCTTGGAAGTTCACGGAGTTTTCCGCGTAGTTGGACTGTTCCAGTTGAGCGTCCACGGTGTTCTGGTCGATCGACGGCTGCATCGGCGTGCGGTACATCAGCGATTCGTCGCCACTGCCCAGGCCTTCGGCTTCGATATGACGGTTGTTGGTCATGTTCAAGGCGAAGTGGCCGTTCTTGGTCTTTTCGTTCTGCTCGGCGAGCACCTTGGAGAAGTCCAGGTCACGCGCCTTGTAGTTCGGGGTGTCGGCGTTGGCGATGTTGTTGGCCAGGACTTCGGCGCGCTGGGCGCGGAAGCTCAGGGCCTGCTCGTGGATACCGAGCGCTTTATCGAAGCTGATGCTCATGTCGGAAACCTTTGGGTGACCAGAAATGTACTTACGATGGCTTTAGCAAGCGCCGTGCCACTTGCGAAAAGCCCCGTAAACCGGGGCTTTGCGGGATATCGGCACGACGGCAATGCCAGAAAAGCGGCAATCGGCTTCCGCTGGCTGCCGCTTTTCTGCCGCTTTTAGCCAGTAGTCTTCGAACAAACGGGCGAGCAGCAAAAGAGGGAGTGGTTCCTGGGTACGTATAAAAAGCCCACGTATAAAAAAAAGCGGCGCTCAATGCGCCGCTTTATGCTGCCACTCTGTCAGCGATGGCCGCCCCGCCCATCATGACCGCCGCGTCCCCGGTGATCGCGTCCGCGATCACGACCGCCTCGACCACCGCGATCGTCGTTCCAGCCGCCCCGATCACGGCCATCCCAGCCGCCCCGGTGTGGATAAGGTCGGTACGCTGCTCGCGGGGGCGAGTAATAACGAGGCCCATGCTGGTAATAACGCGGTGCCGAGTAATAACGTGGTGCCGGCTGATAGTACCGTGGCGCGTAGTAGCCACGTGGGGCCGAATAATAACTCCCGCCACCGTAATAGACCGGCGCTGGTGAGGTGTAGACCTCGGAACGGTAATAGTTCGAACCGCCTCCCTCGTAAGGCACGCAGGCTGAAAGAGTCAAACCGAGAAACGCAATGAACAGCAGTCGTCGATACATGGCGGCCTCCTGGACCGCGAATGGGCCACATCAGCGACGCTGACGGGCGGCAGTCATCTATTGAGGTGACTGACGATTAATCTGACAGTGAAATCGGAATCTGGTGCGACGCGGCAATAACTCGAAACATGTAGCCTTTTGCTTTATTCCGGTGCGCGAATGGCACCACAACAACGCATGAACCAACCCCTTCACCCGCACCAAAAATAGCAAAACCGCTCTAACTCGGGCCTTACACCGACTTGGCACGGCTCTCGCTTTAACGAATCTCGTGCAGGAGTCATCACAGGTTCGCGGCACCACAATTTGCAATGGCTGACTAGGGTTCCGGCTCGCCTCTGGCGAGTGGCTGGTCCGAGAGTTGGCGACCTCCAGTTGAGGTTACACGGCGGGACAAAAGCCCGGGAGACAAGCCACCGTTCGCGGTGCCGCGTTGCTCCTGTCCGCCCTTGATCAACTGGAGAACCACCATGTTCAAGCTTCGTCTGTCCGCCCTGCTCCTCGCCGCGCTCTCGGCCTTCATGAGCTTCTCGTCCGTCGCAGCCCAGAAAGACCACTTCAGCGTCTGCTGGACCATTTATGCCGGCTGGATGCCCTGGGAATACGCCGGTAGCCAAGGCATCGTCGATAAATGGGCGAAAAAATACGGCATCAAGATCGATGTCGTGCAGCTCAACGACTACGTCGAATCCATCAACCAATACACCGCCGGTCAGTTCGACGGCTGCACCATGACCAACATGGACGCCCTGACCATTCCCGCCGCTGGCGGTGTGGACAGCACCGCACTGATCATCAGCGATTTCTCCAATGGCAACGACGGCGTCGTCCTCAAGGGCGAAGGCAAGAAAGTCGCCGACCTCAAGGGCATGGACGTCAATCTGGTGGAACTGTCGGTGTCCCATTACCTGCTGGCCCGCGCCCTGGATTCGGTGGGCCTCACTGAGAAAGACCTGAAAGTCGTCAACACCTCCGATGCCGATATCTCCGCAGCCTTCAACACCGATGAGGTCAAGGCTGTCACCACCTGGAATCCCATGCTGTCGGACATCAAGGCCCAGCCCGGCGTCAGCGAGGTGTTCAATTCCAGTCAGATCCCCGGCGAGATCATGGACATGATGGTGGTCAACACCCAGACCCTTCAGGACAATCCGGCCCTGGGCAAGGCATTGACCGGTGCCTGGTTTGAAGTGGTCGCGCTGATGAATGCCAAGAACGCAGCCGCCAAGGCCGCGCTGGAACACATGGCCAAGGCCTCAGGCACTGACCTCAAAGGTTTCCAGGCGCAACTGGACACCACCAAGTTGTTTGCCACGCCCAAGGAAGCCCTGAGCTTCGCCACCAGCGAGCAACTGCCCGAGACCCTGCGCAAAGTGGCCGAATTTTCGTTCCAGCACGGCTTGCTGGGTGAAGGCGCCAAGGATGCGGACGCGGTCGGCATGGCGTTCGCAAATGGCGTGACCCGTGGCGACAAGGCCAACCTGAAGCTGCGCTTCGACCCCACCTACGTACAGCTGGCCACCGACGGCAAGCTGTAGAACGGAGGACCTGGCATGCGCCTGATCAACCGCCACCCGGATCGTCCCAGCCGTTTGCTGTTGGTAATCCTGCCATTCGCGCTGGTGTTGTTCGCCTACTTCATGGGCTCGGCCGAACGGTTGACGGACAACCCCAACGACAAGCTGCTGCCCAGCGCCGTGCAAATGAGCGATGCGGTCAAACGCCTGGCTTTCACCGCCGATGCCCGCAGCGGTGATTACCTGCTTTGGCAGGACACCGCTTCCAGCCTGCGCCGGTTGGCGATTGGCCTGGGCATCAGCGCCGTCGCCGGGCTGTGCCTGGGTATTGCCGCCGGTACGCTGCCACTGTTCGGCGCGCCGCTGTCGCCTTTGCTCACCGTGCTTTCGATGGTGCCGCCACTGGCCATCCTGCCGATCCTCTTCATCGTCCTCGGCTTGGGGGAATTGTCGAAAGTGATGTTGATCGTCATCGGCATCACGCCGTGCCTGGCGCGCGACCTGGAACAGCGCGCCCGGGAGATTCCGCTGGAACTGCTGATCAAGGCGCAGACCCTCGGCGCCTCGACCTGGACCCTGATGCTGCGCGTGGTGCTGCCGCAATTGCTGCCGCGCCTGTTGATCTCCCTGCGGCTGATGCTGGGTTCGGCCTGGCTGTTTCTGATCGCCGCCGAAGCCATCGCCTCCACCGATGGGCTGGGCTATCGGATTTTCCTCGTGCGTCGTTACCTCGCGATGGACGTGATCCTGCCATACGTCGTGTGGATCACCCTGCTCGCCTGGCTGATGGACTGGGGCCTCAAGCGTCTCACTCGCCATGCGTTCCCCTGGTACGAAGGGGCGAAGGCATGAGTTTCATCCAAGTCAATAACGTCTGGCAGCAGTATGCCGACCAAGTGGTGCTCGAACGATTGAACCTGAGCGTCGCCGAGGGCGAGTTCTGCACGCTGGTGGGCGCGTCGGGTTGCGGCAAGTCGACTTTCCTGCGGCTGCTGCTGGGTCAGGAACGTGCCAGTCGCGGACAGATCCTGCTGGACGGCGAACCCTTGGCCGGCGAACCGGATGCCAGCCGGGGCGTGGTGTTCCAGCGTTACTCTGTGTTCCCGCACCTGACGGTGCTGGACAACGTCGCCCTGGGCCTGGAGCTGCCGCGCTCGCCGCTGCTGGGGCGTCTGTTCGGCAGCGCCAAACGCCAGGCTCGTGAAGAGGCCGCACAACTGCTCGACAAAGTCGGCCTGGGCCATGCGCTGGAAAAATACCCCGCGCAACTGTCCGGCGGCATGCAACAGCGCTTGGCGATCGCCCAGGCACTGATCATGAAGCCTCGCGTCCTGTTGCTCGATGAACCCTTCGGCGCCCTTGACCCTGGCATCCGCAAAGACATGCATGAGCTGCTGCTGGCGCTGTGGCGCGAAACCCGGCTGACAGTGTTCATGGTCACTCACGACCTGTCCGAAGGTTTCAGCCTTGGCACGCGCCTGCTGGTGTTCGACAAGGTTCGCGTCGATCCACACGCCCCTGGCGCCTATGGCGCACGCATCACCTACGACATCCCATTGAACAGCGACCGCCGCACCGCCCGTGTCGCCGTCGACGCCCTGCCCGCCGAACTGGCTGGCACGTTGCGTATCGCTTGAAAGGAGTTTTCCATGACCGATTCGATCCAGCTGTTTGCGCCTTTCGCCGAAGAATTGCTGCCCGGTGGCGGTCACCGTTCGTTCGTGCTCAAGCGCGGCCAGCTGCTGCGCCTGACCGATCTGCGCGGCGGTGCCAATGTGAGCCTGACGATGCTCAATGGCAACGAGAAAACCGAACGCCTGAACCTGCCGGACAGCCTGAAATGCCAACACACCGCCAAGCTCACCGCCGGTCATTGCCTGTATTCGGACATGGGCCGAGTGTTGGCGGCGATCACCGCTGACACCTGCGGCTGGAGCGACAGCCTCGGCGGCGTGCTCTGCGCCGAGGAGGTCGCTGAAAAATACGGTCAGGGCCGCTATCAGGAATTGCGCAACGGCTTCTTTCGCAACGGCACCGACAACTTGCTGGTGGAGCTGGGCAAATGGGGGCTGGGCCTGTCCGACCTGCTGATGACCCTCAACCTGTTCAGCCGGGTGAATGTCGACGAGGCCGGACATTTTCACTTCGTCGAAGGCAACTCCAAGGCCGGCGACTACATCGAGCTGTACGCACCGATGGACACGTTGGTGGTACTGACGGCGCTGCAACACCCGATGGACCCGAACCCGCAGTACGCGCCGCAGCCGCTCAAGCTCAGCTGGATGAACGCCAACCCCAGCGTCGCCGAACACTGCCGTCATTCGCGCCCGGAAAACCAGCGCGGCTTCATCAACACCGATCGCCTGTTCGCCTGAGGATCGTCCCATGTCACTTGCCATCGCCACCGCCCACAAGCAGCCCGACAAAGCCATCTACCGCGCCACGATTCCCGCCGGGGAACCTTGGTTGACGGAGGTCAAGGCGGGCCAGACCCTGCGCATCCTCGACCTGGAGGGCAACCAGGCAGTCGACACGCTGTTCTACAGCCGGGCCAATCCCAAGGAACGCTACGACGTGCAGCGCACCCTGCGTCGGCAGAACAGCGTTTACCTGAGCACCGGCAGCGTGCTGTATTCCAACCTCGGTCGGCCGATGCTGACCATCGTCGAAGACACCTGCGGTCGCCACGACACCCTCGGCGGCGCCTGCGCCCAGGAAAGCAACACCGTGCGCTACGCCCTGGAAAAACGCCACATGCACAGCTGCCGCGACAACTACCTGCGGGCCTGCGCCCACGATGGCCGGCTGGGCAAGGGCGACATCGGGCCGAACATCAATTTCTTCATGAACGTGCCGGTGACCGCCGACGGCGGCCTGACCTTCGAGGACGGGATCTCGGCGCCGGGCAAGTACGTCGACCTGCGGGCCGAAATGGACGTGATCGTGTTGATCTCCAATTGCCCGCAACTGAATAACCCGTGCAACGCCTACAACCCCACCCCTGCGGAGCTGCTGATATGGAACTGAAACTCATGCGCCTGCGACGCTGGCTGTACGCGCTATGCCAGAGCCGGTCGGGGCAGTGCATCAAGTAACACTTGATTCCTATCGGGCAGGTGTTTGAAGGCTTCGCCGCCGGGGACGACCTCGACGGCCATCGAAAACTGCGGGACGGCCCGCCTCCCAGTTCAGGCAGCACGCATGCCTGAGGGGTCATGCCATGTTCGAAAAAATCCTCATTGCCAACCGTGGCGCCATCGCCTGTCGCATCCTGCGGACTTTGCACGAGCTGGCGGTCGAAGGTGTCGCGGTGTATTCCCAGGCCGATGCCGCCAGCCTGCACATTCTGCAAGCCGATCAAGCGCACTGCCTGGGCGAGGGCGCGGCGGCTGGCACTTACCTGGCGGTGGAAAAACTCTTGGCGATCGCCAAAAGCAGCGGCGCGACGGCGATTCATCCCGGCTATGGTTTTCTCTCGGAAAACGCCGCCTTCGCCGAGGCTTGCGAGGCCGCCGACATTGCCTTCATCGGCCCAACGCCAGAGCAGCTGCGGGTGTTCGGTCTCAAGCACACCGCACGCGACCTGGCCCGGCAACACGGCGTGCCGCTGCTTGAAGGCACCGAACTACTCGACAGCCTCGACGATGCGCTGCTGGCCGGCACTCGGGTCGGCTACCCGGTGATGCTCAAGAGCACGGCGGGCGGTGGCGGCATCGGCATGCGCGTGTGTCGCAGCGCCGCCGAACTGAGTGAGTCGTTTGAGGCGGTCAAGCGCCTCGGGCAGAACAACTTCAGCGATGCCGGCGTGTTCATCGAGAAATACATCGAACGCGCGCGGCACCTGGAGGTGCAGGTGTTCGGCGACGGCCAGGGCCAAGTGATCGCGCTCGGCGTGCGCGATTGCTCGGTGCAACGGCGCAACCAGAAAGTCATTGAAGAGACCCCGGCACCGAATCTGCCCGAGGGCATGGCCGATGCGCTCTGCGCGGCGGCGATCAAACTGGCCCAGGCTGTGAACTACCGCAGCGCCGGCACCGTGGAGTTCGTGTTCGACAGCGACGCCGGGCGCTTTTATTTCCTGGAGGTGAACACTCGTTTGCAAGTGGAGCACGGCGTCACCGAACAAGTGTGGGGCATCGACCTGGTGCGCTGGATGGTGCAACTGGCCGCCGGTGACCTGCCGCCGCTGAATGAGCTGAGCCAGGGTTTGAAAGCCGAGGGCCATGCGATTCAAGCGCGCGTATACGCCGAGGATCCCGGCAGAGATTTCCAACCGAGCCCAGGCTTGCTGACCGCCGTGCAATTTCCCGAAGCCGACGGCAAGCATTTGCGCATCGACACTTGGGTCGAGGCCGGATGCCAGATCCCACCCTACTTCGACCCGATGATCGCCAAGGTCATCCGTTGGGCGCCGACCCGCGAGCAAGCGCGCCTGGGCTTGCACCAGGCCCTGGAGCAAAGCTTGTTGTATGGCGTGGAAACCAACCGCGTCTATTTGCAACAGATCCTGGTCGATGCGCCCTTCGCCAGCGGCCAGCCATGGACGCGGTGCCTGGAAGCGCTGGTCTATCGCGCCAACACCCTCGAGGTGCTCAGCCCCGGCACCCAGACCAGTGTGCAGGACTACCCCGGCCGCCTCGGTTATTGGGCGGTGGGCGTGCCGCCGTCAGGGCCGATGGACAGCCGCTCGCTGCGCCAAGGCAATCGCCTGTTGGGCAATGATGAAGGCGCCGCGGCGCTGGAAATCACCATGAGCGGGCCGCTGCTGCGCTTCAACTGCGACGCTCGAGTGGCCGTGACCGGCGCGCCGATTGCACTGAGGCTCGATGGCGATACCGTTCCAATGAACACGCCGCTGTCGATCCAGGCCGGTTCCACCCTCTCCATCGGCACGATATCCGGTGCCGGCGCGCGCAGTTACCTGTGCCTGCAGGGCGGCGTGCAAGTGCCGGATTACCTGGGCAGCAAAAGCACCTTCACCCTCGGCCAGTTCGGCGGCCACGGCGGGCGGGCGTTGTGCACCGGTGACGTGTTGCACCTGGCAGTGCTGGATCCGCAGGTGGTGGTATTGCCGCATCAGCACCAACCGCTCCTGGCGCTGCCTGACGTGCGGCAGATTCGGGTGATTTATGGCCCCCACGGCGCGCCGGAATATTTCACCGAGCGCTACATGCAGACCTTTTTCGACACGGCCTGGGAAGTGCATTTCAACTCCAGTCGCACCGGCGTGCGACTGATCGGCCCCAAGCCCGAATGGGTGCGTGCAGACGGCGGCGAAGCGGGGTTGCATCCTTCCAACATCCATGACAATCCCTACGCCATCGGCGCGGTGGATTTTACCGGCGACATGCCCGTCATCCTTGGCCCCGACGGCCCGAGCCTGGGCGGATTCGTCTGCCCGGTGACGGTGATCGAAGCGGATCTCTGGCAACTGGGGCAACTCAAGGCTGGGGACAAGGTGCGCTTTGTGCCGGTGGATTTATCGACCGCACGATCACTGGCCACACGGGCCACAGGTTCTGTGGATACACAAACACTGATCTCGCCTGTCGTGCTGAACATCGGCCAGGACGACACCCAACTGGTCGCTCGCCTCTCGGGCGACACTCACCTGCTGCTGGAAATCGGCGCCCCCCAGCTGGACCTGGTGCTGCGCTTTCGCGCCCACGCCCTGATGCAGGCGCTGGAACAAAAACAGCTGCACGGCGTGATCGACCTGACGCCGGGCATTCGCTCGCTGCAAGTGCACTACCAACCCGAGCAACTGCCCCTGGCCGAGTTGCTGGCGATCGTCGCTGGCGAATGGGATGCGGTGTGTGCCGCGCAAGACCTGCAAGTGCCGTCACGCATCGTCCATCTGCCGCTGTCCTGGGACGATCCGGCCTGCCAGCTGGCCATCGAAAAATACATGACCACGGTGCGCAAGGACGCTCCCTGGTGCCCAAGCAACCTGGAGTTCATCCGTCGCATCAACGACCTGCCCAACCTCGACGAAGTGCAGCGCACGGTGTTCGACGCCAGTTACCTGGTGATGGGCCTGGGTGACGTCTACCTCGGCGCGCCAGTTGCCACGCCGCAGGACCCGCGGCATCGGCTGGTGACCACCAAGTACAACCCGGCCCGCACCTGGACCGCCGAGAACTCGGTGGGCATCGGTGGTGCCTATATGTGTGTGTACGGCATGGAAGGCCCGGGCGGTTATCAGTTTGTCGGGCGCACCCTGCAGATGTGGAACCGTTATCGGGACGTCGCCGCGTTCGACGGCAAACCCTGGCTGTTGCGATTCTTCGACCAGATCCGTTTTTTCCCGGTCAGTGCCGATGAATTGTTGCGCATCCGCCGCGATTTCCCCCTGGGCCGCTTCGACCTGAACATCGAACACAGCCAGCTCAACCTCGCTGATTATCAGCGCTTCCTGGCAGCGGAAGCGGACAGCATCGCCGCGTTCCGCCAGCAGCAACAAGGCGCCTTCAATGCCGAGCGCGAGCGCTGGATCGCCAGCGGCCAGGCGCACTTCGACAGCGAAGAACCAGCCATCGCGCCGAGCGAAGATTCGCCGCTGAGCGCACTGCAATTGAGTGTCGACAGCCACATCGCCGGCAATCTCTGGCAGGTCCAGGTGGAGGTGGGCGCGCACGTCGCCGCCGGGGATGTGCTGGTGATTCTGGAGTCAATGAAAATGGAAATCCCGCTGCTCGCGCCTGTGGCCGGGGTGGTGTGCGAGGTGCGCGTCCAGCCAGGCTCGGCGGTGCGCGCCGGGCAACGCGTGGTGGTGCTGGAACGTGACTGAACTCAATCAAGGAATCAACGCCATGAACCTTTCTCTTCGCCTGGACGACCTGCGCAACATTTACCGCAGCGGTGAGTTGACGCCGCGCCAATTGCTGCAGGCGCTGCGGGAAAAAGCCACTGCCCTGAACCCCGACTATCACCTGTTTATCCATTTGCTGTCGCTTGAAGAACTGGAGCCTTACCTGGCCGGTCTGGAAAACCGCGACCTGGAAAGCCTGCCGCTGTATGGCGTGCCGTTCGCCATCAAGGACAACATCGACCTGGCCGGCATTCCGACGACCGCCGCGTGCCCGGCATTCGCCTACGTGCCGCAACGTTCGGCGACCATTGTCGAGCAGCTCCTGGCGCTGGGCGCGATCCCCCTGGGCAAGACCAACCTCGACCAGTTCGCCACCGGCCTCAACGGTACCCGCACGCCCTACGGCGCTTGCCGCAACAGCGTGTTGCGCGATTATCCGTCGGGTGGTTCGAGTGCCGGTTCGCCGCTGGCGGTGGCCCTCGGCGTGGCGAGCTTTGCCTTGGGCACCGATACCGCGGGGTCAGGCCGGGTGCCGGCGGCGCTGAACAATCTGGTGGGGTTGAAAGCCACCAAAGGCCTGATCTCCACCGCTGGAGTAGTGCCGGCTTGCCGTACGTTGGACTGCGTGACGACATTCACCGCCACGGCGCGCGAAGCCAGCCAACTGTTGGCGCTGACGGCCCGCCTCGACGTGCGCGATGAATACAGTCGCAGCAACCCACAGTGGAACGACGGCTCGGCGTTCGGTGCGCCACGACGCTTTCGCTTTGGCGTGCCTCGTCGACAAGACCTCGAATTTTTCGGCTGCGACGAAGGCCCAAAGTTGTTCAGCGACGCCATCGAGCGACTCGAACGCATCGGCGGCGAGGCGGTCGAGCTGGACTTGTCGCCCTTCCTGGAGGCCGCTCGCCTGCTCTATGAAGGGCCGTGGGTGGCGGAGCGCTACAGCGTTGCCGGGGAATTGATGGAGCGCGAACCTGACGCCGTGTTGCCGGTGATCCGCACTGTATTGGCGAAAGCGCCTACGGTGAACGGCGTACAAACCTTCCGCGCCCAGTACCGTTTGCAGGCACTCAAGGCGCAATGCGACCGTGTGATGGACGCGTTTGATTGTGTGCTGACGCCGACCATCGGGCGTCCGGTGACCCTCGCCGAATTGGCCGCCGAGCCGGTCCTGCGCAACTCGGAACTGGGTTATTACACCAACTTCATGAACCTGCTGGACTACGCCGCCGTCGCCGTTCCCAGTGCGTTCATGGCCAACGGTCTGCCTTGGGGCGTGACGCTGTTCGGCCGGGCCTTCACCGATCAATACCTGCTGGGCGTCGCCGATGCCTTGCAACGCCAGCAAGACCCGGACCTGCCCACGCCTGCCAACGTGGCGCGCCACGACCGGGCCCGGCTGGTGGTGTGCGGCGCACATCTGGATGGGCTGGCATTGAACTGGCAGCTCAAGCAACGCGGCGCGCGCTTGGTCGAAGCCACCCACAGCTCACCGGACTATCGCCTCTATGCGTTGGCCGGTGGACCGCCATTGCGCCCGGGCATGTTGCGGGTCAGCGATGGCGGCGTCGCGATTGAAGTGGAGGTCTGGGAACTGCCGAGCCATGAGTTGGGCTCGTTCTTGACCGGCATCCCCGCGCCGCTGGGGCTAGGCAAGGTTCAACTGGCCGACGGTCGCTGGGAAAGCGGGTTCATCTGCGAACCCTACGGCCTGGACGGTGCACAGGACATCAGTCATTTGGGCGGATGGCGGGGTTACCTGCGTAGCCTGTAATCGCGCAGCCCCCGGTGGTGAGGGACTTGCTCCCTCGCCACAGCTTCACAAACTACAAATCCAGGCACGTTTTCCCACAAGGCCACTAAACTGATTCCATCGGGTCACTCCAAGGGAATCGCCATGTCGCTTCGTTCGCCGTTGTATTCCCCCCGCTCGCCAATGCTGGTACTGGCTATTTTGTTGAGTGCCGGCTTCCTGGTGACCTCGCTGCTGGGGTATTACGCCGCCAGCACCTTGCTGCGGGACACAATACTCAAGGCGTTGTACCTCAATCTGTTGATCGGCCTCCTAGTGACGGTGGCCGTACTTGCTCTGCTTTATCGGCTGGTGGTCAGCTATCAACGTCGGATCGATGCCCAAGCCATTCTTGACGGCCTGACCGAACTGCCCAATCGCCGCGGCTTCGACCTGCTGGCGGTGCAGGCGCTGCACGAAGCCCAACGCGAACCCAAGCCGTTGAGCGCGCTGCTGCTGGAAGTGGACAATTTCAAGCAACTGGATTCCATCCATGGCCATATCGCCAGCGATCAGTTGTTGAGCGGATTCGCCCGGGACTTGACCGATAACGTGCGGCATTCGGACATTGTGTGTCGCTGGAGCGCCGACGCTTTCGCCTTGCTGCTCAAGGACACCGATGGACAGAATGGTCTGAAGATCGCCGAGAAAATTCGCCAGCGCATTGAGCAACAGCGCTACTTTTGCAGCGGAAAACAATTGCGCGTCACCATCAGCATCGGCCTGACCACCTTGCAGGACGAAGACACCTTGCACAGCCTGCTGTCCCGGGCCGATCATGCGCTGCAACGCGCCCGACAAACCGGCAGCAACAGAACCTGCGTGGAAATGCCTCATTCGAGTTATGAATAAACCTGACCTCTGCCCCGCCTGCGGCGCCGCCAACGACTGCACCCTGGCCAACCCGAAAACCGCCGACCGCGCCTGCTGGTGCTATGGCGTGAGTATCGACCCGGCTGTGCTCGAGGCCCTGCCGGCGCAATTGCGCGATAAATCCTGCCTGTGCCCGCAATGCGCCCAAGTGAACGACCAGTTGCGCGCCAAGCCCCAGCCGTTCGCGTAAGATGCCCGCCCTTCGTCTCCTTGCCCGAATTGCCCATGCGCGTTGACCGCTTCCTCAGTAATCTGCCGCGTTTCAATCGCCAACAGGTCCGACTGCTATTGGTGGAACGTCGAGTGCGAATCGATGGCCAGACCGTCAACGATCCACACGCGCAAGTGCGCGAATTCAGCCTAGTCGAAGTAGACGGTGAGGTGCTGCAGGCAGGCCGAATGGCGCGGTACTTCATGCTGCACAAACCGCAAGGCTGCGTCAGTGCCACGCGCGACCCGCAACATCGCACCGTACTCGACTTGCTCGACGAACCGGACAAGACCGACCTGCACATCGCCGGCCGCCTGGATTTCAACACCACGGGACTGATGCTGATCACCAATGACGGCAGTTGGTCGCGGCGCCTGACCCAGCCGCAGACCAAGCTGCCCAAGGTCTACTACGTCGAGACCGAACAAACCATCACTGCCGAATACGCCGCCACGTTCGCCCAAGGCCTGTACTTCGCTTTCGAAGACCTCACCACTCAACCGGCGGAGCTGACGTTGCTCGGGCCGACTTCAGCGCGATTGAGCATCGTTGAAGGACGCTATCACCAGGTCAAGCGCATGTTCGGGCACTTCAATAACAAGGTGTTGTGCCTGCACCGCGAGCGCATGGGACCGCTGGTGCTGGACGTCGATCTGGAACCGGGCCGATACCGCGCCCTGAGCCCCGATGAAATCCACCTGATCTGAGCCAATGACCGCTGGGCAGAAGTGTCGAACATTTTTCAAAGAGCACTTGCGCAACGGTCGACCCCCTGCTTGAATCAGACCGTCGGCCGAAATGTGACCGACTGGTCACCTCATACCTCTAAGAAACTTTTTGCCGGCTGGAACCCTCAGGTTCCGCCATATCCACCGGCAAACTGCCCGCCATAACAATACCCGTCGACCGGCTTTCCTGGATCGACATGGGCCTTATCTTCCAGGCGTATGCCTACCTGTCACATTGCCCGTGCAATCTCATTGCGCGCATACCCGCTTGCCAGGAGTCTTATGACATGAGGCCAGAAATCGCTGTGCTGGATATACAGGGTCAGTATCGGGTTTACACGGAGTTCTATCGCGCAGACGCCGCACAAAAGACCATCATCCTGGTCAACGGCTCGATGGCCACCACCGCGTCGTTTGCACAGACCGCCAAAAACCTCTATCCGCAATTCAACGTCGTGCTGTACGACCAGCCCTACGCGGGCAAGTCCAAGCCCCACAACCGCCACGAGCAAATGCTGACGAAGGAAATCGAAGGACAGATCCTGCTGGAACTGATCGACCACTTCGCTGCCGAGCACGTATTGTCATTCTCGTGGGGCGGCGCCGCGGCACTTACCGCGCTGGCCCAGCGCCCGCGCCGCATCGAAAAAGCCGTGATCAGCTCGTTCTCACCGGTGCTCAATGCGCCAATGCGCGACTACCTCGAACGCGGCGTGGACTATCTGGGCAGCCTGGACGGCCACCGTGTGGGGCACTTGGTCAACAGCACCATCGGCAAACACCTGCCGCCGCTGTTCAAGCGCTTCAACTACCGCCACGTCAGCAACCTGGCCGAGCATGAATACGGGCAGATGCACTTTCACATCAATGACGTGCTCCACAGCGACCAGCAGTGCTACGTCAACGCGGCGGAAAAAATCAACGTGCCGGTGCTGTTCCTGAACGGCGAATGGGACGAGTACACCTCGGCCACCGACGCCAGACTCTTCGGCAACCACGTTCAGCACAGCACTTTCACCACGCTGCAAGCCACCGGGCACTTCCTGGACATGGAACACAAGGCCGCCTGCCGCGACAGTCGCGACGCCTTGCTGAGCTTCTTGAAACCGACCCATCATGAAAGCCGACCGCGCTACAGCTACGTGCAGGACTACCATGCGCTGGCCATCTGAAAAAAGTCCTCGCGAGCGGGCCTCAAGCATGGGGCTCGCTTGCGAAAGACCGCTCTGGTTGGAGGCTTGCGTAGGCGGATGACCTCACCGTCCGCAAAGAAAAACTTCAAATCCCAGGCGACATCTGGTACAAAGTCAGCCGCTCTGAGCGGGTGTCGTATAATGGCATTACTCCAGCTTCCCAAGCTGATAACGAGGGTTCGATTCCCTTCACCCGCTCCAATCGAATTCTGGTCCCGCGTCGTGTGGTTTTGACGGAGGATTAAAAAAACCGGCTCTTGGTGGCCGGTTTTTTTGGTCTGGGGTTTGTGGAGTTAGCGTCCCTGACGGTCGCGCAAGAGGATCAAACACCAGTCGCATAGTCCGTTTGGGAACACTATTTCCTATTTGTGCAGTTGTGGGTAGCGGGCGGCTCCCGCTTAGTTTGTAGGCAAAATCAGAGAATGGTGTGCGACAGAGAATTGTCAGTACTTCACCCTCCAGCCAAATGCCCCAACGGCAACGGCACCGGCGCTTTCACAGTGTTAATCGCGAAATTGCTGCGGATATCCCTGATCCCCGGCAGCTTCAGCAAATGCTCAGTGACAAATCGGTCATAGGCCCGCAGGTCCGGCACCACCACCTGCAGCAGGAAATCCGACTCGCCTGACACCAGGAACGCCGAAATCACTTCGGGCAGAGAGGTCACTGCTTGACGAAACGCCTCAGCTCGTTCGTCGGTATGCCGCTCGACCTTGACGCCGACGAAGATCGTCATCCCGAGGCCAACTTCATCACGGTCGAGGATGGCCTGGTAGCCGCGAATCACTCCGGCTTCCTCAAGCATCCGCACGCGGCGCAGGCACGGCGAGGGAGACAGGCCGATTTCTTCGGCCAGTTGCACGTTGCTCAGCCGACCGTCCCGTTGCAGTGCGGCGAGAATTTTGCGGTCGAAGGCGTCCAGTTTCATGAATTGGCATCTTCCGAGTGAAATATTCGAATACCTGGCAGGTTATGCCAATTTATTAAGCATTAGAAGCTGACTACGCAACCACCTGCCCTGCCCTTCGGCCATAGACTGGAACCACTAACTCATCGAATGTGGGGTTTGGGATGACAGGGCTCTGGTTGTTTTTCATGGCGTTGACGGTGGCGTACCTGCTACCCGGGCCGGACATGATTCTGCTGCTGCAAACCGGTGCCCGTCAGGGCAAGGCTGTGGCGCTGGCGACAGCGGTCGGCTTGGGGATTGCCCGGGCATGTCATGTCGCGCTCGCGGCGATGGGACTCTCGGTACTGTTCAAGACGGTACCCTGGACTTTTGATGTGGTGCGCCTGGCCGGGGCTGCTTATCTGGCCTGGATCGGGTTTCAGTGTTTGCGGACCACGTTGTTGCCAAGCTTTGAAGGCTCTGACGCTGAGGTCGGAAGGCGACAGTGGCACCAAGCGATACAGCGCGGCCTGCTGACCAACCTGCTCAATCCCAAGGCGCTGCTGTTTTGCTCAGTGTTGCTGCCGCAGTTCATCGACCCACAGGACGGGCCGGTGTTGGCGCAGTTTGTAACGTTGGGGGTGATATTGGTCTGCGTCGGTTTGTTGTTCGACGTGCTCTATGCCCTCGCTGGAGTAGCGCTCGGGCGCTGGCTTCAACGATCGCCTACGGCGCAGCGGGTGCAGCAGTGGTTGTTTGGTGGCCTGCTGATTGGGTTTGCGGTGCGGCTGACGTTTGTGCAGCAGTCGTAGAAGACGGGCTGCTTCGCCATCAAAACTGGCTATAGCCCCAACGGCCGTACTGGATCTGCCTAGCTTCCGGTTAGCGCACTAGCATGGGGTGCTAGGGGCCGAGCAGTTTTATTGCCTCTTCAGCTAAACCCAATTGCATCGTCAGCCCAGTCAGACTAGACTCCTCCCAAAACGGGAGGACGTAGGTGCGAATTATCGCGAGAGGAACCTTACGGGAGTTCTGGGAAAGCAATCCGGCTTACGCGGATTCCCAGACGCCACTGGTTGAATGGTATCGACACATGGAAAAAGCGACCTATCGGACGCCTCAAGAGATTAAGGCTGAACTGAGAACGGCCAGTATCCTCAAAGCAGCCAGGGTTGTATTCAACATTGGCGGCAATAAATACCGAGTAATTCTCGCAGTCGACTATCAGCGCCAGCTTGGTTTTGTAAGATTCGTCGGCACCCATGCCCAATACGACCAAATCAATGCGGAGACCGTATGATGAACATCAAACCCATTCGCAACCAAGATGATTTGAATGCAGCTTTTACGCGCATCGAACAGCTTTGGGGGGCAGAAGTCGGTTCGGCTAACGGCGATGAGCTAGAAATCCTTGCCTTGTTGATCGAAAAATACGAGGACGAGCACTACCCGATGCCCCCCTCTGATCCAATTGAAGCGATTAAATTCAGGATGGATCAACAAGGGCTGACTCCGCGCGACTTGGAACCGTACCTTGGTTCAAGCGGACGTGTGTCTGAAGTTCTGAACCGCAAACGCAAGCTAAGTCTGGCGATGATTAAACGCCTGCATGACGGACTGCGGATTCCTTACGAGAGTCTGTTGGCGGACGTTGCATAAACTTATGCAGACTCCACGACGGCTCCGTAGCAGCACTGCAGATCAAAAGAACCGGTCCAACGTGACCGGTTTTTTATGTCCTTCTTTTTTATGTCCTTCTCTCATTCAGCCCACAGCACCTCGCCACGCGTCACGCGACCTCACATCCGGAAATAAACCCGATCCGCCCCCCGCCGCCTTGTCCGAAATATGCCGGATGTATATGGGCGCTGGTGGATATCGATGTGACCAAATACCTGGGCAAGGCACAGAAGCTCAACATTACGTTGCCCGGCTACCTGCTCAATCGTATTGACGAATATGTGTTGCACCATCCTGAAGAGAAGAGCCGCTCCGGCTTCCTTGCTTCGGCAGCGCTGAAGGTGTTGCAGCAGGGCCGCTAAGAAACAGCCACAACCTGGGGGCAAGCTTGTTCCCCCAGGTTTTCCGTAGCCAAGCTTGGGCTATGCCATCTATTTGTTTTCCGATTTGGACTCCTGCATCTGCACCGACGACTTGGTGCCGTCGGTGTTGTCCTTGGTCTCGTTGTCGGAGTTGTCGAAACAGCCTTGCAGGGCGAACAAGCAGCAGGCGAGGCAAAAAGTGCGAGTGAGATTCATGGCGTACTCCATAGATTAAGGCTTTAAAGAGTGACCCTTGGATGGAGCAGATGGTTGCGACAGTCTTGATCCTGGATGATGAATACCGACAGACGTTTCAGATTGAAATGTAAGTAGAATTTTCGCCGCCTCGTTGCTGTCACACCAGACAGGTGCATCCAATAAGGAAACACGGCAATGACGTTTGCAAAAATTGCTCAAAAACTTTCCCTCTGGGCGGGGAGTCCCAAGACCTTTCTGGGAGCCATCGTGTTATTGGCGCTCTGGGCTGCCAGCGGACCGTTCTTCGGTTTCAACGACACTTGGCAATTGATCATCAATACCTCGACCACGATCATCACCTTCCTGATGGTGTTCCTCATCCAGAACACGCAAAACCGCGATACCGATATCCTGCATTTGAAAGTCGACGAATTGCTGCGCGCCAGCAAAAGCGCACAAAACGCCATGCTTGGGCTCGAATCGCTGGATCTCAAGCAGCTAGAGGCACTCAGAAAGCACTATCAGGCCATGGGAGAGGGTGAGGCCAAGCACCTCGACGGGGTGGAAGAAAAAAACAAGGTTGATCTGAACCAGTGCTGACCGGCATTGCATGGGCGTCGCTCGCCCATGCAATGGTTGCTCAAACGATCAGGGCAACGGGTTACCCCCCGTAACGCCAAACACTTCCCCGGTGATATAACTCGATTCCTGCGAGGCGAGCAGTACATAGAGCGGCGCGCATTCCGCAGGCTGTCCCGGACGTTTCATCGGTACCTGGGAGCCAAACGTAGGAATCTTCTCGCGAGGTTGTCCGCCGCTGGGTTGCAACACGGTCCAGATCGGGCCTGGTGCGACGGCGTTGACCCGAATTCCCTTGCTGATGACTTGTCCGGCCAGCGCCTTGGTGAATGCGACGATAGCCGCTTTGGTGGTGGCGTAATCCAGCAGCGTCGCGGACGGATCGTAGGATTGGATCGACGCGGTATTGATAATAGTCGCCCCGGCTGGCATCAGCGGCACCGCAGCCTTGCAGATCCAGAACATCGCATAGATGTTGGTTTTCATGGTGTCGTCAAATTGCGCGGTGGTGATGTCGGCAATGTCTTTTTGCGCCTCCTGCTTGCCGGCGACATTCACCACGATATCCAGCCCATCAAGTTGCTGTTGCGCCATTTTTACCAGCTGCACGCAGAACGCTTCATCCTTGAGATCGCCAGGAATCGCGATGGCCTTGCGGCCTTCAGCCTTGATGAGCTCAATGACTTGCTGAGCGTCGCGCTCTTCGCTAGGTAGATAATTGATCGCTACATCGGCGCCTTCTCGGGCATAGGCGATAGCCGCTGCGCGACCGATACCCGAGTCGCCTCCCGTGATCAGCGCCTTGCGACCTTCCAGGCGACCGAAGCCTTGATAAGTTTTTTCGCCATGATCGGGTTGCGGCTCCATGTCCTGGTCGATGCCCGGCGGCGACTGCGGCTGGTCGGGAAATTCCGGACGAGGGTATTGGGTCAATGGATTCTGCATCGCGTATTGGTTGGGTTCTCGGCGTGTAGACATCGAGGTTCTCCTTTTCTGCGGGCAAAACAAGCCGGGACGCGGGCGCCCCGGTCCGGTACGTAAAAGCAGGAGCAGCGGATCAGCGACTGGCCTGCAGCGCCCTGGCCATTTCGAGATGGGTCTGTAGCTTGGGCAGGGTTTCGTCAGCGAATGCCTTGATTTCCGGCACTTCGGTGGTCTGGGCCTGCTGCTGGATCTGCTCGATGGCTTCCTCAGTGGCCTTGACCTGACTGGCGGCATAAGCCGCTTCGAACGACTCGCCCTCGGCCACTTTGGGCATGAGGGCCTTGGCCTTGTCAGCTACCTCTTCTCTTGGGGCAACAGGCAAATCGAGTTTCTTGGCGATTTTCGCCAGGTGTTGATTCGCGGTGGTGCGGTCGTTGATCACCATGATGGTGTAATCCTTGACCTCACGTGATTCGGCTTTTGAATGCGCCTCGCGGCTGGCTTCGATGTCAGCCATGCCTTTGGCGGATGCGTCGTTGATGAATTCGGCTGGCGATTGGGCCCAGGCGCTGCTGGCACCCAGGCCCATCAGCACGACAACGCTGGTGGTGCGTAAAAAGGTGGCCATCCGGCTCATGGTCGCGCCCTCCTCTGATAAGAAAATTTCGACGGAATTTGCCCGCCGCTGAATCAGAACCACCGGTAGACAATCAGCGAGACGTCCGACCCGGATGGCGGCCGATTTCGCCTTTCGCCGGGTGTCTGTCGACGCTCCTGATGGTGGTTCTCCCACTTTTGCGACCTGCTTCAGACACCTTCGTTCGATCATGAGCGATGTTTCCCGGATAAATGTTGCTCGACCCTCGCATGGTCCAGCCCTCCGTATTCATGAATAAGGGGGCATGCTTACCCCGTACTTCATTCGAAACGATCAAAGACCCAAGGTTTGGGAAAAACGCTGGCGCCACGACGAACGGTGGGCGTGAAACCGAACACCAGGCCGGTCCCCAGCCGCGCCGCATCGGCAAGCAACTCTCAGATTCGTTATGCAGTGGGTTGCCCGTGCACCGGAACAAGCAAGCCCAACAGATACAGGGTCAAGACGCAGCTCCGACGCTGTAAATGGATTTCCCGTCCAAGCCCTTAGGCAAGGTCCTACATAGAATTCTCCGGTAACACTCAAGCACACCGGAAACGGCCGATTCAAAGCCCTACCCGCCAATCTGTAAAGTCTGGAAACACACAGATGTTGAAACGCCCCTACGGACAGCATGCTTAACCAAGGAATGTAGTTAACCCATGAATCAGACTTCGCAACCGACTCATCACTTCAGCAACTATCGCAAAATCGTTTCCCTGGCAGATCAGGATTGGCAATGCGCCGAAACCGCAAAAGTCGCAGGGCTGAATGTCGAGGTCAAGACGCCCAATGTTCTCGTCGACCAATACGGCCGCACCCTGCAACACTTTTGCACGACGTCCTACCTGGGCCTGGATTACCACCCTGCCCTGCTGGATGGCGCTATGACCATGCTGTGGGAAACCGGGACCCTGCGCATCGCCAATTCGAGAAATCGCTGCCGGCTGGCGATCCTGGACCAATACGAAATCCAACTGTCGGAATTGTTTGGTGCCAGTTGCCTCAGTGCGCTGTCCTGCAGCGCGGCGAGCGCGGGGATCCTGCCGCTGCTGGCCAGCGGCGCGCTGACAGGCAACCGTCCGCCGGTGATGGTGTTCGACAAGCAGGCCCATTACTCGATGAACCACATCAAGGCCGCGTGCGCCGACGAAACCCAAGTCCTCACCTGCCCGCACAACGACATGGATTTTCTCGAAGACGTGTGCAAACGCCAGGGCAACGTAGCCTACGTGGCCGACAGCGCCTATAGCATGGGCGGCATGGCGGACCTGGACAGCTTGCTGTATCTCAAGCAACGCTATGACCTGTTTCTTTATGTGGACGATTCCCACGCGCTGTCCGCTGTAGGGAAATCCGGCATTGGCCTGATGCGCTCGCGGGTGCACACGGTGGATGAGCGCACCTTGATCGTCGCCTCGCTGGCCAAGTCATTCGGCGCCAGCGGCGGGCTGGCCATGTTCGGCAATGAACGGCACAAGACGCTGGTGCAGCGTTACGGCGGTCCCAGCAACTGGTCGCAAAGCCTGAATTCGGCGGCGATCGGCGCCGGCATGGCCTCGATCCGTTTGCATCGCAGCCGCGAATTCCAGACCTTGCAGGAGCGTTTGCAGGCTAATATCCGCTTCTTCGACAGCCTCATCCGAACCGAACAGTACGCCAGCCCCATGGCAATCCGCCTGGTGAACTGCGGCGAGGCGACCATGGCCACCCGCCTGGCGGTCGAACTGGCCGACCTGGGGTATTTCACTTCAGCGGTTTTTTTCCCCGTGGTACCGCAAGACAAGGCCGCAATCCGCATCACCCTGCGTGCCGACATGGAAGCGGACGTGATTCGTTCGTTCTGCGAACGGGTCATTGACCTGCTGCTGGCCCACGGGCGTGACATTCGCCCTTGAAACGAGCCCCTGATGAAGAACCGCACAACCCTGATCGTCACCTGCGCCACCGTCTTCCTGGCACAACTGGGCATGAGCATCTACTTGCCGGCCCTGCCTGATATCGCCCAAGACCTGGGAGCCGACGCGGCGCGGGTGTCGTGGGGTTTGCCGGTGTACCTGATCGGCATGGCGTTGCCGATGCTGTTATGGGGCAGCCTGAGCCAGCGGCTCGGGCGCAAGCCTGTCCTGCTGGCGGCCTTGGCGCTTTACGGCCTGGGCAACCTCGCCTTGCCGTTGGGCACGTCCATAGAGGCGTTCCTGACGCTCAGGTTGATCCAGGGTATCGGCGCCAGCGGCATTTCAGTCATGGCGCGAGTGCTGATACGCGACAGTTTCAGCGGCGATCTGCTGGCCAAGGCCTTGTCCTGGATATCGATCGCCTTCGTGGTGGCCCTTGGCATCGGCCAGTACCTGGGCTCACTGATCCAGGCAGCGTTCGGATGGGAGGCGATCTTCCTGGGATTGGGCGCGGCCAGCCTCGCCATGGCAGCGGCAGTGTCCAGGGCCCGCTTCCCGGTCCTGGCCGAGGCGAGCAACGGGCAATCGGCGTGGTGGGTGTACGGACAGATACTGCGTCATCGTGGATTCCTGTTGCCAGCGCTGGCAGGAGGATTGGGCTATGGCGTGATCATCGCTTTCAACACGGCTGCGCCGCTGATCCTGCAGGAAAGCTTTCACTGGTCAGCGATCGAATACGGTCTGTTGGGTTGGCCGATCAGTGCGGCGTATTTGTTGGGTGCGCTTGCGGTGAATGCGTTTGTATTGCGCACGGGCCAGCGGCGGCTGATGGGCTGGGGCATCGCCCTGGTTTTGGGCGGCAGCGTAACCATGCTGGCAGGCAGTGTTTCAATGAGCAGCATCGCCCTGCTGTTCTGGCTGCCTTACTGCTTCGCGGTGTTCGGCCAGTCATTGAACTACCCCATCAGCCTGTCTTTGGCGAACGAGGGATCGCCAATCGCCGGCGCTTATGCGATGGCGTTGAGCGGTTTCCTTCACCAATTGATGGCCTCCTTGATCGGCGCCATGGCCAGCCTGTTATTGAGTCAACAGGCCTGGCCACTGGCAGTGCTGTGCACGTTGTTGGCGGCGGCGGCGATGCTCTGTACCAGGTTCACGCCACCGCGGACCGCCTAGAATGCGCTGCGGAAAATTTCTTCGATCTGCCGCTGGTCCGCCGCCCGTGGATTGGTAAGCCCGCATGCGTCTTTCATGGCGTTGGCCGCCAGGACTGGCACGTCGTTGAGACGCACGCCCAACTCGCGCAGGCCTGCGGGGATCTCCACGTCCAAGGCCAGGCTGCGGATCGCGGCAATGGCGGCCTGCGCGCCCTCTTCCGGGCTGCAAGCGTGCGCATCGGCCCCCATGGCAACGGCCACGTCGGTCAACCGGGTGGCGCATACCATGGCGTTGAAACTCTGCACATGAGGCAACAGCACCGCATTGCATACGCCGTGAGGCAAGTCGTAGAAACCGCCCAGTTGATGCGCCATGGCATGCACGAAACCCAGGGAGGCGTTGTTGAACGCCATGCCCGCCAGGAACTGCGCGTAGGCCATGTTCTCCCGCGCCGCCAGATCGTTACCGTCGCGCACGGCCAGACGCAGGTTGTTGCTGATAAGGGTAATGGCTTTCAGGGCGCAGGCATCGGTGATCGGCGTGGCGGCGGTCGAGACATAGGCCTCGACCGCATGGGTCAATGCATCCATGCCAGTGGCGGCGGTCAGGCCCTTGGGCATCGCCACCATCAGCGCCGGGTCGTTGACCGACATCAGCGGCGTGACGTTGCGGTCGACAATCGCCATTTTCACATGACGTGTTTCGTCGGTGATGATGCAGAAACGGGTCATTTCGCTGGCGGTGCCCGCCGTGGTGTTGATGGCGATCAGCGGCAGTTGTGGCTTGCTCGAACGGTCGACCCCTTCATAGTCGCGGATCTGGCCGCCATTGGTTGCGCACAGCGCGATTCCCTTGGCGCAATCATGGGGAGAACCACCGCCCAGCGACACGACAAAGTCGCACTGGCTCTCTTTCAGCAAGCCCAACCCCAATTCGACATTAGCGATGCTCGGATTGGGCTTGGCACCGTCGAAAACCACCGAATCGATGTCCTGTAGCGCCAGCAGCTGGGCCACCTTGCTGGCGACCCCGGCCTTCGCCAGTCCCGCATCGGTGACGATCAGGGCCTTGCGAAACCCGTAGTTGCGGATGGCGGCCATCGCTTCGTCGAGGCAACCCAGGCCCATGATGTTCACGGCCGGAATGAAAAAACTGCTGCTCATGGGACACGCTCCTGAAAGAGGCCGGATCGGCAGGGGCGTACAGCATTGACCGACCGCTCACAACGTATCTTGATCTGGCTCAAGACTGGGTCGTGATAAAGTCACGTCCTGCCTTTGCCACGTTTTGAGATGACTTTAGTGATGACCGATTTGCAGGAATACGACGCCCGGCTCGAAGATTGGCAGACGTTGCGCGCCAACACCGCCTTCAGCGGCCTGCTGGTGGGCAATGGCGCCAGCCGCGCCGTGTGGGACGATTTCGGCTATGACTCGTTGTACGAAAACGCCCGCACCGTCGAGGAGAAACCCTTGAGCCCGTCGGAACTCAGCGTGTTCGACGCGATGCAGACGCGCAGTTTCGAACAGGTGCTCGGCGCATTGAAAACCACCAGCCGGGTCAACAAGGCCCTGGCCGTCAGCTCCGCCGCACCGCGTAACCGCTACTACGCGATCAAGGAAGCGCTGATCAACACCGTCCACACCGTGCATATCCCGTGGCGGCTGGTGCAGCCCTCAACCCTGGCGAGCCTCAACCAGGAACTGGGCCGCTACCGCACCGTGTTCACCACCAACTACGATCTGCTGAGCTATTGGGCGATCCAGCATTCGCCCGAAACCGTCACCGACCTGTTCCTCGGTGCGGACCATAGCTTCGACCTGAGCCAGGCCAACTCCGACAAACCTCGGCTGCTGTATCTGCACGGCGGCCTGCACCTGGTGCGTAACCAGGACGGCACGGCGCGCAAGCTCACCTCCACCGAGGGCACACTGCTGGGCAGTTTCGCCATCAACAACACGCTCAAGACTCTCGACGACGTACCGCTGTTCGTCAATGAGGGGCCTAGCCAAGACAAACTCAAGACCATCCGCAGCAGTGATTATCTATCGTTCTGCTACGAACAGCTGCTCCACCATCGCGACAACCTGTGCCTGTTTGGCCATGCCTTGGGCGAACAGGACAGTCATATCACCCATGCCTTGCGCCTTGCAGCGCCGAGGACCGTGGCGATTTCGATCTACCCGCGCAGCCAGGCGTTTATCCAACATCAGAAGCGCCATTACGCCAAAGTATTCGAGGGACTGGACACCGAGTTGCGCTTCTTCGACGCCAAGAGCCATCCGCTGGGCGATCCGAAGTTGACGGTGCCGGTGGAGGTCTAGATTTTTAATCTGGGCTCCCAGCCCTGCACGTGGCGCTGGCCCTACAGGGTAATCGCCGTGCCCAACAGAGTCAGGAAGCCTGCCAGCCAGTTCGGGTGGGCCGGCCACGCCGGTGCCGTGGCAAGGTTGCCCTGGACATGCGCTTCGGTCACCGGAATGTCGACAAACGTCCCACCCGCCAAGCGCACTTCCGGAGCACACGCTGGATACGCACTGCACTCGCGCCCCTCCAGGATGCCCGCGGCCGCCAGCAGTTGCGCACCGTGGCAGACCGCGGCAATCGGCTTGCCCGCGAAGTCGAAATCGCGAACCAGTTGCAGGACCGTTTCATTCAGTCGCAGGTATTCCGGCGCGCGTCCGCCTGGTATCAGCAGCGCGTCGTAGTCGGACGCCTGGACGTTGGCAAAGTCTTGATTGAGGGCGAACAGATGGCCGGGTTTCTCGCTGTAGGTCTGGTCACCTTCAAAGTCATGGATCGCCGTGCGCACGGTCTGCCCTGACGTTTTGCCTGGACACACGGCGTGCACCGTGTGGCCGATCATCTGCAAGGCCTGGAATGGCACCATGACTTCATAATCTTCGACATAATCGCCAACCAGCATGAGGATTTTCTTGGCCGCCATGGAATGGGCTCCTTTGAAATGCGAGAGAAGTGGACGCATTAAAGGTAGCCCGCGGTATCGGCGAGCGAGCGCTGCCCCGTCATTAACTGACGGGCTGCACTTCAAGGAACGGCGCAGTGCCGATTCAGACGAGGTAGCCGTCAGCTCGCAGCAGCGTTTCGAGGCAATGCTCGGTGATGTGATAGAACGCCTTCAGTTCCTGGATCTTGGCCAAAAGCTCGGTAGCGTCTACCGGTTCGGCGCGCTTGACCGCCAGGATCATCTTGTTTTTGTTGGTATGGTCCAGGGAAATGAACTCGAACACCTTGGTCTCGTAGCCACAGGCTTCCAGGAACAGCGCCCGCAGGCTGTCGGTAACCATTTCGGCCTGCTGGCCCAGATGCAGGCCATATTGCAGCATCGGCTTGAGCAGCGCCGGGCTCTGGATTTGCAGGCGGATCTGCTTGTGACAGCACGGCGAGCACATGATGATCGAGGCACCCGAGCGGATGCCCATGTGGATCGCATAGTCGGTGGCAATGTCGCAGGCATGCAGGGCGATCATCACATCCACCGCACGCGGCGCCACGCTGCGCACGTCACCGTGTTGGAAGTCCAGACCTGGGTGCTCGAGCCGCGCGGCAGCTTCGTTGCACAGCGTGACCATGTCCTCGCGCAGCTCCACGCCGGTGACCAGCCCCTCGGCCTGCAAGGTGTTGCGCAGGTAATCGTGGATGGCGAATGTCAGGTAACCCTTGCCCGAGCCGAAATCCGAGACCCGTACCGGTTTGTCGAGCGCCAATGGCGAAGACGTCAGCGCATGGCTGAAGACTTCGATGAACTTGTTGATCTGTTTCCACTTGCGCGACATCGCCGGGATCAGCTCGTGCTTGTGGTTGGTCACGCCCAGGTCGGCCAGGAACGGCCGGCTCAGGTCGAGGAAACGGTTCTTCTCACGGTTGTGCCCGGCAGACGGCACTTCCCGCAGTTGCTGGGGCTTGCTCTTGAACAGCGAGCTCTTGCCCTTCTTGCTGTATTCCAGCTGCGCCTCATCGGTAACCGCCAGCAGATGCGCATTCTTGAACGACGCCGGCAGCAGTGCGGCAACGGTTTGCACACCGTCGGCCAGGGCAAAGTTCTTGGTGATATCGCGGGTCTTGTAGCGACAGACGAAGGACAGGCACGGCTGACCCTTGACCAACAGTTGCTTGATGATCAGCCGCTGCAGATCAGGTTCGTCACCGCAGTACTTGGCCAGCACCAGCTTGATGAACGCGTTCTGTTCAAGGCTGGCTTGCAGCAGCTCGATGAACTGGGCGTGATGATCCGGCGCGGGACGGACTGGCGTGGCGGTGACAGACATGGAAAAGCGGCCTCGGGGCGGGCGAATCGGGAATGGCATTTTAAGCTGCAAGCTGCAAGCTGCAAGCTGCAAGCTGCAAGCTGCAAGCTGCAAGCTGCAAGTCAAACACAGTAGATAGGCTTTGGCTTGAAGCTTGAAGCTTGAAGCTTGAAGCTTGAAGCTTGAAGCTTGAAGCTTGAAGCTTGCAGCTTGAAGCCGCTACGCCAACACCACCAGCCGATTCGGCAACTCATTGCGCGCGTGGGTCACGGGCACATGCGCCTTGAGCAGCTCGCCGCAGGCTTCGATACACGTCACGAAGCCCTCCAAGGTCTGTCCCTGGCGAACCTGCTGGGTAAACGCCGCGACAATGGCATCCCAATGCTGGTTGTCGAGTCGCTTGGAAATGCCTTCGTCCACCAGGATCTCCACATACCGTTCGGCCTCGCAGACGAAGATCAGCATGCCAGCGCCGCCCACCGTGTGATGCAGGTTCCGCTCGAGAAATTGTCGGCGCGCCAGGTTGGAGGCTCGCCAATGGCGTACGGAGCGCGGGATCAAGCGCGTGGTGATGAAGGGAATCCGAAACAGCAGGCACAACACGATGAAGCTGCTCCATTGCACCCACAACAAGCTGTGCATGCTCAGCCATCCCGTCAGGTAATGCAGCACTCCGGGTACCACCAGCGCCAGCAAGCTGGCCCACAGCAGCGGGATGTAGGCGTAATCGTCGGCGCGGGCAGCAAGCACCGTGACCAGTTCGGCATCAGTGTCGCACTCGACCCGGGCGATGGCCTCGGCCACTTTGCGTTGTTCGTGTTCAGTCAGTAATGCCATGGTTAAAAATGCCTGCTCATTATGATTGTCACCAGCCGCCCGACGAACCGCCGCCTCCGAAACTGCCACCGCCACCGCTGAAGCCGCCGCCCCCTGCGCCACCGAAACCGCCACCGCTGCTTCGGGAACCGCCGCCGGAGCCGCCGCCGCTCGGCAGGATACCGAGTACCTGGCAAACGAATATGGTCAGGATGAACAGCATCGCCAGAAAGATGAACAGCCCCGGATGGCGCTCGATGAAGTCGCCCTCACCCTGCCCGTCCGCGCTGTATACCGGGGCCGGCTCGTCCAGCGGGCTGCCGCCCAAGACCACGAGCATCGCCGCGACGCCGTCACTGATGCCCTTGTTGAAGTTGCCGGTCTTGAACGCCGGGGTGATCACCTGGTTGATGATTACCGAGCTCTGGGCATCGGTCAGCCGATCCTCCAGGCCGTAGCCCACTTCGATCCGAAGTTTACGGTCATCGCGCGCCACGATCAGCAGCGCGCCGTTGTTTTTGTCTTTCTGCCCGATGCCCCAATGGCGGCCCAATTGATAACCGAAATCTTCAATAGTCGCGCCTTGCAGATCCGGCAGGGTAACCACCACCAGCTGTTCGCCAGAGGCCTGCTCATGGGCCTTGAGCTGCGCATCGAGTTGCGTACGAACCGACGGTTCGAGCATCTGGGCGCTGTCTACCACCCGCCCGGTCAGCGCCGGGAATTTCAGATCGGCCTGGGCCGTGACTGCAAATACCCAGAGCAACAGCGCAAACAAGCATTGAGCTGCAAGCCTCAAGCCGCAAGCAGTACGCGTTGCCTGAGCTTGAAGCTTGCAGCTTGGAACTTGAAGCTGCTCCATCAAAACTTCACCTCAGGCGCTTTTTCAGCGTTCGGGCTGGTGGCCTCGAAGGTCTCGCGAACCGGCAAGTCGCTGTACATCACGCTGTGCCACAGGCGACCAGGGAACGTGCGGATTTCGGTGTTGTATTTCTGCACCGCCAGGATGAAGTCGCGGCGCGCCACGGCGATACGGTTCTCGGTGCCTTCGAGTTGCGATTGCAACGCCAGGAAATTCTGGTTGGCCTTAAGGTCCGGGTAGCGCTCGACCACCACCATCAAGCGGCTCAATGCCCCGCTCAACTGGTCCTGGGCCTGTTGGAACTGCTTGAGTTTTTCCGGATTGTCCAAGGTGCTGGCATCGACCTGGATCGACGTGGCCTTGGCACGCGCTTCAACCACAGCGGTCAGGGTCTCCTGCTCATGCTGGGCGTAGCCCTTGACGGTCGCCACCAGATTGGGGATCAGGTCGGCGCGGCGCTGATACTGGTTCTGCACCTGGCCCCAGGCCGCCTTCGCCTGCTCATCCAGCGTCGGGATATTATTGATGCCGCAACCGGCCAGTAGCGTGGTGAACAGCATCAGGGCCAGCATCTGCAGCGCGCTGCGGTGATTCAGTCGTGGATTCATCAGGTGAAGCTCTCCCTTGCATTGCATTAAAAAAACACCGCCACCTATCTTACCGGCGTCTGGGGCATAATCGCCGCCGCACTGGATCGAATCAGGTGTATGGGCTAAAAGATGCGCGGTGCGAAACTAAGTTCATCGGCACAGGTTCGAAAGTGTGCTGCATTTAGCTCGATAACACCCGAACAACAATAGCCGCTCCTCACATTTAGGCTGACCGGCGTGTACTGATCACCGCCCTTTAGGCTTGCGAGAAAACTATTCATGAAGAAGCTGTGTTTGCTGGGCCTGTTTGTCACCCTGGCCAGTCAATCCGTATTAGCCGACAACGTGCCAGCCCCCATAGAGAACAAGGACGCTTTCATCAGCAACTTGATGAAGCAAATGACCCTTGAGGAAAAGATCGGCCAACTGCGCCTGATCAGCATCGGCCCGGAAATGCCCCGGGAGATGATCCGCAAGGAAATCGCCGCCGGCAACATTGGCGGCACGTTCAATTCCATCACCCGTGACGAGAACCGTCCGATGCAGGACGCGGCCATGCGCAGCCGGTTGAAGATCCCGATGTTCTTCGCCTATGACGTGATCCACGGCCATCGCACTATTTTCCCGATTCCCCTGGCCCTGGCCTCGAGCTGGGACATGGACGCCATCTACCGCTCCGGTCGTGTCGCGGCCAAGGAAGCGGCGGCTGACAGCCTGGACATTACCTTTGCGCCCATGGTCGATATTTCTCGCGACCCGCGTTGGGGCCGGACCTCCGAAGGCTTTGGCGAGGACACGTACCTGGTATCGCGCATTGCCGCGGTGATGGTCAAGGCGTTCCAGGGCAGCGGCGCCAACGCCGCCGACAGCATCATGGCCAGCGTCAAGCACTTCGCCCTGTATGGCGCGGTGGAAGGCGGCCGGGACTACAACACCGTGGACATGAGCCCGGTGAAAATGTACCAGGACTACCTGCCGCCCTATCGCGCCGCCATCGATGCTGGCGCGGGCGGGGTAATGGTCGCGCTGAACTCGATCAATGGCGTGCCGGCCACCGCTAACACTTGGCTGATGAATGACTTGTTGCGCAAGGAATGGGGCTTCAAGGGCCTGGCAGTCAGCGACCACGGTGCGATTTTCGAGTTGATCAAGCATGGCGTCGCCCGGGACGGCCGCGAAGCGGCAAAACTGGCGATCAAGGCCGGCATCGACATGAGCATGAACGATTCGCTCTACGGCAAGGAGCTGCCAGGGCTGCTCAAGGCCGGCGAAATCGAGCAGAGCGACATCGACAACGCGGTACGCGAAGTCCTCGCCGCCAAGTACGATATGGGCCTGTTCAAGGACCCGTACCTGCGCATCGGCAAGGCAGAGGATGACCCGGCCGATGTCTACGCCGACAGCCGCATGCACCGCGCCGATGCCCGTGACGTGGCGCGCCGCAGCCTGGTCCTGCTGGAAAACCGCAACCAGACCCTGCCGCTGAAGAAAACCGCGAAGATCGCCCTGGTCGGTCCGCTGGCCAAGGCGCCAATCGACATGATGGGCAGTTGGGCCGCCGCCGGTCGCCCGGCGCTGTCGGTTACCGTGTACGACGGCATGGCTCGCGCGCTAGGCGGTGAGTCGAAGCTGATCTATGCCCGTGGCGCCAATATCACCGGCGACAAAAAGGTGCTCGACTACCTCAACTTCCTCAATTTCGACGCCCCGGAAGTGGTGGATGACCCGCGCCCGGCCCAGGTGCTGATCGATGAAGCGGTGAAAGCCGCCAAGGAAGCGGACGTGGTCGTGGCCGCCGTGGGCGAGTCCCGTGGCATGTCCCATGAATCGTCGAGCCGCACCGAACTGAACATCCCGGCCAGCCAGCGCGAGCTGATCAAGGCGCTGAAAGCCACCGGCAAACCGCTGGTATTGGTGCTGATGAATGGCCGTCCGCTGTCGTTGCTCGAAGAAAAGCAACAAGCCGATGCGATCCTGGAGACCTGGTTCAGCGGTACCGAGGGCGGTAACGCCATCGCGGACGTGCTGTTCGGCGACTACAACCCGTCGGGCAAGCTGCCGATCACCTTCCCGCGCTCGGTCGGGCAGATTCCGACCTATTACAACCACCTCAGCATTGGCCGGCCGTTCACGCCGGGCAAGCCGGGCAACTACACGTCGCAGTACTTCGATGACACCACTGGCCCGCTCTATCCGTTTGGCTACGGCTTGAGCTACACCACGTTCAGCCTGTCGGACATGGCATTGTCGTCCACCACGCTGAACAAGACCGGCAAGCTCGATGCCAGCATCACCCTGGAAAACACCGGCGAACGTGACGGTGAAACCGTGGTGCAGTTGTACCTCCAGGACGTAACCGGCTCGATCATTCGTCCGGTGAAAGAGCTCAAGAACTTCCGCAAGGTCATGCTCAAGGCCGGCGAAAAGAAGGTCATCCACTTCACCATCACCGAAGACGACCTGAAGTTCTTCAATGCCCAGCTCAAGTATGCCGCCGAGCCGGGCAAGTTCAACGTGCAGATCGGCCTGGACTCCCAGGACGTGAAGCAGCAGAGTTTTGAGTTGCTCTGACTCATCCATGCCGCTGACCCTGGGGAGCGAGCCCGCTCGCGCCCCAGGTTTATCGACGAACGCCTAACCCCGCCGATCCAGCAGATTCACCACCACCCGATCCACCAGTCCCCACAGTCGCTGCTTGAAGCGCTTCCACAATGGCCGACGCTGCCAGGCGTCGAGGCTCACTTGCAGGCTCTGTTCGAAGTCCCGTTCAAAACTGGCCGCCACGGCCTTGCTGAGTCCGCAATCCAGCGCCTCCAGATTGGCTTCCAGATTGAAGCGCAGGTTCCAATGGTCAAAGTTGCACGAGCCGATGCTGACCCAATCGTCCACCAGCACCATCTTCAGATGCAGGAAGCACGGCTGGTATTCGTAGATCTTCACGCCAGCCCTGAGCAGGCGCGGGTAATAACGATGTCCGGCGTAACGCACGGACGGGTGATCGGTGCGCGGGCCAGTCAACAGCAGGCGCACATCGATGCCCCGGGCGGCAGCCTTGCGCAACGAGCGGCGCACGTTCCACGTCGGGAGGAAATACGGCGTGGCCATCCAGATGCGTTTCTGGCCGCTGTTCAGCGCCCGGGAAAGTGATTGCAGGATGTCACGGTGTTGGCGGGCGTCGGCGTAGGCTACCCGGCCCATGCCCTCACCCATCGGCGGAACGCGGGGCAGACGCGGCAAGCCGAAATTGGAAGCGGGCTTCCAGGCTCGGCGATGACGGTTGGCGAGCCATTGGCGATCGAACAGCAACTGCCAGTCGAGCACCAGCGGACCAACGATCTCCACCATCACCTCGTGCCAGTCGCTGCGAT
This sequence comes from Pseudomonas sp. SWRI154, assembly GCF_014268645.1. Taxonomy (NCBI): domain Bacteria; kingdom Pseudomonadati; phylum Pseudomonadota; class Gammaproteobacteria; order Pseudomonadales; family Pseudomonadaceae; genus Pseudomonas; species Pseudomonas sp. SWRI154. Next base: position 42,928 of record NZ_JABWQW010000036.1, read on the forward strand.
CATCCAGGGGATTCCAGAATTCATCGGTCACCCCGGTGCCGCCGACCACCGCCAGGCGCTGATCGACCAAGAGCAACTTGCGATGATCCCGGTAAAGGTTGCGCACCCAGCGACGCCAGCTGAGGCGATTGTAGAAACGCAGCTCGACCCCGGCCTCGACCAAGCGATTGCGCAAGCTCAGGGTAAACGCCAGGCTGCCGTAGTCATCGAACAGGCAACGCACGCGAACGCCACGTTGGGCGGCCTGGACAAGGGCTTGGACCATCGCCTCGGCACAAGCACCCGCCTCCACCAGATACAATTCCAGCTCGACTTGCTCTTGGGCACGGGCGATTTCCACCAGCATGCGTGGGAAGAACTGAGGACCGTCGATCAACAGCTCGAAACGGTTGCCTTCGCGCCAGGGAAATACCGGGCCGCTCACGTCAGCGCGCCGTAAAAATCAGCACCGCGTTTACCGGCACCGAGAGGCTGATGGCCGACAACCCGGCCAGTCCGCGAAGCTTTTCCAGACCCGGCGCCAGGCCGAAATCCGCCGCATTGAGCACGAGCGGCTCCAGGGTCACGACCTGGAAACGGCGTTCGTCCAGACGCGTCGCCAGCAATTCGACGGTGTATTCATGCTGCTTGCCATGCAAGTCCACCGTCACCGGCAGGCGCAGTTCCAGCTGCGCACCGTTGGCCAGGTCCTGGATCGGCATCAGGTCAAGCTGCGCGGTGACTGTGGCTTCGGCAAATTGCTTGACCTCGAAAAGATCGGCGCGCATGCGCTCGTCCCGCAGCGGGATGCCGCTGTTGATCGACTCCAGCTCCACTTCCAACCGCGCCAGGCCCTTGGGCTGGACTTGGCCGTGAAGCACGAGAAACCGCTGGACCTCGGAGACGTTGCCGTTCTTGCTGCTGATAAACGAAAGCCGCGACGACTCACCGTCCAGGTACCAATTGGCCTGGGCCGGCAGTGCGGCGCCAGCCAGCAGCAAAGTAGTGACGACATGAGGAAAAAAACGCTTGAACATACAGACTCGGAGGGCAAAGAAACCTGTGGCGAACCTTAACCGGGCCGAGGGCGCTTGCAAACTGTCTGTTTCGACAACTGCCTTGCCCCCCCACGAAAGCAGTCAGGGTTCCAACCGACACCCCTGCCGCTCGCCTATCCACCGTGCACTGTTGCTGCGCCCCAACCCGCTGACGGTGACGCGCCTGGCTTCAGGCGTATCGAGAAAATCTCCGATAGGCACCGACTGCTTCACATACCCCCGGCAATACTCAGCCGGTTGCTGCATTACATAGCGGCACGAGCAATATTCCTTGGCGGTATAGGCGCTGATGATGTCGGGAAAGGCCCGCAACGCGACCCGCTCCAGCCACAGCCAGCCGAACAGGGCGATGAGCAGCACCGACAGCAAGGTCAGCAATACGCTGCGCCTCATGGTTGCACCGTCCCGGCGAACGCCGCCACGGCGCGCTTGAGCAGTTCGTTATGGCGATAGCTGCCGTCGCGGTCATCGCCGTAGCGCACGATCACCAATCGGGCGCTGGGGATGATGTACAGCGCCTGGCCCCAATGGCCCAGCGCAGCGAAGGTATCCGGCGGCGCATCGGGCCAGGGGTGGATCGTCGGATCGACAGCGCGGTTGAGCCACCAATGTCCGCCCGGCACGGCTTCGTCCTGGCCGGCCTGAAAGTGGGTGAAAGGCTCACGGTTGAACGCGATCCAATCCTTGGGAATCAGTTGCCGCCCGCCCCAGCGGCCTTCGCGTTGCATCAACAACCCGACCCGCGCCAGGTCGCGTGCGGTGAGATAGGCATAGGACGAACCAACGAACGTGCCGCTGGGGTCGGTTTCCCACGTCGCGTGACGAATGCCCAGCGGCTCGAACAAGGCCGTCCACGGATAATCGACATATCGCGTCGGACCGACGATGTTTTTCAGCGCCGCCGCCAGCAGGTTGCTGTCGCCGCTGGAGTAACGGAACGCTTGCCCAGGCGGGCTGAAGCTGTCGTGCCCGGCGGTAAATGCCGCCATGTCCTGGCGTCCACGGGTGTAGAGCATCGCCACCACCGAAGAATTGAGTGGCGCGTATTCGTAGTCTTCTTGCCAGTCCAGGCCAGATGCCCAATGGAACAGGTCGGCCAGGGTCATGCGCGCCAGCCGGTTCAATGGCGGATAGTAGTTGGCTGCCGGATCCTCCAAGGCAAACAGCTTTTCGCCATAGGCGACGCCGTACACCGTCGCCAGCAGGCTTTTGCTGATCGACCAGGTCAGGTGCGGAGTGTCCGCGCGAGTGCCCCCTGTATAGCGTTCGTAGACCAGCCGACCGTCGTGGATCACCAGCAGCGCATCGGTGCGGATGCCTTGGCGGGTCGCATCGTCCCGAGGCGCGAAGGCGTAGCGCTCCAAGGCTTCGATGGCCGGCCCGGTGGGCATCAGAGCGGTCGGCCACTGCTCGCCGGGCCAGTCTTCGGCGTGGGCATTCAGGTTGAGCAGCAGCAATGGAATCAGCAGCCAGCCTTTAGACATGCTTGGGCGCTCGCGGGGGTGAACCTGCAAAGCCTAATCAGACTCGATGACAGTTTGGATATTCCCAGCAGCAGATTTATCGCTCGGCTGTCTATCCCAGCGCCTTGGCCAGCCGCTTGGCCCGGGCCCCAGCTGCAATCGCCATCAACCCTTTGTCCCGCGCCCACATCTCGCGCCACGTCGCAGGCCCGGCGACCAGGGCATCGTTGAGTTCGCTGTCGAGCCCTTCGAACTGGGCGAACAACCCGCCGAGCAGCACGTGCCCGGCGGCGCTGGACGGGTTATGGCGGCTCACCTCGGCGCAACCGGCCAATAACGCCAACAGACGCAGTTGCAAGGCCTGGGGCCAGGCGCATTCCTGGCCCACGCCATACAGCCACGCGGTCATTGCGCTGAGCACATAAAGGTCTTCCAGGGTCCGGAAGGGTTTGACGTAGGCGTCCCAGCCGTCTCCCGCCAGCAACTCGCATAACGCGCCGTCGAGCAAAACCCGGCCGTGACTGATGTCCGGCATCAAGGCAATGGCGGGGAGCTTTTCCAGCGTCACGCCGGGCTCGCCGGGATAAACCACCGCCAGGCTCAACCGAGGCGCTTCGCCGGGCGCCTCGCTTCGCGCCGCGATCAATAACCATTCGGCGGCGTCGCCAGCGGTGACGAAATCCTTGCGTCCATTCAAGCGCAAGTCGACGAGACGGGTCTGCATGTCCGCCGGACGCAGGCTGCGCCGCTCGGTGGCGCACAAAGCGCCGAGGCTGTGCGGAGCGCTCGGCCAGAGCACCCGCAGCGCCGCTTGATAGCCCACCAGGAAGGCCAGCCCCGGCGTGGCCATCGATCGTGCGCCGGCCACGGCCAACTCGAACGGCGTGACAGGCCCCAGGCGCTGCAGCAAGGTCGAATAACCATCCGCCAGGTCGGGAAAAGCAGCCAGCCGCTCGCCGCGTTCGATCAGGGTTTGCCAGGGCATAAGGGCCTCCTTGGAGGGCTGTCATATAAGCATCACCAAAGCTTCATGGCGATGACACCGGGGCTACATAGCCTGACTTTGCACAACATGGCTGCATAAAGAAAGTCGATTGGCTGCCACCCAAGACGGGTCCACAGCCCGCACGGAGATTCGCTATGACTCAGATCGCCCGCATCAGCGACACCGGCAATGAACGCCGCCTGCAAGCCGAACGCCTGATTGGCGCCGACGCCTTGCAAGAAGCCCAGGCCCTGCGCTTCAACGTCTTCAGCGGCGAATTCAACGCCAAGCTCAAGGGCGCGGAGATGGGTCTGGACATGGATGACTATGATGTTCACTGCGCCCACATCGGCGTACGCGACTTGAACACCGGCCGCCTCGTGGCGACTACCCGCTTGCTCGATCACCAGGCCGCCAGCAGCCTGGGCCGGTTCTACAGCGAAGAAGAGTTCAGCCTCCACGGGCTGGTCTCGCTCAAGGGCCCGATCCTGGAAATCGGCCGCACCTGCGTCGACCCGGCCTACCGCAACGGCGGCACCATCGCGGTGCTCTGGGGTGAATTGGCCGAAGTTCTCAACGAAGGCGGCTACAGCTATTTGATGGGTTGCGCGAGCATTCCAATGCAGGACGGCGGCGTCCAGGCCCAGGCGATCATGCAGCGCCTGCGCGAACGTTACCTGTGCACCGAACACCTGCAAGCGGTACCGAAAAAACCCTTGCCGACCCTGGACGTGCCGTCCAACGTCATCGCCGAGATGCCGCCATTGCTCAAGGCTTATATGCGCCTGGGCGCGAAAATCTGCGGCGAGCCGTGCTGGGACGAGGACTTCCAAGTGGCGGACGTGTTCATCCTGCTCAAGCGCGACGAACTCTGCCCGCGCTATGCCCGTCACTTCAAGGCGGCGGTCTGATGAGCCGGCTGCGGATCTACGCGCGAATCGCGCGAGTGTTATTGGTGGTCGCCCTGGGCCTGGCAATGGCCAGCGTGTTCGGCTTGCTGGAACGCCTGGGGCTCGCTCATTCGATGGTGCGCCGCCAGCGCTGGTCGCGGTTTTTCATGGCGCGACTGAGCAATGCCCTGCCTTTTCGCGTGACCGTTCACGGGCAACTGCCGAAACAGCCGATGCTTTGGGTCAGCAACCATGTGTCATGGACCGACATCCCACTGCTGGGCATGCTCGCTCCGCTATCGTTTTTGTCCAAGGCTGAAGTGCGCACCTGGCCGGTGGCCGGATGGCTGGCCGCCAAGGCTGGCAGCCTGTTCATCCGTCGTGGTTCCGGCGACAGCCAGTTGATCCGCAAGCAGATGAGCCGACACCTGGAACAAGCCCATCCGCTGTTGATGTTCCCGGAAGGCACCACCACTGACGGCCGGACCCTGCGCACCTTTCATGGTCGCCTGTTGTCGGCAGCCATCGACGCCGACGTCGCCTTGCAACCGGTGGCGATCCGTTACCTGCGCGATGGCGAAATCGACTTACTGGCACCGTTCGTGGGCGATGACGATCTGCTATCGCACCTGATGCGGCTGTTTGCCAACGATCGTGGCGACGTAGAAATCCATTTGCTCGAACCTATCGCCTGCCACGGCCAGGAACGCGCAGCGCTGGCATTCCAGGCGCAGCAGGCGGTACACAAAGCATTGTTTGGCGCGATACCCGAGAAGCAACACGTGCCGATGCGGCCTGCAATTGCGGCCTGATCCCTTCAGTCTTGCGCTGCCGAGTGGTTCTGCACGAAATCCTGGAGCTGCGGGTAGAACAACCGGAAGTCCTCGCTTAACGGCTCATAAAGCCTGACCAACTCATCCATCGCCCCGGCCAGCTCTTCGGGCCGGGACAGGCGTCGAGAGATGCCGCGCAACACCTGTCCCAGCACCTGAAATTGCTGATAAGACCCCAACCAGTCATCCGCCGCCATGTACGGCGCGATCTGCGCCAAGCGTCCAGGCAGTTGTGGTTCGGCGGCGAGGACCTGATAGACCCGGGAAGTGAAGTCGACCAACTGCCCTTCGCCGTACAGCGTCCAATCCCGCGCCAGGCAATGATCGAAAAACACATCCAGCACGATCCCGGCATAACGCCGCCGCACCGTGGAGAAGCGCGACAAGGCGATGTCCACCAACGGATGGCGATCGGTGTACATATCGATGCGTCGATGCAGGGCAATCGCCGCTTCGATCTGCGCAGGGTATTGCCCTTGCAGCGGCCCTTTGACGAAATCGCCATAGAGGCTGCCGAGCAGTTGTTCCCGGCCAGGGCCGCCGAGGTGCAGGTGTGCGAGATAGTTCATGGCGGGCAGCTTAGCATCGCTGCGTCTGTATCGTTATAACCCGATATAGCGATTTGTTCGGCATTCAGATCAAATACATATTGGTATATCGCGAAGTAACGATTTAAGGTTCGCCCCATCGCGATATAGCGTTATTCAAATGAGCAGCCCATGACCCTCGACCTCGACGAAATAATAAAAGCCCTGGCGCACCCAGTACGGCGAGACATCCTCAACTGGCTCAAGGACCCCAAGGTCCAGTTCCCCGAACAGTTGCACAACCACGAGTTCGGCATTTGTGCCGGGCAGATCGACCAGCGTTGCGGCCTGTCGCAATCAACGGTGTCTGCGCACTTGGCGGTATTGCAACGGGCGGGGCTGATTACCAGCCAGAAAGTTGGTCAATGGCACTTCTTCAAACGCAACGAGGACGTTATCCAGCAGTTCCTCAAGCAAATGAGCCAAGAGCTCTGACCTGACAAGGATTCCACATGCCCCTTTCACTCATCATCCTGGCGCTGAGCGCCTTCGCCATCGGCACGACGGAATTCGTCATCATGGGCCTGTTGCCCGATGTAGCGGCGGACCTGGGCGTCTCGATTCCCGGCGCCGGCTGGCTGGTGACTGGCTACGCCCTCGGCGTGGCCATCGGAGCGCCGTTCATGGCCCTGGCCACTGCGCGACTGCCGCGCAAGGCCGCGCTGGTAGTGTTGATGGGGATATTCATCGTCGGCAATCTGCTTTGCGCCATTGCCAGTGACTACAACGTGTTGATGTTCGCCCGGGTCGTTACTGCTCTGTGCCACGGTGCGTTCTTCGGCATCGGTTCGGTGGTGGCGGCCGGGCTGGTAGCGCCTAACAAGCGTGCTTCGGCGGTGGCCCTGATGTTTACCGGCCTGACCCTGGCCAACGTGCTCGGCGTACCGTTGGGCACCGCCCTGGGCCAGGAAGCCGGTTGGCGCTCGACCTTCTGGGCAGTGACCGTCATTGGCATCCTGGCACTGATCGGCCTGATCCGCTTCCTGCCGGCCAAGCGCGACGAGGAAAAACTCGACATGCGTTCGGAACTCGTCGCGCTCAAAGGCGCCGGCTTGTGGTTGTCCCTGGGCATGACCGCGCTGTTCTCAGCCTCGGTGTTCACCCTGTTCACCTATGTCGCGCCGCTGCTGGGTGAAGTGACCGGAGTATCGCCCCGTGGTGTGACCTGGACCCTGGTGTTGATCGGCCTGGGTCTGACCTTGGGCAACATCATTGGCGGCAAGCTGGCGGACAAGAGCCTGGTCAACACATTGATGGGCGTTTTCATCGCCATGGCGGTGGTCTCAACGGTACTGAGCTGGACCAGCGTGGCGCTGATCCCGACTGAAATCACCCTGTTCCTTTGGGCCACGGCGTGCTTCGCCGCGGTGCCGGCACTGCAAGTCAACGTGGTGACCTTCGGCAAAGATGCACCGAACCTGGTTTCCACCTTGAACATCGGCGCCTTCAACATCGGCAACGCCTTGGGCGCCTGGGTCGGCGGCAGCGTCATCGCCCATGGCCTGGGCCTGACCGCCGTGCCCCTGGCCGCTGGCGCGCTCGCCGTGCTGGCGCTGCTGGTGACCCTGATCACTTTCCGCCAAGGCGGCAATGCCGACCTGGCGCCTGCTACCCACTGACTGTTTACCCATTCATCTATGAGGTTTTGATTCATGGCGACTATTTTCGACCCTATCAAACTCGGCGACATCGAGCTGAAGAACCGCATCATCATGGCTCCGCTGACTCGCTGCCGCGCTGACGCGGGCCGTGTGCCCAACGCGCTGATGGCCGAGTATTACGTGCAACGCGCCTCCGCCGGGTTGATTCTCAGCGAAGCCACTTCGGTGACGCCGATGGGCGTGGGCTACCCGGACACCCCGGGTATCTGGTCCAACGACCAGGTGCGTGGCTGGAGCAACATCACCAAGGCGGTCCACGGCGCGGGCGGCAAAATCTTCCTGCAACTGTGGCACGTGGGGCGGATCTCCCACCCGTCGTACCTGAACGGCGAACTGCCGGTAGCGCCTAGCGCGATCCAACCCAAGGGCCATGTGAGCCTGGTCCGTCCCCTGGCCGACTACCCAACGCCGCGCGCACTGGAAACCGCTGAAATCGCCGACATCGTCGACGCCTACCGAGTGGGTGCCGAGAACGCCAAGGCCGCCGGTTTCGACGGTGTGGAAATCCACGGCGCCAACGGCTATCTGCTCGACCAGTTCCTGCAAAGCAGCACCAACCAGCGCACCGACAGCTACGGCGGTTCCCTGGAAAACCGTGCGCGCCTGCTGCTGGAAGTGACCGACGCCGCCATCGAAATCTGGGGCGCGGGCCGGGTTGGCGTGCACTTGGCACCGCGTGCCGACTCCCATGACATGGGCGACGAGAACCGCCTGGAAACCTTCAGCTACGTGGCTCGTGAATTGGGCAAGCGTGGCATCGCCTTCATCTGCTCCAGGGAAAAAGAAGGCGAAGACAGCATCGGCCCACAACTCAAGCAAGCATTCGGCGGCCCTTACATCGCCAACGAACGCTTTACCAAAGAGAGCGCCAATGCCTGGCTGGCCGAAGGCAAGGCCGACGCCGTAGCCTTCGGTGTGCCGTTCATTGCCAACCCCGACCTGCCGGCGCGCTTGAAAGCTGATGCCCCGTTGAACGAGGCGCACCCGGAAACGTTCTATGGGAAAGGCCCGGTGGGTTATATCGATTATCCAGTGATGTAATTCGAACACAGCAGCCGTGTAAAAAGCCCCGACTCGAAAGAGCCGGGGCTTTTTACATTAGAGAACTTAAGTTCCAATAAAATCTTCTTCAGTCGAAATATCAGATAACAACACACCACCGACTCAGCGTGGATTAATACATCCAACAACGCTAATAATAATGCTCAAACACCGTCCCACCTACCGAATGGACTCAATCACCACACACAGTTACAACTAACAGTTTCAAACCTTAACCAAACCTAATTGCATCAGTCATGCACGGTTTATCTATGCAGGCTTTAGCGCCCCGAGACACTTCTGAGACACTTGACAATGAACGTTATGAAAAACCTGATTCTCGCCTTGTTACTGGGCCCCGTGGCAGCCGCAGTCAGCCTGGCCGACACAAACATCATCGTGAAGATCGCAAACCATACTTCCAAGGATTTGGAAATGAGCAATCTTTCAGGTGAGTTCTCCATAAATCCAGACTTCTCTGACATTCCCGCCAAAAAAAACCTGGAACTTCATTTCAAACACGACAGGAAGTTCACCTACCCGCTGGCTGGCTGGCAACCTAAACTTAGGGAAATCAAACCCATTGAATTGGTGCTGACCTATCAAATGACTCACTTTAACTTCGGTTGCCAAATGCAAACGCTGTTCGAAGCCCCGGTTGTTTTTGGCATCCTGACACCCAGCTACAAGCCAAACTGGCAAAGCAGAACCGCATATACCGGGAATGGCGAATACACGTGTCGGTCAGAAATTACCCAGAAAATGCTGGAGCCCCCCTTCAGCTATACCATCCACCTGGTGATCGATGAAAACAACCCGACCTGATCCAACTTCTGCGAGGCTGACGACCAAGGCACGCGCCTGAGCAGGAAGCGACTTAACGAACGCGCAACAATTTTCCTACAAAATTGCCGGATCGCCGTCTATCAACGGAGCGGCGGCGGCTATATAAAGTACCCCGCAGGGATCAGGCCCAGCGGGGTACGTTAGGATCGGCTATTGACACAAACCGATTCAATTACGCATTTTGTTTCATTTGCGCAGGCTAGGGCTCAGGTGCAGCATGTCCAGCCCGACCTCCACCCAGCGCTCGGCCTCACCGGCCAGGGCGAAGCTGTCGGGAGCCAGCAGCCATTGGTAAAGAATGCCGTCGATATAGGCATGTATGGCGACTGCTGCCCTTTCGGGGTCCAGATCATCCGGCAACTGGCCGCGTTTCATCGCGTTGCGCAACGACAGCGCGATACGCACGTTGCAATCAAGGCTGACCTGACGCCGCTGCTGGCGCAAGTCGCACATTTCATCGGTGAACTCACACTTATGGAACAGGATCTCATTGATGCGTCGGGTTTTCGGGTCCAGGGCCACCTGCTGGAACAACCGCACCAGCAGCTTGCGCACGCACCCCAGAGGGTCAAGCTCCTCCTCATTTTCACTGGCGCGCGCCAATTCATCGAGCGGCTCATGCAAGGTATCGAGCATGGCCTGGAGCAAGTCCGCCTTGTTGCTGAAATGCCAGTAGATCGCGCCGCGCGTCACACCGGCGAGCGTGGCAATATCGGCCAGGGTCGTACGCGCCACGCCTCGTTCGAAAAACGCTTTTTCAGCCGCCTCGAGTATCTGGCTGCGAGTCTCCAGGGCCTCCTCTTTGGTACGACGAACCATGGCAGTAAACACCTCGATCAGGATGCGTAAGCTATGCGTAAGGATCAGCAGGACATTCTATGAGGCAGCGTCTGTCAGAGCGCGTCCCCGGTCCGCATCAGCCTTTGTCAGGCTTTTGTAAATTCGGATGGTACGCAATTTGGCTGTTTACAAACAACCGTGTACGTAAGTATATTTCTTAGCATCCTACTAATTGCGTATCTCGCTCTTTTTTCATCTTTCACTTTCGAGCGCGCCCGTTACGCGCCTGGACCCGAGGATTTCCATGCAATTTAAGCCAGCTGTTACCGCTCTGGTTACTGCCATCGCCCTGGCATCGCTGCTCAGCGGATGTAAAAAGGAAGAGGCGGCACCTGCCGCACCGCCCCCTCAGGTCGGCGTTGTAACCCTCAAGACCCAACCCTTTACCTTGACCTCGGAACTGCCGGGCCGCACCAGCGCGTTCCGCGTGGCGGAAGTACGGCCACAGGTCAACGGGATCATTCTCAAGCGCCTGTTCAAGGAAGGCGCCGACGTCAAGGCCGGCCAACAGCTGTACCAGATCGACCCAGCCGTCTATGAAGCCACCCTCAAGAGCGCCGAGGCGAACCTGCGTTCCACCAAGTCGATTTCCGACCGCTACAAGCAATTAGTGGACGAACAGGCCGTCAGCCGCCAGGAATATGACACCGCCGTGGCCAATCGCCTGGAGTCGGAAGCCAACCTGCAGACGGCCCAGATCAACGTGCGCTACACCAAGGTCTATGCGCCGATTTCCGGTCGTATCGGTCGTTCCTCGGTCACCGAGGGTGCGCTGGTCAGTAACGGCCAAGCCGATGCGCTGGCGACTATTCAGCAGTTGGACCCAATCTACGTCGACGTAACGCAGAGCTCCGTCGAGCTGTTGCAACTGCGCCGTGAACTCGAAAGCGGCCGCCTGCAAAAGGCTGGCGAGAACGCCGCCATGGTCAAGCTGACCCTGGAAGACGGCAGCCAGTACCCGCACGAGGGCAAGCTGGAATTTTCCGAGGTATCGGTTGACCAGACCACCGGTTCGGTGACCTTGCGCGCCGTGTTCCCAAACCCTGACCACACGCTGCTGCCAGGCATGTTCGTTCATGCGCAACTGCAGGCCGGCGTGAACAGCGCGGCGATCCTCGCGCCGCAGCAAGGCGTGACCCGCGACCTCAAGGGCATGCCGACCGCATTGGTCGTGGGTGCGGACAACAAGGTCGAGCTGCGCCAGCTCAAGGCCAGCCGTACCGTTGGCAGTCAGTGGCTGATCGAAGACGGCCTCAAGGCCGGCGATCGCTTGATTACCGAAGGATTGCAGTACGTACGGCCAGGGGTGGAAGTCAAAGCCACCGAAGCCACCAACGTTGGCGCAAAGAACCCGGCCCCCGCTCAGGCAGCTGACAAAGCCGCCGGCGGCAAAGGGGAGTAAACCATGTCGAAATTCTTTATCGACCGTCCGATTTTCGCCTGGGTGATCGCCCTGGTGATCATGCTGGTCGGTGCTCTATCGATCCTCAAGTTGCCGATCAACCAATACCCGAGCATCGCGCCGCCAGCCATTGCAATCCAGGTGACTTACCCAGGCGCGTCCGCACAAACCGTGCAGGACACCGTGGTCCAGGTCATTGAGCAACAGCTCAACGGCATCGACAACTTGCGTTATGTATCGTCGGAAAGTAACTCCGACGGCAGCATGACCATTACCGCGACCTTCGAGCAGGGCACCAACTCCGATACCGCGCAGGTCCAGGTGCAGAACAAGCTGAACCTGGCCACCCCGCTGCTGCCGCAAGAAGTGCAGCAACAGGGCATCCGCGTGACCAAGGCGGTGAAGAACTTCCTGATGGTGATCGGCGTGGTGTCGCGCGACGGCAGCATGACCAAGGACGACCTGTCCAACTACATCGTGTCCAACATGCAGGACCCGATCTCGCGCACCGCAGGTGTCGGTGACTTCCAAGTCTTCGGTGCCCAGTACGCGATGCGGATCTGGCTCGACCCGGCCAAGTTGAATAATTTCAACCTGACCCCGGTGGACGTGAGAACCGCTATCGCCGCGCAGAACGTGCAGATTTCATCCGGCCAACTCGGCGGCTTGCCCGCCCTGCCCGGCCAGCAACTGAACGCCACCATCATTGGCAAGACCCGCCTGCAGACTGCCGAACAGTTCAAGGCGATCCTGCTCAAGGTCAACCCGGACGGTTCGCAAGTACGCGTCGGTGACGTGGCCGATGTGGGCCTGGGCGGTGAAAACTACAGCATCAGCGCCCAGTTCAACGGCGCCCCGGCATCCGGCCTGGCGGTCAAACTGGCCAACGGCGCCAACGCCCTCGACACGGCCAAGGCCCTGCGCAAGACCATCGACGACCTCAAGCCCTTCTTCCCACAAGGCGTGGAAGTGGTGTTCCCATACGACACCACGCCAGTGGTGAGCGAGTCGATCAAGGGTGTGGTTGAAACCCTGGTCGAAGCGGTCGTGCTGGTGTTCCTGGTGATGTTCCTGTTCCTGCAGAACTTCCGCGCCACCATCATCACTACGATGACGGTGCCGGTGGTATTGCTGGGTACCTTCGGGATCCTCGCGGCGTTCGGTTTCAGCATCAACACCCTGACCATGTTCGGCATGGTGCTGGCCATCGGCTTGCTGGTGGACGATGCCATTGTCGTGGTGGAGAACGTCGAACGGGTAATGAGTGAAGAAGGCCTGTCACCCAAGGAAGCCACGAAGAAATCCATGGGCCAGATCCAGGGCGCCTTGGTGGGCATTGCCCTGGTGCTCTCGGCGGTACTGCTGCCGATGGCATTCTTCAGCGGTTCCACCGGCGTGATCTACAAGCAGTTCTCCATCACCATCGTCTCGGCCATGGCCCTGTCGGTGCTGGTTGCCCTGATCTTCACCCCGGCCCTGTGCGCGACCATGCTCAAGGCCATTCCAAAGGGTGAGCACGGCACTCCAAAACGCGGCTTCTTCGGCTGGTTCAACCGCAATTTCGACCGCAGCGTCCGGAGCTACGAGCGCGGCGTGGGCAATATGCTCAAGCACAAGGCACCGTACCTGCTGGCCTACCTGATCATCGTGGTCGGCATGGTCTGGCTGTTCACCCGCATCCCGACGGCGTTCCTGCCGGAAGAAGACCAGGGCGTACTGTTCGCCCAGGTCCAGACACCGGCCGGCTCCAGCGCCGAACGCACCCAGGTGGTGGTGGACAAGATGCGTGAGTTCCTGCTGCGTCCGAGCAAGGATGGCGGTGAAGGCGACGGCGTGGCTTCGGTGTTCACCGTGACCGGCTTCAACTTCGCCGGCCGCGGCCAGAGCTCCGGTATGGCCTTCATCATGCTGCGTCCGTGGGACGAGCGGAACGCCGACAACAGCGTGTCGAAAATCGCCGCGCGCGCCCAGCAGCACTTCTTCTCCTTCCGCGATGCCATGGTGTTCGCCTTCGCCCCCCCGGCGGTATTGGAGCTGGGTAACGCTACCGGTTTCGACGTGTTCCTGCAGGACCGCGCCGGTATCGGCCACGACAAGTTGATGGAAGCCCGCAACCAGTTCCTGGGTATGGCTTCGCAAAGCAAGATCCTGTCCCAGGTGCGTCCGAACGGCTTGAACGATGAACCGCAATATCAACTGGAAATCGACGACGAGAAGGCCAGCGCACTGGGCATTACCCTCTCGGACATCAATAACACCCTGTCGATTGCCCTGGGCAGTAGCTATGTGAACGACTTCATCGACCGCGGCCGGGTGAAGAAGGTGTACATACAAGGCCAGCCGGGCGCCCGCATGAGTCCAGAAGACCTGCAGAAGTGGTACGTGCGCAACAGCGCCGGGACCATGGTGCCGTTCACGGCGTTTGCCAAGGGTGAATGGATCTACGGCTCGCCAAAACTGGCCCGTTACAACGGCGTAGAAGCGATGGAAATCCTCGGTGCCCCGGCCCCGGGTTACTCCACGGGTGAAGCGATGGCCGAAGTAGAAGCCATCGCCAAGAAGCTGCCGGCCGGTGTCGGTATTTCCTGGACTGGCCTGTCGTATGAGGAACGCCTGTCGGGTTCCCAGGCGCCGGCGTTGTATGCGTTGTCGCTGCTCATGGTGTTCCTGTGCCTGGCGGCGCTGTATGAAAGCTGGTCGATTCCAATCGCGGTGATGCTCGTGGTACCACTGGGGATCATCGGTGCCCTGCTGGCCACAAGCCTGCGCGGCTTGTCCAATGACGTGTACTTCCAGGTGGGCTTGTTGACGACCATCGGGCTGGCGGCGAAAAACGCCATCCTGATCGTGGAGTTCGCCAAGGAGCTCCATGAACAGGGCAAGACCTTGACGGAAGCCGCCATCGAAGCTTGTAGGATGCGTCTGCGACCAATCATCATGACGTCCCTGGCGTTCGTCCTCGGCGTGGTTCCGCTGGCGATCTCCACCGGCGCAGGCTCGGGCAGCCAGCACGCCATCGGTACCGGCGTGATTGGCGGTATGCTCACCGCGACCATCCTGGCAATCTTCTGGGTGCCCTTGTTCTTCGTGACGGTGTCGTCGATGGGTCGTCGCAAGAATATCGACCAGGACAACACTCCTGAAACTTCTAAAGAGGCTGGCCAATGAGCAAGTCGCTACTTTCCCTGACCATCGCCGCCGTCGTGCTCAGCGGTTGCTCGCTGATCCCCGACTACCAGCGGCCCGAAGCACCGGTCGCGACCCAGTACCCGCAAGGTCCGGCCTACGAGCCGGCCAAGGCACCCGGCCAAGCCGCTGCCGAGCAAGGCTGGAAACAGTTCTTCCATGACCCGGCGTTGCAGCAACTGATCCAGGTCGCGCTGGAAAACAACCGCGACCTGCGCGTCGCGGCACTGAACATCGATGCCTACGCCGCGCAATACCGCATCCAGCGGGCGGACCTGTTCCCGGCGGTCTCGGCCACGGGTTCCGGCAACCGTCAGCGAGTGCCGGCACGGGCCTCGCAAACAGGTGAAGCAGCAATCACCAGTTCCTACTCGGCGACATTGGGCATCAGCGCCTATGAGCTGGATTTGTTCGGCCGCGTCCGCAGCCTGAGCGAGCAAGCGCTGCAAAACTACTTCGCCACCGAAGAAGCCCGCCGCAGCACGCAGATCAGCCTGGTGGCCAACGTCGCCAATGCCTATCTGACCTGGCAGGCCGACAAGGAACTGCTCAAGCTGACCCAGGATACCCTGGGCACTTACGAGCAGAGCCTGAAGCTGACCTCGCGTAGCGCCGAAGTCGGCGTGGCCTCGGCCCTTGACTTGAGCCAGGCACGTACGGCGGTGGAAAACGCCAGGGTGCAATTGGCCCGCTATACCCGCCAGGTGGCCCAGGATGAAAACAGCCTGACCCTGCTGCTGGGCACCGGCCTGCCGGCCAACCTGCGCACCCAACCGCTGAGCGATGACCTGCTCAGCGAAGTACCGGCCGGGTTGCCGTCGGACCTGCTGCAACGCCGCCCGGACATCCTCCAGGCCGAACGCAACCTGCTGGCCGCCAACGCCAACATCGGCGCCGCGCGGGCCGCGTTCTTCCCGAGCATCAGCCTGACGGCCAACGCCGGCACCCTGAGCCCGGACCTGTCCGGCCTGTTCAAGGGCGGCTCGGGCACCTGGACCTTCGCTCCACAAATCAACCTGCCGATCTTCAACGCCGGCAGCCTGCGGGCAAGCCTGGATTACGCCAAGATCCAGAAAGACATCAACGTGGCCAACTACGAGAAGTCGATTCAGACGGCGTTCCAGGAAGTCTCCGACGGCCTGGCCGCGCGCCAGACCTACAACGAGCAGTTGCAGGCGCAGACCGACTTCGTCGCCGCCAACCAGGACTACTACCGCCTGGCCGAGCGGCGCTACCGCATCGGCGTCGATAGCAACCTGACCTTCCTCGACGCCCAGCGCCAGTTGTTCAGCGCGCAACAATCGCTGATCACTGACCGCCTTTCGCAGCTGACCAGCGAGGTCAATTTGTACAAGGCATTGGGCGGTGGTTGGAACGCCGAGACCGGCAAGAGCGAGCCGATCGCGGAGAAAGCGCCAGAGACAAAGCTGTTCTGATGGATGCTTGAACGCTGAAACACGAAGCCCACCGAAAGGTGGGCTTTTTGTTTGTGCGTGTTTTTACCGCGACTGGGTTAACGCGGGTCGAGGGTATCGATGACGGTGAACACTTGGGTTGAGGTTTTGGGCTTGGGATCAGGGTGCCCAGATGGTAATCGAGTGCTCGGTCTGCGGCCTCTTGGAGCTTTTCTGGATCGGGGTCGTTGTAGGGGAAGGTGCTCTCTGATGGCGAAGAAGGATGATGTTTTTTTCATGACGGCGCTCCTGCATCGATTGGAGCCCGAGACATTGGGTCCGGGCGCTGGCGCCTAACGAATTCGACGGGCTTGCAGTCCCGGTCGCTGAATGGGCAGCGACACGAACAAGCTAGAGATATCGCTTCCGAGCAGCAACCTTAAAACCTCGTCGGAAAAGTCGTCGCGTCTGTCAGACCGACTACAAATCTTGTGCGAGCCTGCTCGCGATGGCGGCCTGACAGCTCGCGGGACTTTGTTGACTGAGTACATATCCATTGCTGCGGCCACGGCTGCTGGCGGCTTCGCTCTTACAGCGACTCACTTTTATGAAGCGTAAAAGTAAGCAAAACGCTTTTGCCCCACCACTTGGCACCTCGCTTGGGCTCGGTGTGCCCTCACTCCGGCATTGCTCCGTGGGCCCGCCTCGAAGGGCCATCCATGGCCCAGCGCGGCTATCCCGGCATCCATGCCGGGATGCCCACTGCGCAATACCTGCGTTCGGCCAGCGTGGTTAACGGGGCGCCCGAGATCAACGGCCACCGCGAGGCGGCCTGATAGCCGACCTGTTTCTTGATGGAATCGCGTTTCTCCTGTGAGAGCTTGCCCGGGATAACGATGGGTCAACTGGCATGGATGACGAAAGTACCTTGGTACTTCATTCCCACGGGAAATGCCGCTTTCTAGAGCACACCAAAACTCGTGGCGAGGGAGCTTGCTCCCGCTCGGCTGCGCAGCAGCCGTAAAAAACCACCCTGCGGTTTTCCAGATACACCTTGCTGAATGGTTTTGGGTCTGCTGCGCAGCCCAGCGGGAGCAAGCTCCCTCGCCACGGGGGTATCGTTTGCCTTAAGTGCCGCAACAAGGCTGCGGACTCGTCGCAAGCAGACTCGCTCACAGGGAAAACGCGGACTCTCCAAGAACCAGGTCGGCTATCAGGCCGCCTCGCGGTGAACGGTGGGCCCACAGAGCAATGCCTTCGTTCGCTCATTTTTTTGCCGTTCGATAATCGCCCAAAACCCGCAAACGGCAATTGAACCGATCCCAACCAGCCCGTCACCATCCTTCGCACAAAACCAATAACAACAGGTTCGACGCCATGCCCCGACGCCCCGCTTCGCCCGGCTGATTCCCGATCGCCCAAACGACCCTGGCTACACCCGACCGCTTGCACCTCAAAAGTGCGGCAACGACTCGCTTCGTCCACAAAAAAACAAGAGACAACGCCCATGAAGCCCACACAGTATTTGCTCCCCAGCCTCATCGCCGTCGCCCTGTCAGGCGTTGCCCTGCCGGTATTGTCGGCGGAATCAGGCTTCGTCGAGGACGCAAAGGCCACCCTGAACCTGCGCAACTTCTACTTCAACCGCAACTTCACCAACCCGAACAATGCCCAGGGCAAAGCCGAAGAGTGGACCCAAAGCTTCATCCTCGACGCCAAGTCCGGTTTCACCCAAGGCACGGTCGGTTTCGGCGTGGACGT
>NZ_JABWQW010000037.1:0-54178 GCF_014268645.1 Pseudomonas sp. SWRI154
GATGGCGGCAGCCCCGTTACACACCTGCTCGTTACGTGGACGCGATCCGTGGCGAGGGAGCTTGCTCCCGCTCGGCGGCGCAGCCGTCGTAGACCGGCTCATGCGGTTTATCTGGAGAATGCGTCAGTCTGTTTTGGGGCGGCTTCGCCACCCAGCGGGAGCAAGCTCCCTCGCCACGGGTTGGTGGTGTCGCGATTAGCGTGGGTCGACGTTATCCAGCACACGGTTGGCCAGCATTGAACTCAGCTCGATCAGTTGCTGGATGCCGAGGTAGAACCGTTCTAGAGAAAACCTTTAGTTTTTTTCTTTGGGCCCAGGTTTTCTTTCAGTGCGCCTAGAAAATCTTCAGTTGAACAAGTTTCGCGGATTTTTTCTTAACTCGAAACGTTCAAGCTGAGTTCCATAGAACGGATATCCACCACCAATCCACTGCGGGAGCGAGCTTGCTTGCGATGGCGGCAGCCCCGTTACACACCTGCTCGTTACGTGGACGCGATCCGTGGCGAGGGAGCTTGCTCCCGCTCGGCGGCGCAGCCGTCGTAAACCGATTTGTGCGGTTCGTTTGTAGGAATGCGGTCGGCCAGTTTTGGGGAGCACTTCACAGCCCAGCGGGAGCAAGCTCCCTCGCCACAGGTCGACGTTATTGAGCACTTGGTTCTCCCGCGATGAAAACCGTTCGATCATTGTTGGATGCCTAGGGTGAGCGGTCCTTGGATTTTCTTAAGACAGCCAAGAAAATCTTCAGTTGAGGCGGTTTTTCTGATTTTTTCTTAACTCGCAGCACACCTTAAGGAGTTCGGGCTGGGCCTCACAGTGGAGAGCCTGCCGCCAATTTTTTGTGGAAGCGAGCTAGCTCGCGAAGGCGGCAGCACATATCAGGATTCAAGGTGTATGCAGACCGTGGCGAGGGAGCTTGCTCTCGCTCGGTGGCGCAGCAGTTTTTTGTAGGAATGCGACGGCCTATTTGGGGCTGCTGCGCTGCCCAGCGGGAGCAAGCTCCCTCGCCACGGGATTTGCGTTTCGGATCAAATCCTGTGGCGTTCGCGCATCGGCATTTCACCCGTTTGTAACGGGGGCCATGATCAATGCGATGCAGCGCTCGTCGGCCAACGGCACGTCGCTCCTTGGATAGCTGTCAAAGCTTGTCCAGGCTAGACACCGTGGTGGTGTAGAAAGCCACGCCCGACTTGTCGACGACTTTTATTCTGCCGCCTTCTTCCTTCAGGTCTTTGAGGTACGGACCGAACGCTATTTCGTCGGGCGCGGTTCGCATGATTTCTTTGTCGAGCACCGGTGTGTCTTTCCTCAAGACCTTGAGGTTCATGAGGAAGCAGTCGATGGTTAACTGGCACTCCAGGGCGCAGACATAGTCCGACCCTTTTATTTTTTTCTGCTTGAAGGTCCACTCGTTTTTATAGTGGTTGCGGCGGAACTCATCCATTGCGTTTTTCAGCAGATCAAGCGGCAACGCTATGTGCGGGCGGCATGTTTCCAGGCCTTCCAACAACCGTTGTATAAAGAACTCATTGAGCTCGTTGACCGATGTGCATTTTTTATACTGTTCGGTATCCAGGCTGACATTGACGATGAGCGCGCCGCTGGAGTTTACATAGGGCTCGTTGACGGTTTGGCGGGTGCCGACAAAACAGATTTTCTTGAAGTTGGGCGTTTCGAATTTTTCTGCACTCAGGTGGCGCTCAAGAAAATTGCAGATCGATCGGCTTTGGTCGCGAAACGGATGAATAATGTCGTCGCTGAATTCGCCCAGGTCGGGGTACAGGTAAATTTCTTTTAAGATCATGGTCTTGAATGCCTCGCTGGGTCTAGTTCCTGCCTGCGTCGATTTGCGTTTCTTCGCTCCCAGTGCTCGATTTTCCAACGAGCACCTGGGCCGGCCGGCACCTTTTTGATGACTCTGGATTCGTAACGTCCCGTGTTACCCGGTTCGTTGTTCCATTTCCTCACCTGGGTCTCGGCGCGTACGGATTTTCCGTTTGTTTTTATCTTGCCGCCACTCACGCCGGTTTTGGCGACTTTACCCGTGCGCGTGTCCACGATCTCGTAACCATGTTGCGGTTTGCGACTGGTTTTTGAGTTGCCGTGGCATGACCAGCCCCAGGGGTCTATCCAGCCGAGCGGGTTGGGGCCGTATTGATAGAGATTGATTCCGCCCAGCAGTTCGATGGGGTCGGGTGTCGTAAACCGCCCTATATCCGGGTCGTAAAAGCGAAACGTGTTGTAGTGCAGGCCCGTCTCTCGGTCCAGGTACTGGCCTTGGAAGCGCAGGTTCTGTTCTTCGATGTAGTGAGGCTCACGCACTTCCTCAACGGTGTTGCCCCACACGCGGTAGCGCGCTTGCCAGACGATGTCGCCCTTGGCGTCCGAGAGCTGCTCGGGTAGCCCGTTCTGATCATTGTGGTAGTAGTGGATGTTCTGTTGAGCACCGATACCATCCACTCGGGCGATGGGTTCGTGGCTTTCCGTGTCGTAGAGGTAAACGCTGCACTGGCTGTGTTTGTGTTCTTGAAGCAGCCGCAAACCGTCCCAGATGAAGCGTGTTTCACCCAGTGGATAACCACGACTGTCATGTTCGGTTTTTGCCGTCCGACGACCCAGTGGGTCATAGGTCATTCGGACGACCGTATCTTGGGAATCGCTGCGGTTATGCACCTCGATCAAACGGTGTTCGGCATCGTAGAAAAAGCGTTGTACCCGATGGCCACCGCTGCGTTTTTCGATCATCCGGCCAAAGGCATCGTAACGATAACGCTTGTCCTGATAGGTCAGTAATTTGTTATGCACCACCAGCCCGGCGCCGGGTTGTGGGCCATCCAGCAAGTTGGCGGCAGCATCGTAGGCGAAGGTTTCGCTCGGGCCCTGGATGTTGTCTTGGCTGGCGAGAATGCGCCCCGTCGCATCGTAGTGCAGCAGCCGTTGGCGATCACCGCTGGGCGTCTGGTCGAAGCGACTGATCAGGTTGTCATTGGGGTCGTAGTTGAATTGTTTCTGCGCCACAGGTGGCAGTAGTGTCGACTGGTCCGCATGACGTTGCAGGCGCGAGCGCACACGTCCGCCCCGGTCGTATTCGCTACGAGTGATGAGTCGTCCTTGAGTGCGAAGGACTTCACGATGCAATCGATCGCGCTCGAAATCACTGATCAGTTGCCCGTCGATGTTGAGTTGATGTAGATGGCCGCTGCCGTAATACAACCGATTGAGTCGACGACCGTCAGGCAGCTGCGTTTGTATCAGGCTGCCCAACTCATCGTAATGATGCCGCAGGCAGCCAGCCGAGCTTTGCTCTTCCAGCAGTTGGCCGATGGCGTCGTAGGCAAAGTTCAGGTCTTTTTGGTTGCCCTGATTGTCTGTAAAGGTGACGGCAATGAGTTGGTCCACTGCATCGTAGGTGTACGCGGTTCGGCCGTCTGCCGTCACTTTGCCAATCAGCCGCCCGGCCGCATCTCGCTCAAGGTGATGAACGATGGGCTCTATGGGACTGTTGGATACCAGCGCCATACCCTGGCCAAAAGGGGCAGGGCAGTGTGTTTCGCGAATGGCGTTATTCAGCTTATCGTAGGCATAAAGTCGGGCGCTGCCATCCAGGTCCTGTTGCTCGATCATCCTGTCGCCGGCGTCCCAGGCAAATCGATAGCTTTCCCCGTTTTCGTTGGTTAGCGCCTGGAGGCGTCCATAAGCGTCGTAGCTGAATTGAACCGACCTTCCATGGGCGTCGATGCGTTGGCGAACGTGTCCGCGACCATCGTGCTGATAGACGGTGGTGTGACCGGCCGCATCGATGTAACGGGTGAGTTGACCGCTTGCGTCGCGCAAGTATTGTTCGACGCGGCCATCGGGCAGCTGATAACGCAGCAGGCGGCCGCGTGTGTCATGTTCATAGACAGTGCGCTCGCCGAGCGCATCCGTGATGACCTGCAGATAACCGCGATGGTCATAGCTGAATTTTGTCGAATAGCCGGAGCAATCAATATGTTCAGCCAGCCGCCCCATAGCGTTCCAACGCAAGGTGTTGCTTTTGCCGGTGGGGTCGACAATTTCTGTGATCTGTCCGTGAGCGTTGTAGCGATATCGGGTGACGAGGCCCAGAGGGTCTGTTTCGCGAATGCAATTGCCGCGGCGATTGTATTCGTATCGCCAGTTGTTGCCGGCGGCGTCGGTTTCTACTAACGGTAGCGACCAATGATCGAGCCATAAGACGGACTCAATGCGTCCGAGCGGATCGCTGGATTGGCTGAGGTTGCCGGCTTCGTCGTAGCTGAATTGATACTGCCCCCCCTGTGGATCGGTAGCGCTGAGCAACTGGCGCTCATCGTTCCACTCGAACAGCCAGGTCTGGCCGAGGTTGTCGCTGAACTGGGTTATCTGGTGCTGGCTGTTCCAGTGCCGAATGCTGACGCGTTGCAGGCTGTCGCTGATGCGGGTGATGCCGGCCTTGAGGTCATAGTCGAACTGATAGGCATCGCCCTCGTCGGTCCAGTGGCGGACCACGCGCCATTCCCGGTCTTCGATCAACGCCCATTCGTAGAAGCAGCGCAGGCCGGTGGGCAGTTGGTGTTCGACCATGCGTTGCCCGGCGTCATAGCTGAAGCGCCGTTGCACCTGGCCGCCGGCGTCGCGTACCTCGGCAAGGTTGCCCGCCGCGTCATAGGCGTAGCTGACCAACACCTCACGCTGTTGGTCAGGATAAAGACGCTCGATCCGGCTGATCCGTTCGTGCTCGCGGATCAGCTCGACCTGCACCAGATCAAACGTATCGCGCAGCCGCACCAGGCGCCCGGCATCGTCGTAGTCGAGGTGGATGCGGTTGTCGTTACGGTCGCCGAATTGGCTCAGGCGCAGCCGTGATGCGTTTCCTGGCGAAGGTTCGAACAACCGGTACAGGCCGTCTTCGCTTTCGATCAACAGTTGCCCGTTCACATGACGGCGCACCGCCAGGCCTTCACCGGCGCTGAACACCGCGCCGCCCAAGGGGATTGAGCCCATGTCGACGGGGCGGCCCTGTTCGTCGGTGTAGACCAGGGTTTCGCCGCCGTCGAGGTGGGGCAGGATTTCCACTTGGACTTCATAGGCGACGCTCCAGCCGGCGCCGAACAAACTGTCGTGGCGTTCGTCGCGGCTGTTGTACACCCGTTGCCAGTTAATCGGCAGGATGCCAGGCAAGACGAAATCCAGATCCTCGTCACCGCCCAATACTTTGGCGCCGGTGGCAGCGTGCACCGGGTTCGAAGAACCCATGGCGGCGTTGGCCGCGGCGTTCGCGGCGCTGCTGGCGGCCATGGACACCGCGCCGCCCACCAACATGCACGGCAGCTTGCTGAAGAACTTGCCTTTGCCGCCCTTGAGCATCAGCAACGCGGTGACCGCCAGGCCCACGCCCGGCGTCTTGCCGCTGCGAATCTCGCGCACCACCACCGAACCGCCACCGATGGTCACATCCGGCGAAATCAGCCCGGACGACACCACCGTCGCATCGCAGGTGCTGCGATCACCGCTGCGCACGGCGGGCTGGCCGTTGATGGTGACTTTGTCCGAGCCTTCGGCCATGAACTGCGGCGGCATCGGCGGGTGCTTCATGCAGATGACCAAGTCTTCCGGCTTGGGCACGGCGCCGGGGGCGGGCGAGGCAACGGTGGGGCGCCACATCTGCGAGAAAAAATTCCCGGCCATGTCCAGGTAGCTGGGTTCTTCTTCAGGCTCGGGGGCCTCGAGCTCCGTACCGGCGGGGGCAACGTGGGACTCAATCGCTCCGGCGGCGCGAGCGGCGGGGATGTTGTTGGTGAGGGTGTCGGTGGAGCCGGTAAGAATGTTGGCCTGTACCGTGGGCGGAAAGAGGGCGTTGCCGATGCCCTCGCATATATTGCTCAGGCCCTTGTCGGCCCCGGTCTTGCTCATGGCCAGGCCGACAATCGTGCCCACCACCAGACCGAGGACGAAGCAACCCAGCCCGCCGGTGACCACGGTAATACCCGTGGCCGCCACTACGGCAGCCGTCGCCACAGCCGTGATTGCGATGTTCGCCGCCACTTCCAGGACGCCGCCGAGGATGTCGGCCATCATCGAGGTGTGGTTCAACGCATCGCCCAGTCGGGCGGCCCAGAGTGCGTCAGACATGCACGTTGCTCATCCGGCCGGAGCGTCGAATATCAGCGAGCCCTTGATCGTCGCCCAATGTGCCGCCTCAGCATCCCCCAGCTTCTCGGCCTTCACGTAACTCAAGGCAAGCATCTTGCGAGTACCTGGCAGAACCAGCGCCAATTGAAACTGAAAGACCTTTTCGTTGCCCTTGTTGAACTGGCTGCGCAGTTCGATGGCTTCGACTTCCTGATTCGCCCCCACACGCAACGTGGCGCCTGGTTGACAGCGCAGGTCCTGGACTTGTTTTTCCAGGCGCTTGAGCTGGTCATCCAGGTTGCTTTGCAAGGTTTCACCCTCGGCCAACAGGCTGCGACTGACGATCAAGGACGTACCCAATTCGGGGAACTTGAGGATGTTGATCGAGGCGTCCAGCAGTTCGCTGGGCGGTAGCTGGAATTGAAATTCGTTGAGACGATAAGTCATGGGGCATCTATCTCCTGGTTAGCCCTTGGGCGGCGGGAACGCGGCGGCGACGTTGGCGTCGATGCTCGCCTTGACGCCCTGGCCGTCCGGGGTGGCGCCGGGACCGCCGCCGTTGTTCAGGTGCAGCACGCCGCCGGTGTTGAACTCGGCATCGCCGCTGGCATAGAAGCTGATTTGTACGCCGGTCAGGTTGATCTGGCCGCTGGCGTTGAGCTCCAGGATGCTTTCGCCGCAGACCAGGCGCAGGTTCTCGCCCACTTCGATGACGTAGCTCTGGCTGATGCTGTCGGTCTTGCGCTGGCCCACCGAGAGGATGTCCTCCTGCTTGACGATACGCAGCCGGTTGTTGCCGATGGTCACCGTCTCGTTGTGGCCGATGCTTTTGTTGCGGTCGTGGCCCACCGAATGGCTTTCATCCACCTCGACCACGATGTCTTGGTTGCGCTCGGCATGGATGTACAACTGCTCTGCGCCTTTTTTGTCTTCCATGCGGATTTCGTTGAAGTTCGCCGGCGTACCGCCCTTGCTGGAACGACTTTTCATACCGCTCTGGGTGGCGTTTTCCGGCAGGTCGTAGGGCACGGTCTGCTCGGCGTTGTAGACGCGGCCGGTGATGATCGGCCGGTCCGGGTCGCCTTCGAGGAAGCTGACGATGACTTCCTGGCCGATGCGCGGAATTTGCATCGAGCCCCAGTTTTTACCCGCCCAGGATTGCGACACGCGGATCCAGCACGAGCTGTTTTCGTTGGACTGGTCGTGACGGTCCCAATAGAAATGCACCTTCACCCGGCCGAACTGATCGGTCCAGATTTCCTCGCCCTTGGGGCCGACCACCAAGGCGGTTTGCGGTCCCTTGACGATGGGGCGGTGGGTAATCGCCATCGGGCGAAAGCTTTGCTGGGCGTCGATGCAGGTCAGGCTGCTTTCGAATTGCGCCGAAGGCGCGCCGACACCGGATTCACCGCTCTCCTGGGAGACGTAGTAACGCGCGCCGACAATCAGGTATTCGCGGTTCTGGTCCTGGCGAGTGAAGCCGGTGAGGCTGAACAGGTGCCCCGAACCCAGGCCGCGGGCGTTGCCCGCCAGCTCGACCTGCTCATGCAGGGTTTGCAAGGCTTCGATGCGGGTGCGGGCGTAGTGTTCGCCGTCTTCGCTTTGCACATAGGTGCCGGGGTAGTCGTACAGCGGATAATCGCCAGCGGCGTGCGGCCGGGGCATGGCCGAGCGCACATCGATGCGGGCGCTGGGGCGCTGGAAGTCGTAGTCGTTAAGCTCCAGCGAGCCGGGCTGAACTTCCTGGGCCAGGTGCCAGTCGTGAATATGATCGCGTTCGCGCTGCTGCTCGTTCTTCGGATAATAGGGCACCGAACCGTAGCCGGGCACGGTGGTGTGCGCGCCATAGGCGTCGGCGAGCACCAGCACATGGCGACCCTGCTCATGGCGGAAGAAGTAGTAGATGCCTTCCTGTTCCATCAGGCGACTAACGAAATCGAAGCTGGTCTCGCGGTACTGGACGCAGTATTCCCACTCGCGATACGGGCGGCTGAGGGCGTCTTCAAAGTCGGAAAAACCGAGGTCGCGGAACACCTGCTTGATGATCTGCGGGATGGTCAGGTTCTGGAAAATCCGGCAATCGGAGGTACGCGTCAGCAGCCACAGCCAGGGTCGCAGCGTGGCCTGGTAGCTGGCGAACTGGCCTTGGTCGATGTTTTGGCTGAAACGCGCAACGATGCCGTGGAAATGTCGCTCACCACCGCCATCCAGTTGAACGCTCACGCACATGGGCTTGCCGAGCACCTGGTTGAGATCGATGGCGTTGTCCAGCGAGTGCAACTGCAACTCATAGTTGAACAGCCGCCCCAGCTCTTCGCCGCCACCCATGTCCTTGAGCAACAGCACCTCGGGTCCCAGGGGGCTGGTGATTTTTGCCAGGCGTGAGGCTTGGTTGAATAACATCGAGTGTCCCGTGCAAGTTGTATGAGCTGACGGCGCCGAGTTCCATGTGGGCGCAAGCGCGCCCACATGGTTATCGCGTTCCTGCAGGTCAGGCCGCGTCGCTGAAATCGTATTGCAATTCGTTATCCCGAGCGCTGATCCGTACGCCGGCCAACGCTTTGCCTTCGAGCATACGGGTCAGGAACTCGCGGCTCATGTCCGGCAGCAGGCTGTTGGTCAGGATGGTATCGATCATGCGGCCGCCGCTTTCGGTTTCGGTGCAGCGCGAGACGATCAGGTCGATCACTGCGTCGTCGTAGTCGAACGCGACCTTGTGAGTGGTCTCCACCCGCTTCTTGATGCGGTTGAGTTGCAGGCGGGTGATGGCCTTGAGCATCTCGTCGCTGAGCGGGTAGTACGGAATCGTCACCAGGCGTCCGAGCAATGCCGGCGGGAAAATCTCCAGCAGCGGTTGGCGCAGGGCCTTGGCGATTTCTTCCGGCTCGGGCACGTTCCGTGGGTCCTTGCAGACCTGGGCGATCAGCTCCGTGCCGGCGTTGGTGGTCAGCAGGATCAAGGTGTTCTTGAAGTCGATCACCCGGCCTTCGCCGTCCTCCATCACACCTTTGTCGAACACCTGGAAGAAGATCTCATGCACGTCCGGGTGGGCTTTTTCCACCTCGTCCAGCAGCACCACGCTGTACGGTTTGCGCCGCACGGCTTCGGTCAGCACGCCGCCTTCGCCATAGCCGATGTAGCCCGGTGGCGCGCCCTTGAGGGTGGACACGGTGTGGGCTTCCTGGAACTCGCTCATGTTGATGGTGATGACGTTCTGCTCGCCGCCGTACATGGCTTCGGCCAGGGCCAGGGCGGTTTCGGTCTTGCCCACGCCGGAGGTGCCGGCGAGCATGAACACGCCAATCGGCTTGCTCGGGTTGTCGAGGCCGGCGCGGGAGGTCTGGATGCGCTTGGCGATCATCTGCAAGGCGTGGTCCTGGCCGATGATGCGTTTCTTCAGGTGTTGGTCGAGGTTGAGCACGGTTTCCAGTTCGTTGCGGGCCATGCGGCCCACCGGAATACCGGTCCAGTCGGCGACCACCGAGGCCACGGCCTGGTAATCCACGGTCGGCAGGATCAACGGGGTTTCGCCTTGCAGGGCGGTCAGGCGCTGTTGCAGGTCCACCAGTTTCTCGCGCAGTTGGTGACTTTCGTTGTCAGAAGCTTCGCTGTTGTCCTCGCTGTCCACCACGCCGACGCGCTCGCGCAGGGTGGCGCGGGTGGCGAGCAGTTCGTCCACCAGGGTTTTCTCTTCGGCCCAACGGCTTTCCAGCTCGGCCAAGCGCTCGCGCTCAGCGGCCAGCAGGCTTTCGCTCTGGGTTTGGCGGGTGCCGATGGCAATGCCAATCGCGTGTTCACGGGCGATGATTTGCAACTCGGTTTCCAGCGCCTCGATGCGCCGACGGCTATCGTCCACTTCGGCCGGCACGGCGTGCAGGCTGATGGCGACGCGGGCGCAAGCGGTGTCCAGCAGGCTCACGGATTTGTCCGGCAGCTGACGCGCGGGAATATAGCGGTGGGACAGCTTGACCGAGGCTTCCAAGGCTTCGTCGAGGATCTGCACCTGGTGGTGTTTTTCCATGGTCGAGGCCACGCCGCGCATCATCAGCAGGGCCTTGTCTTCCGACGGCTCCGCCACCTGCACCACTTGGAAACGGCGGGTCAGGGCCGGGTCCTTCTCGATGTGCTTCTTGTACTCGGCCCAGGTGGTGGCGGCGACGGTGCGCAAGGTGCCGCGAGCCAGTGCCGGCTTGAGCAGGTTGGCCGCATCGCCCGTGCCGGCGGCACCACCGGCACCCACCAGGGTGTGGGCTTCGTCGATGAACAGGATGATCGGCTTGGGCGAGGCCTGGACGTCTTCGATGACCTGGCGCAGGCGCTGCTCGAATTCGCCTTTCATGCTCGCGCCGGCCTGCAATAGGCCAACGTCGAGGCTGCGCAGTTCAACGTCCTTGAGGGCCGGCGGTACGTCGCCAGCGACGATGCGCAGGGCAAAGCCTTCGACCACGGCGGTCTTGCCCACGCCAGCTTCACCGGTGAGGATCGGGTTGTTCTGCCGGCGGCGCATGAGGATGTCCACCAGTTGGCGGATCTCTTCGTCACGGCCGACGATCGGGTCGAGCTTGCCGCTGCGGGCCTGCTCGGTGAGGTCGACGGTAAAACGTTTGAGGGCTTCCTGCTTGCCCATGGCGGCCGGGGCCATGGCGCCGCTGGCTTCGCCCGGCACGGCGCCGGCGTTGAAACCGTCGCTGGCGGTCAGGGCGTTTTCCGGTGAGTCGCCGACGTATTCGTCAAAGCGCTCGCTCAGGGCTTCGACCTTGACCTTGTCGAACTCCGACGACAGGCCCAGCAGCGCGTGGCGCAGGCTTGGGGTCTTGAGGATGCCCAGCACCAGGTAACCGGTGCGCACCTGGCTCTCGCCGAACATCAGGCTGCCGTAGACCCAGCCGCGTTCCACCGCTTCTTCTACATGGGAGGACAGATCGGTGATCGACGTCGAACCCCGTGGCAGACGGTCCAGTGCTTCGGTCAGGTCACGGGCCAGGCGCGCCGGCTCGATGTTGAACTGGCGGATGATGCGATGCAGGTCCGAGTCCTGCAATTGCAGCAACTGATGAAACCAGTGGGCCAGTTCCACATAAGGGTTACCGCGCAACTTGCAGAACACAGTGGCGGCTTCGATGGCTTTGTAGGCCACGCTGTTGAGTTTGCCGAACAACGCGGCGCGACTGATTTCACCCATGCTCATGGCTCCTTGAGGTCTGTGAGGTGTTGGCCTGATCGGCGTAATGCCGGGCCAGTATTAGATCGTTGGCATCTGTTTCGGGGCGTCCCAGCCAGGTGTTGAAACCCAGGCGGAAGCGCCCATTGAGTTGTAGCGCCGGGACTTCGGGCTGCTCGAGGACCAGATTCAGATCCCAGTCCAGTTCATGGCCCAGGTATTCGGCGACCCAGGCCACCAGTTCGTTGAACGGTTGGCTGCCAGGGAGCATGCCCATGTAGTCGACGAGCTTGAGCGGGCCCAGGCGGATGCGGAATTTGTGCTGGCGATCCCAGACGAAACGGCCCAGGCAGAAATCCACGCCCAGTTGATGGGCGCTGATGCCGACGCGGCTGCGCTCCGGCAGTTCCAGCCATTGGCCGACGTATTCTTCGATCTCCACCGGCAGGCCGAAGTACTCGCCGAGAATCGCCTTCAAGCCGTCCGGGTAGCGGGTTTGCGCCGACAGGTGGCCGCTGTAATGCAGCTTCGCCGTGTCGGGGATCAGCCCCTGATCGAGCAGGCTCGGCATGCCCCGGCCGCTGAGTGCCGCCAGGCGTGCTGACCAATAATCGTCGTCCGGACGGTCGTGGCTGACGGTCGGCCGTGCTTCGGCCCAGGCCCGGTAGAACAGGCTGAGCAGGCGGTGATGGAACACATCGAGAAAGCGTTTGCTGGTGCTGTCGCCATTGTTGCGCTGGCGTTCGCGCACGTATTCGGTGATGTGCAGCGGCATCGGGCCGTTGGGGCCGCCGAGGCCGAAGAAGAATTGCTCCAGGCGCGCCGGCGTGCCGTCAACGCCCGGTTGTACCGAGGCCAAAGTCGCCGGGGCGAAGGTGCATTCGGCCTGTTGTCCGAGACGCAACGGGTCATCGGCCAGGCGCAGGGAATGGCCCAGGCGCGGCAGTTCGGGGGATTCGCACTCGATGCGCCGCAACGCCTGGAAGAAGTCGTATTCCCAGGGTTCCTGGTGCATCGCCTCCAGGGTACTCACAGGGTCGGACGACGTCCGGGCTTGGCTTTCCATCGCATGATCTCGCCGCGTTCGGTGGTACGGATCACCGTCTCGGTAAAACTGTTGATCGACACGTAGCGTGCCAGGAAGCGCTCGAACACGGCGCCGAGCAGGAACACCCCGGTGCCGCGAAACGCGTTTTCATCGAATTCCAGAGTGATCTCCAGGCCACGACCGAACACGATCGGCCCAGGCATCGGCAAGCGCCGGGTGCAGGCCTTGCTGCTGACTTCGCGCAGGCCTTCGATCTGCAGTTGCAGCGCCGCGTCGTTGCTGTCGCCGTACAGGCGCAGCAGTTCACGCAGGGCGGCGGCGCCTTGGCCTTGTTCGCTCAACGACAAGTAGTTCAGCGACAACTGGCTGATCAGCCGCCAGGCCTTGGTGTCGTGGGCATGGCTGGCCCGTGGCCGACTGGGACCTGCCACGCAGCGCACAGCGCCGACCGGCGCGCTGTCGGCGAGGGTGAAGTCGGTCTTGCCGTTGCCCACGCTCATGAACAGCGGCAGGTCGCGGTTGGTGCACAAAGCGGTGACGCCCAGTTGGCGCAAGTCGTTGCGATACGGCGCCTGCTGACTGTCCACCAGGCTGACGAAGGTCTCGCTGCCGACGTAAGTCGAGCGCGGACCATTGCGCCGCTGATCGCTGGACAGCACGCGCGGTTCGCGCCGTACGGTGTAGTAAGCCTGGTCGCGGCCATAGCGGGACGGGTCGCG
The DNA here is from genome assembly GCF_014268645.1 of Pseudomonas sp. SWRI154. Taxonomy (NCBI): domain Bacteria; kingdom Pseudomonadati; phylum Pseudomonadota; class Gammaproteobacteria; order Pseudomonadales; family Pseudomonadaceae; genus Pseudomonas; species Pseudomonas sp. SWRI154. The sequence continues at coordinate 13,058 of NZ_JABWQW010000037.1, forward strand.
CACCGCATAGAACGGCAGGAACGGCTGCTCCGGCCCGGTGCCATGACCGGTCAGGCCGGTCAGCGAATGCACTTCGAAATCCATCGGCCGGGTGCGGTCGGCGATCACGTGGTGTTCGTTGACTCGGTCCGACAAGTGAATGCGGTCCAGGCGCTTGGGAAACAGATTGATCGCCGGCGTGCAGAACGGCAGGAATTGCGAGGCGCCGACGCTGCCTTCCAGGCTCGGATCGTGGCGGTCGAACAGCACGATCAATTCCAGCTCCTGGCCATCGCAGCGCTTGACCGCACGGCCGAGCTGGGTGAAATCGACAAACAGGAAGCGGTGCGGCAGGGCGAAATATTCCTGCAGCAGGCGATAGCCTTGGAACGCCCGCGGCACCACTGGCAGCGCGGCCTCGGCGTCATCGAAGCCCTGGGAGCGCAACGCATCCTGCGGCAGCCGTTCGACCCAATCGCCGCCCGGCTGGCGAGCGAACACCGCGCAGGCGTTACTCAGCAGTTGTTCGTAAAGGCGAAACGGTTGTTCGTCAGCGCCGCTCAAGTACAGCGGCAGGTTGTCCAGGGCCAGGCTGTTGAACGGCAGCTCGGCACCGGTGCGCAAGGTCAGGCGTAGGCCGGCCTTGGCTTTCGGTTCGCTGGCGGCCAGGCGCCCGAGCACGGCGGACGGGTTGCCGAAATACTCGGCCTGGCTGACTTGCAACGGCCACAACGTCACCGCGTGAGCGGTGCGGTACTCGCAGCAGGTCTGGGATTCACGACCCAGGGCGGCGCGCAGGATGGTATCGCGGGGCAGCGGGAAGCCACTGCTCAGCGAGCCTTCGTCCGGATCGGCCTGCATCTGCACCACGGTCATCGACGGCGTCGGCGCCAGGTAGTGCGGGTAGGCGATTTCCAACAAATTGTGGGTGAAGGTCGGGTATTCGGCGTCGAGCTTGAGCTGCACCCGCGCCGTCAAATAGGCAAAGCCTTCCAGCAGACGCTCGACGTAGGGGTCGGCGCAGTCCATGCCGGCCAGGGTCAGCCGACTGGCGATCTTCGGGTATTCCTTGGCGAACTCCGCCGCGCTTTCGCGCACGTGGTGCAGTTCCTGGTTGTAAAGCTCGAGCAGGCGCGGGTTCATGGCCGTCTCCGCTGGTCGGCATTGACCACTCGCACATGACCGGTTTCCAGGTCCAGGTCAGTTTGCAGCATCAGGCGCAGCGGCACCGGCTGGGCCCAGAGGTCGCCTTCGATCTCGAAACTCAAGGCGTTATGGTTCATCTCGGCCGTTGCCCGGGCGCGCACGCGCAGGGTGTGGCGCAGGATGCGCGGCTCGAACGTGGCGATGGCCTGGTGAATCAGGCTTTCCAGCGCGGGAACATCGATGTTCGAAGCGCTGTTGCCCGCCAGTGCCGGCAGCCCGAAATTCACCACCGAGGTGCCCGCCGGAGTATGCAGCGTGGCGTCGGCGTCAAGCAAAGAGGTGGTGTTGAGCAGCCACGCCAGGTCACGCAGCACCGAGGCTTTCAGCTGGGTCAGGGAAAGCACACGCTTGTCGGCGCTTTCCTTGGGGTTGCTCGGATCGTCGTCGGTCAGCCGGTCCAGCAGGGACGGTTGCAGGCGATCGCGGGTGGCGATTTCGGTTACCACGTGAAAAGGGCCGTGTAATTCTTCTGGTCGCCTGTGCCAGTCATGCAGCTGGCAGTACGAGCGATTATCGAGGGTTCGAGTTGTCCATTGATCTGGCGTATGGCGCGATACTCGGAGCGACACTCCTGATTGTTATGGGGGCCAGCAGATACATGGACAACGATGACAATAGGCACCTTGCCGAAGGTCTCGACGTGGGGTTTGCCTTGTCGATCGACCCTGAACTGGCAGGGCCAGGCCAAGTCGAGTGGCATCAGGGTCTGGTCGGGTTTGCGCAGCGCGCAGCGCGCCTGGTCGTTCTCCAGTGTCAGCGTTTGCCCGCCCATCGAGACGACATGCTCCACCGGGACGGAGGAAGTTGCCGATGGCGATTGCTGCTGGGCACAGGCGGTCAGGCTGGTCAACAGGCAGCCGACCCATATCGCGCAATGGGCCTTGATCATACGAGCTCCCAGAACCAGATCGCTCGGGATCGATAGGCCGGATCGTCATAGCCGAGGGTCAGGCCACGGTTCCAGAGGTCGATATGATCGCCAGTGCGACCTTCCGAGGCTTCTCCCACTTGCTGGAAACAGTCCTTGAAGAAAATCAGGCCAGTCTTGTCTTGCAGCTTGCGCCGGTCCGCGGCCGTTCCGCCAAGGATCAACGGGCGGCCCAGATGATGTTTCCACAGCCAATTTGCCAATGACTCGGCCCCACGCGCATGCCCATGGGCACATTTGGGTTCGGTGTAGGTGGACTTGTTGACCTTGATGGTCAGTTCGGTATTGAGCGTGATGCTCATGCGAATCGCGCACTGGTTCGCCCAAGGGCCGTCGCAAGGTTTCGCGTCGGGATGGGTGGCCAGCAAATCGGAATAGGCTTTCCACAAATTGATAAACGCAGGCTTGGCCATGACTCAGACACCGGAAGGGAAGGGATTGGTTGCGAGCAAGCACCAAACACCCCCGGCGCATGACACCGGGGGCGTGTTCGATTACACCTTGACGTTCTGGCGGATGTTCCAGCCGAACTTGACCGGACCGCCTTCCTTGGTGCCGTCGGCTTTCTGCGGCTGGTAATCCACCAGCACCTTGGCGAAGTTCAGGGTGACGTTTTCGGTCAGGCGATCATCGCCGCCCGAACCGCCAGTGCTCAGGGACGTGATCAGCACTTCTTCCAGGTTGATGATCATGTACTCGACCTGGCTTTCGCCGCCGGCCTTGCGCACGGTCAGCTTGACCTTGTCGACGTGCTTGCCGCTGGCGCAGTGCATCATCAGGTTCGGCGAAGCCTTGTCGACGTACTTGGTCAGCGACAGGTCCTGGATGCTCACCTTGCCCGCGCCACCGCCACTGCCCACATGCATGTTGCCGGTCTGGGACATGCCCCAGCTCCAGTTCAGGACGTCGATCTCGTCCTTGTGGACCTTGTCCATGGACTCGCCCTTGATGTCGCCGATCTTGATGAAAATATCAACAGCCATGTTTTCTCCCTGTGTGGTTTCTAACCACGTTGTTTGATTGACGCCGACCTTGCGAAATCTGTGAACTCAATGAAGATCTCCTGTGGACCACCCTGTGGCGAGGGAGCTTGCTCCCTCGCCACAAAGGGCCTCCACAGGAAAGCCCATTCCAACTGGTTTTTATGCGCCCTTGGCCGACGGCAGTTTCGATACCAGGCGCAACGACACGGTCAGCCCTTCGAGCTGGTAGTGCGGGCGCAGGTAGAACTTGGAGTTGTAGTACCCCGGGTTGCCTTCGACTTCTTCGACGATCACTTCAGCGGCAGCCAATGGATGCTGGGCCTTGGTAGTCTCGGTGGAGTGCGCCGGGTCGCCGTCGACGTAGTTGAGGATCCAGTCCTGCAACCAGCGCTGCATCTCGTCCTTCTCTTTGAAGGAACCGATCTTGTCGCGCACGATGCACTTCAGGTAATGGGCGAAGCGGCAGGTGGCGAACAGGTACGGCAGGCGCGCGGCCAGATTGGCGTTCGCGGTGGCGTCCGGGTCGTCGTATTCGGCCGGTTTCTGCAACGACTGGGCGCCGATGAACGCGGCGAAGTCGGTGTTTTTCTTGTGCAGCAGCGGCATGAAACCGTTCTTCGCCAGTTCCGCTTCACGGCGGTCCGAAATGGCGATCTCGGTCGGGCACTTCATGTCCACGCCGCCGTCATCGGTAGGGAAGGTGTGGGCCGGCAGGTTTTCTACTTCACCGCCCGACTCCACGCCACGGATGCGCGAGCACCAGCCGAAGTGTTTGAACGAACGGTTGATGTTCACTGCCATCGCATAGGCGGCGTTGGCCCAGGTGTACTTGGAGCTGTCGGCGCCGTCGGTGCTTTCTTCGAAAGCGAAGGCTTCCACCGGGTCGGTCTTGGCGCCGTACGGCAGGCGCGCCAGGAAACGTGGCATGGTCAGGCCGATGTAGCGCGAGTCTTCCGATTCGCGCAGCGAACGCCAGCCGGCGTATTCCGGGGTGGTGAAGATCTTGGTCAGGTCGCGCGGGTTCGACAGTTCCTGCCACGAACCCATGCCCATTACGGTCGGCGAGGCGGCGGCGATGAACGGCGCGTGCATGGCGGCGCAGACTTTCGACAGCTCGCCCAGCAGTTCCACGTCCGGCGGGGACTGGTCGAAGTAGTAGTCGCCGACCAGGCAGCCGTAAGGCTCGCCGCCGAACTGGCCGTATTCTTCTTCGTACATCTTCTTGAAGATCGGGCTCTGGTCCCACGCGGTGCCCTTGAATTTCTTCAGGGTCTTGTGCAGGTCGGTCTTGGAGACGTTGAGCACGCGAATCTTGAGCTGCTCATCGGTCTCGGTGTTGTTGACCAGGTAGTGCAGGCCACGCCAGGCGCTTTCCAGTTGCTGGAAGTCGGGGTGGTGGATGACCTGGTTGACCTGGGCGGTGAGCTTGGCGTCGATAGCGGCGATGATCGACTCGATCGACTTGATGGCGTCGTTGGACACCAGGTCGGTCTGTGCCAGGGCCTGTTCGGCCAAGGTCCGCACGGCGGTCTCGACCGCTTCGCGGGCGCGCTCGGTCTTGGGTTTGAATTCTTGCATCAACAGCGAGGCGAACTCGCTGGTTTCTTCGGTGGCGCCCAGGTTCTGGGGCTGATTGTCGCGTACCAAATCGTTCATGATCGTTAGTCCTTAAGCCTTGGGCTCAGCGTCGGCGGGCTTCGGCGCGCTCGCCAGGGCTTGCAACAGCGCTGGGTCCTTGATCGCCTTCATGATGATTTCCTCGGCGCCGGTCTTGCCGTCCATGTAGGTCAGCAGGTTGGCCAGTTGGGTGCGCGCTTCGAGCAGCTTGTTCAGCGAATCGATCTTGCTAGCCACTGCCGCGGGGCTGAAGTCGTCCATGCTTTCGAAGGTCAGGTCCAGGCTCAGGTTGCCTTCGCCAGTCAGTTCGTTCGGCACATGGAACGCCACGCGAGGTTGCATGGCCTTGAGGCGCGAGTCGAAATTGTCGACGTCGATCTCGAGGAACTTGCGGTCGGCCACGGGTGCCAGAGGCTCGGCAGGCTTGCCGGCGAGGTCGGCCATCACCCCCATGACGAAGGGCAACTGGACCTTCTTCTCGGCGCCGTAGAGCTCGACGTCGTACTCGATCTGCACTCGAGGCGCGCGGTTGCGCGCGATGAATTTCTGAGAACTTTGCTTCGCCACGTTGCTGCTCCTGGTCGCTTGAGCGACGGTGTTGGCGTCATCGGGGATACCGATGACGTGACTGCGTGATCCGCTCGCTTTTTATTCGCTTTCCGGGCCGCGCAGGTTTTCAAATTGACTCATGCCGTCGGGAATCAGGTTGCGCACAATGGCCGCGAAATCGGCGTGCACCAGGTTCTTCGCCCGATTCAACAGCACCGGCAGCGGGCTGGAGGGCTCATGACGGGTGTAGTACGCGAGGATCCGATCGAGGCTGCGCAAGACGTCGTCGCGGTTGTTGATTTCTCCCGGGACGGTACTGCGCGGTGCGCTGGGGGCGCTGGCGTATTCAACCGGCGCGGCGCTGTCTGATTCGACAGGGTCAGCCAATGCGCCGTCGCCGCTCTGCGGGGCGAACTGACCGAGAATCTGCAAGGCCATTTTCAGCGGCTGTTTCAACGGGCCGAGGTCCACGCCTTGGGCGGAACCGACCTGATCGCTGACTTGCTGTTCGATGGCTTCGGCGGCGCTGCGGGCTTGCAGCAGGGCGGCGCGGATGATTTCCAACTGCTCGGGATCGCTGTCGAGCAGGGCGCCGGCGAGTTGCTCGGCACCCAGGCTTTCATCGGCAAAACTTTGCAGGCCGCTGGCATTGGCGGCGGCGCGCAGGCTGACGGCACCAAAGGTCCGGGAGCGGGCCAGGATGCTTTCGCGCAGCAGGCGGATAGTGACATCCGACGTCAGCCCGGCGAGGGCATTGATGCGCACGGTAGGATCGTTGTCGTCATCGGCATCCAGGCGCGGATGCAGATCAGGCCAGTATTGCTTGAGCAATTCGCTGATCAAGGTCAATACGCGGGCAAGGCCAGGAATGCCTTCGAGGGCCAGGGAGCTTTGCAACAGGAAATGGGTGATGCGCAGGTCTTTGCTGCGCGCAAGCAGGTCCAGGCTTTGCTGTTGGATGCTGCGCCATTCAGGGGGCTCGGCGGGCAAAATCGAGTCGCCCATGCTGCGCTCGGGCTGGCCTCGGGAATCACGCTCCAGGCGCAAGAAATCCGCGTCATATTCCAAGTCTTCGCCGCAAGGCGAATTCGCGGAAACGGCGGCGAGCAACAAAGGCACATCCACTTGGATCGATCTCCCTATCACCCGCTGAAGAAGTCGGGCAGTGCACACGAAAGTTTCGGATGAAACTTCACATGTTCCTTGACGGTAATGGCGCTATAAATGCGCAATGATCTTATAGTGCCATCATGTATATTCAAGAAGTTGTGCATTTTTGGTGTAGTACTTATCCGTTGTCAAGGTAAGCTATTTCGCCGATGTGACAGTTGTGAGGTGCTTAACAACCCGCGCGACTCGCAGGTCTGAGTAGGTACTGATGCAGGTTTTTTGTCACGCAAGCCGGTTAAGATCAGCAATCATGCTGGCAAAAAGCCGTTTCGCGGTGGTTGGCAAGGTTTGTTGGCGCGGTCGTGGCTTAGGCCCGATGTATCGCCGCCGACAAGAAGTATTCAGCAAGGAGGCGAAATGCCGCTGTGTTTGACTATCACTAGTTATCACAAGATTACCCCCGGCCAGTGTTCTGAAAAGACGCTGGACCAGGGAATGATGGCAATTGGCCGTAGTTCCGATAATGACTGGGTATTGCCGGATCCGGAGCGTCTGGTCTCGGGTAAACATTGCGTTATCCAATACAAGGATGGGCGCTATTACTTGACCGATAACAGCACTAATGGTGTGGAATTGGTCAAGGCGGGTATTCGCCTGCGCAAAGGAAACAGCGAGCCGTTGCAAGATGGCGAAGTGATCCGCATCGGTGACTATGAAATCCAGGCGCGGGTGGACTTCAACCTGCCGGTGACCGACAGCAATCCGTTTGCCGAAGCGCCCAGTAGTTTCGAAGCCTTGATGGGACGCCAGAATGCTCCGGTGAACTCGCCGTCGCCGCTGCCCGTGTCCGTGCCTGCGCAATTCCAAGGCGTGTCGGCCATGGACACGCTACCGGACCTGTTCGATTTCCTCACCCCGACCAGCGTCCCCCCAGCCCCTCAGCCTGACCATGTGCCGGCCGAGCAGCATGATTTCCGTCCGCCTACGCCGATCCCTCGCCCGAGCCCGCCGCCGATGGTAGAACCGGTGATCGAACCGGTGGTCGTGGCGCCTGCGCCGGTCATCCCGGAAGACTGGGATCTGTTCAGCGATAAGCCCGCGCCCGTGGCATCGATGCCCGTCGCGCCGCTGCCTGAGCCAGTCATGGTGCCGCCACTGCCTGTGCTTGAGCCCCTTCCCGTGCCGCCGACGCCACTGGCTGAAGTCGTTGCACCGGTTGAACCGACGCCACAGCGTGAAGCGCCGGTCAGCCGCGTCGAACCTGCGACCCCCTCCGCCGACAACGCTGGCCCTGACCTACTGCAAGCCTTCCTGCGTGGCGCCGGACTGGATCAGTTGCGATTGGACAAGGCCCAGGCCGAAGCGCAGATGGAGAGCATCGGGCGTAGTTATCGGCTGATGGTCGAGGGCCTGATCGATGTGCTGCGCGCCCGTAGCAGCCTCAAAGGCGAGTTCCGCATCCAGCAGACGATGATCCAGCCGGTGGAAAACAACCCGCTCAAATTCGCCCCCAATGTCGACGAGGCGCTGCTGTTGCTGTTGCGCCACGGCAACCAGGCGTTCATGGCCCCGGACGTGGCGGTACGCGACAGTTTTGATGATTTGCGTGCCCACCAACTGGCGGTGATGGCCGGCGTGGAAGCAGCGATCAAACACCTGCTGGCGCGTTTCGAACCGGCGCAGTTGGAAGAGCGCATGGGCAAGCCCGGCGGGCTGTCGGGCATTTTCAGCGGCTCACGACAGGCCCAGTACTGGCAGCAATTCACTGAGCTCTACAGCAACATCTCCCGCGAGGCCCAGGAAGATTTCCAGGACCTGTTCGGTCGTGAATTCAGCCGTGCCTACGAGGAACACAGCACACGACAGCGACGCCCTTGAGCGTCGCCGGGCCAACACACTTTTCATAACGCACACAACGGATAGCTCAAACGTCATTGAGGACGCAGGATGATTCCCAGGTTTTTACTCGCCGTCGCCACAGCGCTGCTGCTGACGGCGTGCGCCAAGGATGCGGCCGCACCCGAGCCCGAAGAGGCCCAGGCCGATACCGCGGCGGTCGAGCTGCACTTTCACGCCATTTCCGGTCTCAACCCCGGCGCTACTGGCCAGCCGGCACCGGTCCGGGTGCGTATCTTCGAGCTCAAGAATGCCGCGACCTTTGGCCGTGCCGATTATTTCGCCTTGGCCGAACGGGCCCAGGCAACGCTGGGCACCGACTTGATCGACCAGGACGAAGTACTGATCCAGCCCAACCAACAATTGAGCCTGCAACGTGACCTCGACCCGGCCACCCGTCACATCGGAATACTGGTGGGCTATCGCGAGCTGGACCAGTCGCTGTGGCGCACGGTGATGAATGTCCCGGCGCGCCAATACACCGAATACCAGATCAGCCTCGACGTGCGCGCCGTACGCAGCGCCGTTGTCGTCCCCCCATCCAGCCCTGCCCAATAAGCAATCGGAGCCCCCATGTCCTGGAACAATCGCGTGGTCTGGTCGGAAGGCATGTTCATTGGAACGCAGCACTTCCAGCAGCATGACCGTTACCTGGAAAACCTCATCGATGCCCGCAGCCGCCCGTTGTCGGCCGGCGCCTGGGGTTTTTCCGAATTGCTGATCGACCAGGGCCTGTTGGCCCAGGGCAAGCTGGCGATCATTTCGGCACGCGGCCTGTTACCGGATGGCACCCCGTTCAACATTCCTCAGGATGACCTTGCGCCGACGCCGCTGAATGTCGACGATAGCCTGCGCGACGGCGTGGTGTACCTGGCCCTGCCGCTCAAGCGTGCCGGTGCCCGCGACACCGTCGATGAAGGTGAAGCCCTCGGCGCCGCGCGCTACGTGAGCCAGGTCTGCGAAGTGCGCGACGACAACGCACCGTTCGAAAATCGTGCGCCGGTGGCCGTGGGGTCACGGGCGCTGCGCTTGTTGACGGCCCAGGATGGCCTCGGCGATTACGCCGCGATTGGCGTGGTGCGCATCAAGGAAAAACGCGCCGATCGCGCTTTGGTGCTTGATGACACTTACATCCCACCGCTGCTCGATGTGGCGGCCTCCAAGCCGCTGACGGCGTTTCGCAGTGAACTGCTGGGCCTGCTGCATCAGCGCGGTGAAGCCCTGGCCGGGCGCGTGGTGGCTTCCGGCGCCGGCGGTGCCTCGGAGATCGCCGATTTCATGCTGTTGCAGCTGGTCAACCGTGCCCAGCCGTTGATTCAACACCTGAGCCAAGTGACGCCGCTGCACCCTGAGCGTTTCTACAGTGAACTGGTGAGCCTGGCCGGGGAATTCTCGACCTTTACCGCGTCCGGGCGACGACCGCAGCAATACCCGCAATACCAGCACGACGACTTGGCACTGAGCTACGCGCCGGTGATGCAGGCCCTGCGCGAGGCCCTGTCGATGCTGATCGACAGCCGGGCCACGCCGATCCCGATTGTCGAGAAAGCCTACGGCATCCACGTGGCGATGCTGGCCGACAAGACCCTGCTCGATAGCGCCAGCTTCATCCTGGTGGTGCGCGCCGATGTGCCGGCCGAAACCCTGCGCGGCCGCTTCGGCCAGCAGAGCAAGGTGGGTTCGGTGGAACACATCCGCGACCTGGTCAACCTGCAACTGCCGGGCATTGGCCTCCTGCCGCTGCCGGTGGCGCCGCGTCAGCTTCCGTACCACGCCGGTTCCACCTACTACGAACTCGACCGGGGCAGCGATCACTGGCAGCAGTTGAGCAACTCCGGCGGCTTTGCGTTCCACATCGCCGGCCAGTTCCCAGGGCTGAACCTGGCTTTCTGGGCGATCCGAGGATAAACCGCGATGAGCAACGACGATCGTACCCAGTTCATGCCGACGCCCGGTGGCCGTGGCGCCGACCCTTTCCGCCCGGACCCGGGGCGCCCGCAACCGGCACCTGCTTCGGCGCCGCTGTCGATGCCGGCCGCGCCCGTGCTGACCGGCAAGGCCCAGGGCCTCAACCCGCTGGAAAGCGCCGCCGGCCCGCTGCTGGCACTGTTGACGCGCCTGCGCAACACCATCGCCCACCCGGCACCGGCCAGTTTGCGTGCGCAGCTGCTCGCCTACCTTCGCCAGTTCGAAGAGCGCGCCGAGGCCGCCGGCGTGGTGCGCAACGAAGTCTTGCTGGCCCGCTACGCCTTGTGCACCGCACTGGACGAAGCCGTGCTGAGCACGCCGTGGGGCGGTGCCAGCGACTGGGGCAAGCAGAGCTTGTTGATCACCGTGCACAACGAAGCCTGGGGCGGCGAAAAAGTCTTCCAACTGCTGGAGCATTGCCTGCAAAGCCCTCGCGAGCGCCTGTACCTGCTGGAGCTTCTGTACCTGTGCATGTGCCTTGGATTCGAAGGCCGCTATCGGGTGATGAACGACGGCCGCAGTCAACTCGAAGCATTGCGTGAGCGCACCGCTGGCGTTATTCGCAGCGCGCGTGGCGACCACGAGCGCGAGCTGTCGCCGCATTGGCGTGGCGTCACCGTGGCTCGTGATCGCCTGGCGCAGTTCATGCCGCCATGGATCGCCGTGGCCATCGGCGTGGCCCTGCTGCTGGCGCTGCTGTTTGGCCTGCGCATGAAACTGGCCTCCGACGCCGAGCCGGTGTTCAAGAACATTCATTTCCTCGGTGAGATCCCGGTGCAGACCATCGACCGTCCCGTGGTGCAACCGAAGGTGATCGAGCGTCCACGCCTGGCCGGTTTCCTCGCCGATGAAATCAGGGCCGGGCGGATTGCCGTGGAAGACGCGGTGGACCGTTCCGTGGTGACGATCCGTGGCGATGAACTGTTCGCCTCGGGCAGCGCCAGCATCAAGGATGATTTCCAGCCATTGATGCTGCGAATCGCCGACGCGGTGCGCAAGGTCAAGGGCCAGGTCCTGGTCACCGGCCACAGCGACAATCGTCCGATCGCCACGCTCCGGTTCCCATCCAACTGGGCGTTGTCCGAAGCGCGGGCCAGGTCGGTGCTGGACATTCTTTCGGCCAAGACCGGCCAACCCGAGCGCTTCAGCGCCGAGGGTCGCAGCGACACCGAGCCGTTGGCTTCCAATGCCACGACCGAAGGGCGTGCGCGTAATCGTCGGGTTGAAATCACAGTATTGGCGGAGGGGGTCGAGTGAAGGCGTTTTTCAGTTTCATGACCCGTTGGGTCATTCCATTGCTGGGCCTGATCGCCCTGAGCCTGATCATCTGGTTTGTCGGCCCGCTGCTCGATTGGCTGGTGCCCGAAGGCCGCCGCTGGGCGCTGATCATCCTGGTGTTCGCGGTATGGATTGCCTACCGCGTGTTCCGCATCATCCAGGCCCGTCGGCAGGCCGCCGAAGTCATGCGCAGCCTGGCCGAGCAAACCCCTCCGGACCCGACCAGCGTCGCCACCGCCGAAGAACTCGAAACCCTGCGCCAGCGCATGGACGAAGCCTTGGCCTTGCTCAAGAAAGCCAAGCTGGGCGGCGACGAGCGTCGCAACCTTTATGAGTTGCCGTGGTACGTGATCATCGGTCCGCCGGGTTCGGGCAAGACCACCGCGCTGGTCAATTCCGGGCTGCATTTCCCGCTGGCCGCGCAACTGGGTGCCGGTTCGGTGCGTGGCGTGGGCGGCACGCGCAATTGCGATTGGTGGTTCACCGACCAGGCGGTGCTGCTCGACACCGCCGGCCGCTACACCACCCAGGACAGCGACGCGACGGTCGATAAAGCCGCGTGGCTGGGCTTCCTCGGCCTGCTGAAAAAACAACGGGCCCGACGCCCCATCGATGGCGCGTTCATTGCCATCAGCCTGTCGGACCTGCTACTGGGCAGCGACGCCGAGCGCGCCGCCCACGCCGCGGCGATCCGCCTGCGCATCCAGGAGCTGTACAGCCAATTGGGCGTGCGTTTCCCGGTGTACCTGATGCTCACCAAGCTCGACCTGGTGCCCGGCTTCATGGAGTACTTCGACAACCTGAGCAAGGAAGAGCGCGCCCAGGTCTGGGGCATGACCTTCGCCCTGGATGACGGCAAGAGCAACGACAGCCCATTGGCGCATCTGCAAAGTGAATTCGCCCTGCTGGAGCAGCGCCTCAACGACCGCTTGGTCGAACGCCTGCAACAAGAGCGCGACCCGGCTCGGCGCGACTTGATCTACGGTTTCCCGCAGCAGTTCGGCGCGCTTAAGGATTGCCTGCAAAACTTCCTCGACGGCGTGTTCAAACCCAACGCCTTTGAAGAGCGCGTGTTGCTGCGCGGTGTGTATTTCACCAGCGGCACCCAGGAAGGCAGCCCGATCGACCGCCTGATCGGGTCCATGGCCCAGAGCATGAACCTGGACCGCCAGCATTTGGCGCGCCAGACCGGCACCGGGCGCAGCTACTTCATCGAAAAACTCTTCACCGCCGTGGCCTTCGCCGAGCGCGGGCTGGTGGGCGTCGACCCGAAGGTTGAGCGTCGGCGCAAATGGATCGCCCGAGGCGTGTTGGCCTCCACCGTCGTGCTGGTGTTGGTGGTCAGCACGTTGTGGTGGGTCAGCTATCGCGCCAACCAGGCCTACATCGCCCAGGTCGATCAGAAGGTCGCGCCACTGGGCCAGACCGTGCAGAACCTCAGCCCGGCACAGCGCGATGTGCTTGCGGTGTTGCCGTTGCTCAACGCCGTGAAGCACCTGGCCGACGACGCTCCGGACTGGGCCGAAGGCCTGGGTTTGTATCAGGGCGACATGCTTGAAGCCGAGTCCGGCAGCGTCTATCGCAAGCTGCTGATCGCGGTGTTCGCGCCGCGCCTGTTGACGCGCATCGAAGAGCAGCTGCACAGCGGCGGCAATTCGGACTTCCTCTACGAAGGGCTGAAGGCCTACCTGATGCTTGCCGACAACGAGCATTACGACGCCGACTTCATCAAGGCCTGGATCGCCCTGGATTGGGATCGCAGCCTGCCGCGGGATTTGCCCGCCGAGCAGCGCCAGGCCCTGAGCGGGCATTTGCAGGCGCTGTTCGAACGGCGTCCGCCGACCGCGCGCCTGGACCCTCGCCTGATCGAAGACCTGCGCCGCCAGTTGCAACAACTGCCGGTGGCCCAGCGCGTCTACGACCGCATCAAGCGCCAGAAACTGCCTGAAGGCATTCCGGACTTCCGCATCAACGAAGCCGCCGGGCGCGATGCGGCGCTGGTGTTCAGCCGCAAGAGCGGCAAGCCGCTGGGCGAGCCGTTGAGCGGGTTTTTCACCGTCAAGGGCTACCGCCAGGGCTTCTTGCTCAGCAGCCTGAGCCAGACCGGCACCCTCGCCGAAGAGCAATGGGTGCTGGGTCATGAAGAGGCTGATCAGCAAAACGTCGCCAGCCTGGCCGCCGATGTGCGTCGCCTGTACTTTCAGGATTACATGCGCCAATGGGACGCCTTGCTGGCTGACATCGACTTCGTGCCGATCACCAGCGTGGCCCAGGCCGCCGATGTGCTGCGGGTGATTTCCGGCCCGACCTCGCCGTTGAAAAAACTGTTGGTGGCGGTGGCAAAGGAAACCGACCTGCAACAGGACGAACGACTGTTGGCCGCTCAAGGCGTGCCGGCGGGAGACGGCGTGGACAAGCTCAAGGAGCGCCTGGGCAGCTTGCTCGGCCAGGAGCAGGCGACACAAAACGCACCGGCGACCGGCGATGACCCGATCACCGCACACTTCGCCGAGCTCAACAGCATCGTCAACAAGAACGAAGGCGAACCGGCGGCCATCGACGGCCTACTGTCCGACATGAACGCCCTGTACGTGCAGGTCAGTGCCATGGTCGGCGCCAGCGGCGATGCCTTGCTCGGCGAAGCCAAGAACCAGGCAAGCGCCGCCGCCACCCGCGTCAGCCTCAACGCCGAACGCCAGCCGCCGCTGGTGCAGGGCCTGGTCAAGTCGGTGGTCAACTCCACCACCAACACCATGATGGGTGGGGTGCGCAATCAACTGAATGCGGCGTGGACCAGCGAAGTGGTGAACATCTATCGCCAGTCCCTGGCCGGACGCTATCCGATGTCGCCAGGCAGCGCGCGGGACGCGACCCTGGATGACTTCGGCCAGTTCTTCGGCGTTGGCGGGGTGATGGACAACTACTTCCGCAAATACCTGCAACCCTACGTCGACACCTCGACCCAGACCTGGCGCTGGCAGCCGGGCGCGGCGCAGAAGCTCGGCATCGCCCCCGGCGTGCTGCAGACCTTCCAGCGTGCAGCGACTATCCGCGATGCGTTCTTCCGTTCCGGCGGCACTCAGCCGATGGTGCGCTTCGAACTCAAGCCGGTGGCGATGGACTCGACCATCACCCAGTTCCTGCTCGACCTTGACGGCCAGCAGTTGAGCTACGACCACGGCCCGAGCCGGCCGACCGCCATGCAGTGGCCGAACCCCGGCAGCATCGGCGTGGTGCGGATCTCGATCATGCCGCCGTCGTCCAGCGGCCGTTCCGGTATCACGCTGGACGGGCCGTGGGCCTGGTTCCGCCTGCTGGAGCAATCGGACCTGACCGCCGGCAACTCGCCGGATCGCTTCAACTTGCGGCTGCGGGTCGATGGCGCCAGCGCCTCTTATGAGTTGCGGGCCAACAGCGCCTTCAACCCGTTCAAGAGCCGGGTGCTCAGTGGCTTCAGCCTGCCGGAGCGTCTATGAGTACAGCGGGCTTCTATGGAAAGCTGGCCAGCCGCGGGGATTTCGTCAGCCGTGGCTTGCCCCAGAGTTTTATCGGTCCGTGGGATTCGTGGCTGGCGGCGGGTTTGCTCGCCAGCCAGAGCAGCCTCGGCGAGCGCTGGCTGGACGCCTATCTGGTCAGCCCGCTGTGGCGCTTCATGGTTGCGCCCGGCGTGTGCGGACCGGACGCCGCCGTGGGTGTGGTGATGCCGAGCATCGACCGGGTCGGGCGCTATTTTCCGCTGACCGTCGCGCTATTGCTGGATCCGGAGGCGGACCCGGCCTCGGTGGTCGGTGGTGCTGACGATTGGTTCGAGCGGGTCGAGAACCTGCTACTGAGCACGTTGAGCGTGGAGGCCAGTTTCGAGGCGTTCAACGAACAGCTGGAAACCCTCGGCAGCCCGATATGCCTGCCGCGCACGCCAAGCAGCCGCTTCGCCAGCCTGCATCGTTTCGATGCCACTGACCCGCAACGACGGATGAGCGCCCTGGCCGAGTCGGCCTGTGAAGGTGCGAGCCTGTGGTGGGGCCAGGGTTCGGAGCGCATCGCGCCCGGTTTGATGCGCTGCCAGGGATTGCCGGCCGCCGCCGATTTTGCGCAATTTTTGCTCGGCCAAGAAGGTGTTGTGTAGATGCGTCCAAGTGCTGGAAAAGCCTTCAAGTCTGCAAGCAAGAGCCATGTCGGCATGGTCCGCCAGGTCAACGAAGACGCCTGCCTGGACCTGCCCGAAAACGGCCTGTGGGTTGTCGCCGACGGCATGGGTGGGCACGCGGCGGGCGACTACGTCAGCAGCCTGATCGTCGACAGCCTGCGCAACATTGCCGTGGGTCGTTCGCTGGAGGAATATGTCGCGGCGCTGCAAAGCGATCTGCTGCGGGTCAACGCCGCCGTGCGTGAAGAAACCGCCAACCGTGGTGTGACCATGATGGGCAGCACCGTGGTGGTGCTGGCCACCCGCGACTTGCGCGGCATGTGCCTGTGGGCCGGCGACAGCCGCTTGTATCGCCTGCGCGACGGCATGCTCGAAGGCATTTCCCGGGACCACAGCTACGTCCAGGATTTGCAGGACAGCGGCCTGCTCAGCGAAGCCGAGGCGCGCGTGCATCCACGGGCTAACATCGTCACCCGCGCCATTGGCGTCGAGGGGCAACTGAACCTGGCGATGACCGAGTTGCTGCTAGTGCCCGGCGACAGCTACCTGTTGTGCAGCGACGGCTTGACCAAGACCGTCGAAGACGAAGAAATCCGCGAAGTGCTGAGCCACGACGAGCCCGGCGAAATTGCCAGCAGCCTGGTGTCCCTGGGCTTGATGCGCGGTGCGCCGGACAACATCACCGTGGTCGTTGTGAAGGTGCCGTCATGAGCTTGACCCTGAACATTGTCATCCCCGGCTACGACATCGAAGGGCCGATCGGCGAAGGCGCGATGGCCAGCGTGTACCTGGCGACCCAGCGTTCCCTTGAGCGCAAGGTCGCGCTGAAGGTCATGGCCGCTGCCCTGGCCGCCGACCCGACCTTCTGCGAGCGGTTCCTGCGCGAGGGCAAGACCCTGGCGCGCTTGTCGCACCCGCACACCGTCACCATCCATGACATTGGCAATGTCGGTGAGCTGTATTACATGGCGATGGAATACCTGCCCAACGGCACGCTCAAGGAACGCATCGCCGCGGGCCTGACGCCGGAGCAGGGACTGACCTACATTCGCCAGATCGCCTCGGCCCTGGGCTATGCCCACGGTTTGGGGCTGGTGCACCGGGACGTCAAACCGGCCAATATCCTGTTCCGCGCCGATGGCACGGCGGTGCTCTCGGACTTCGGCATCGCCAAGTCCCTGGACGACCGCACCCAGTTCACCCAGGCCGGCTTTGCCGTCGGCACGCCCAGCTACATGAGCCCGGAACAGGCCCGTGGCCAGGACATTGACGGCCGCGCCGACCTGTATGCCCTGGGCGTGGTGCTCTACGAAATCCTTGTCGGCAAGCTGCCGTACACCGGCAACGACGCACTGTCCACGGCCCTGGCCCACCTGACCGAACCGCTGCCGGAGTTGCCGGTGCACCACGGTCGCTATCAGGACGTGTTGCGCAAGTTGCTGGCGAAGGATCCGGCGGAACGTTTCCCGGATGCGGCGGCGTTGCTGCGGGCGTTGGACAACCTGCCTGAGGCATCGGCGGAAGCGACGCTGATCCGGCCGTTGTCGTTTGAACTGCCGGCCACGCCGCCTGCGGTGGATGACTTGGCGGGCTTGACGCCGATGTCCATCGATATTCCCAATGGCCCGGCTGTGTCACAGCCACAACCGAAGTCCAAGCCCGTTCCACCGCCGGTAAA
The DNA here is from genome assembly GCF_014268645.1 of Pseudomonas sp. SWRI154. NCBI lineage: Bacteria > Pseudomonadati > Pseudomonadota > Gammaproteobacteria > Pseudomonadales > Pseudomonadaceae > Pseudomonas > Pseudomonas sp. SWRI154. Next base: position 30,397 of record NZ_JABWQW010000037.1, read on the forward strand.
GCCGACGGTTCAATCCTCGGTCTCGGAGCAACGCAAAGGCCCGGTGTTCGCCCTCGCTGCCGTTGCGGTGGCGGTAGCCCTGGCGTTGGGTGGCGCGGGTTATTGGTGGTTGTCGGGTGATGACGCAAAAGCGACAAAGCCGCCCGTGGTATCAACGCCTCCCGTCAACAAGACAGCCGAAAAAACACCTGAAGCGCCGCCGGCCAAACCCCCCGTGGCGCCACCGGTGACGCCGCCCGTGCCGACCGAGGCCGATGGCGGCCAGCGCCCGCTGTTGATGGCCGGCAAGAAAACCTTGTTCCAGCGCGTGCTCAGCAAACCGGGGGCCAAGCTGGCCGCCGAACCAGGGGCGGCGCCGGGCAAGGCATTGCCGGCGTTTTCGGTGCTGTACGTCTACCAGCGCAAGGACCTCGACGGCAGCGCGTGGGTGCGCGTCGGCGCGGCCACGGACGGGCGCAGCGACGGCTGGTTGCCCGCCGCCCAGGTCAGCGACTGGAAGCAGAGCCTGGTGCTCAAGTTCACCGAACGCTCCGGCCGTGCGCCGGTGATGTTCCTGCGTCAGCCCGGCGAAGTGGAGAAGCTGCTGGCTAACCCGTCAGCCGCCAAGAATGCACTGCTCAAGGCCCAGCACAATCCCCAGGACAATCAGCAAGTGCTGGCCCTGGAGCCGGCCGCCAGCGCCGTGCCGCAGAACCAGTTCTACCTGCTGCCGATTTTCGATTCCCGCGAAAGCTTCGACGATAACGGCCAGCCGGTGCAGTTGCTAAACGTAGCCTCCATCGACCCCGGCACTGCGCAGAAGGCCGCGACCAACACACCGATCACCGCCGCCAATGCCGATGCGTTCCGCACCGCCGTGGTGTTGGTGGTGGACACCACCGTGTCGATGCAGCCCTACATCGATCAGGTTCGCGACGTGGTGCATCAACTGCAAACCCGCATCGGCGGACGTGGCGAGCTAGATAGCGTCAGCTTCGGCATGGTCGGTTTTCGCAGCAGCACCAAGAAAACCCCTGGCTTGGAGTACACCGCCAAGACCCTGATCACCCTGGAACAGGGCCGCGACCCACAACGCTTCCTGGAAATGGCGCGGCAGGTCAAGGCGTCCACCGTGTCGAGTCATTCGTTCAACGAAGATGCGTTTGCCGGCGTCATGGAAGCGGTGGAGGGCATGGACTGGTCCGATTACGGCGGGCGTTTGATCCTGCTGGTCACCGACGCCGGTGCGCTGCGCAAGAACGACCCGTTTGCCGCCACGCAAATGAACGAAGCCGAAGTGCGCCAGGCAGCCTTGGGCAAGCAGATCAAGATCTATGCGTTGCACCTGCTCAGCGATGCCGGCAAGAAAACCCACGCCGGCGCCCAGACCCAATACCGCACACTGACCGCCGACGCCAACCCGCAAATCGGTGACCTATACATTCCGGTGCCGGGCGCCGACGTGCGCAAGTTCGGCGAGCGGGTCGACGAGATCGGCTCGGTGTTCGCCGACCTCGTCCATCAAGTGCGCAGCAACAAGCCGCAGAGCGTGCCGTTGCTCAGCGCCGCGCCGAGCCTGGCCGACAAATCGGCAGCGGTCGGCTACGCCATGCACATGGATTTCCTCGGGCGCAAATCCGCCAGCCAGGCGCCGCAACTGGTCAGCGCCTGGACTGCCGACCGCGACCTGACCAACCCGGCGCTGCCAGCGTTCCAGGTCTGCGTGATGCTGACCAAGCTGCAACTCAACGACCTGCAACAATCGCTGAAGCTGATCGTCGACGCGGCTCGCAAGACCCAGAGTTCGCCCAAGGACTTCTTCCAGGAAATCGCCAGCGCCAGTGCCTACATGAGTCGCGACCCGTCAGCCCTGCGCAAGGGCGGCAACCTCGCCACCGGCGGGATCCTCGGCGAGTATCTGGAAGGGCTGCCATACCGCAGCAAATCGCTGAACATGACCCAGGATCTGTGGTTGTCCTTGAGCGTGGCCGAGCAGGAAGATTTCATCGACGAGCTGGAATCGAAAATCCGCCTCTACGAAACCTTCCACAACGACCTCGCCAACTGGGTGCGCTTCGGCGATGCCGAGCCGGGCGATGCCTTGTACCGCGTTCCGTTGTCGACGCTGCCGTGATGCTGAACCTGAACGCCGTGCACAAAAGCCGGGGCGCCGGCAGCCAGCGCTACAGCCTGGTGATTCCACGGCTGCAACTGCGCGGCGGTGAACAACTGGCGGTGGTCGGCCCCAGCGGGTGCGGCAAGAGCACGTTGCTGGATTTGCTGGCGTTGGTGCTGGCGCCGGATCAGGCCGCTCAGTTCGATTTCACCCCCGCCAGTGCGCCGCTGGACATCGCCAGATTGTGGCGTGCGTCGCAACAAGGCACCTTGGCCGAGCTGCGCAGTCGTCACCTGGGCTATGTTCTGCAAACCGGTGGCCTGTTGGGCTTCCTGGACGTACGCGGGAACATCGAGTTGTCGCGCAAACTGCTGGGTTTGAAGGATGACGGCAGCGTGAAGCGCCTGGCCGGACAATTGGACATTGCCGATCAACTGGACAAGAAACCGGCGGACCTTTCCGTCGGCCAGCGCCAGCGGGTCAGTTGCGCCCGCGCCTTGGCCCACGGACCGCGCCTGCTGCTGGCGGATGAGCCGACCGCCGCACTGGATCCGCTGAATGCCGAGCGTGTCATGCAACTGCTGGTGACCCAGGCCCGCGAACACGGCGTGGCCTGCGTGGTCGCCACTCATGACGAGGCGCTGGCCCGCGCCAGCGGTTTGCAGGTGCGGCGTATCAGTTGCCGTCGCGACACGGACGGCGGTGTCACCGCCACACTCGGGGAGGCTTGCTGATGCGCGGCGCGCTGGTGGCTTCCCTGGCCTGGCAGGATTACCGCAACGACGCCTGGCTGTCGGCCTGTTCGGTGCTGGCGTTGGTGGCCGTGGTGGCGCCGTTGCTGGTGTTGTTCGGCCTCAAGTTCGGCCTGGTCAGCAGCCTGACCGAACGCTTGCAGAACGACCCGGCCACCCGGGAAATCATCCCCTTGGGCGGCGGTCGCTTCAGTGCCGAATTCATCGATCAATTGAGCCTGCGCGGTGATGTGGCCTTTGCCTTGCCACGCACCCGGCAAATCGCCGCGACGGCGGATTTGAGCGGCGAGGCTGCGGTCGTCACGGTCGAGATGATTCCCACCGCGGCCAACGATCCGTTGTTCGATCACTTTCCGGTGCCGCAAGGCCTGGATCAAGTGGTGCTCAGCCAGACTGCCGCTGAAAAGCTCGGCGCCAAGACCGGCGATTGGTTGCAGGCCAGCTTCGGCCGGCAGGTGGCCGGTCGCAGCGAGGCCCAGCGCACCCGCGTGCAGGTGCTGCATGTGCTGCCGTTGGAAGCCTTCGCTCGCGACGGTTTGTTCGCGCCGCTGGCATTGCTGGAGGCTGCCGAGGATTACCGTGACGGGCGCGCCGTGCCCGCGTTCGGCTGGCCGGGCGACGCGGTTGGGGAGGCGGGGCAACGGGTGTATCCGGCGTTTCGTTTGTATGCTCGCAGCCTCGGCGATGTCGAACCGCTGCGCCAGTTCTTCGCCGGGCAGAATCTGTTGGTATCGACCCAGGCCCAGACCATCGCACAAGTGCAATCGTTGAGCCGCAACCTGTCGATCGTATTCTGGATCATCGCCGGGTTGGCCTTGGCTGGCGCCTTCGCGGCGATTTTTGCCGGAGCCCTGGCGGCGGTCGAGCGCAAGCGTCGGGAGCTGTCGGTGTTGCGCCTGTTGGGTGTGTCCACGGCGGCGCTGTTGTTGTTCGTGGTGTTGCAGGCACTCTACAGCGCCACGTTTGCCGCCCTGCTGAGTGCTGGCCTGTATGGCCTGGCGCAGTCGGGCCTGAATTATTTATTTGCGCAGATGCCGGGCGAGTACGCCAGCCATCTGCTGGCGCGTCACTACACTTTGGCCCTGGTGGCCGTGCTCGGCATCAGCGCCGTCGCGGCGGCTTGCGGTGGCTGGCGGGTGGCGCGCATCCAGGCGTCTGAAGGAATTCGCGATGTATAAGTTATTGGGCGCTGCCGTGGCGCTGAGCCTGGCCAGCCTGACATGGGCTGATGAAGCCACGGACAAGCTGGACAACCCCAAGCCGTTGCCCGACGACGTCAGCCTGCCGTTGCCGTGCGAGGGGCAGATGGTGTTTCGCTACGTCTACATTCTTGCCCAAGGCACTTTGGACGACCGCGAGATCAGCCTCGGCTACCCGTTCAGCGAAGGCGAGGCGGGTTATCAGCAGTCGTTCATTTCCGGCTACCGGCGCGATTTCATCAACGGCCAGTTCACCCTCAAGGACTTGCCAAAGGACTGGAACACGACCATCACGCCGTTGATGCCCAAGACCGACGCCAAGACGCCGCTCAAGCCGATGTTGTACTTCATCGGCAAGTACGAAGTCACCGCCCGCCAGTACGCCCAGGTCATGGCCCAGGCGCAATCCCTGGCCAGCGGCGAACCGGCGCCGGCCTGCGAGGCGCTGCTGGCCGAGTTGCCCCAAGGCATGGCCGGGCGTTTGCCCAAGGTGAAACTGTCGAAGTTCGAGGCCGAGCGCTTCTCGGCGGTGTACAGCGCCTGGCTGATGAAATACCACAAGGACTTGCTGCCAGTGAGCGGTCGCGGCAGCTCCGCCGAAGATGGCGGGCTGGGTTTCGTGCGCCTGCCCACTGAAGTGGAATGGGAATTCGCCGCCCGTGGCGGCCACGCCGTCAGCCGTCAGGACCTGGAAGGGCGCCTGTTTCCGCGGCGCCTGGAAGGCAGCGAAAGCGACGGGCCGCTGGCCGATTGGGCGGTGTTCAACCAAGTCGCCGGTGGCACCGGCCAGGCAGCGCGACTGATGCCCGTCGGCACCAAGTTGCCGAACCCCATCGGTTTGTTCGACGTGGTGGGCAACGCTGCCGAGATGGTCCAGGAATCTTTCCAATTGGTGCACGCCGGTCGCCGCCAGGGCGCCTATGGTGGCTTCGTGGTCAAGGGCGGCAATTACCTGGAAGGCGAGGGCACGCTGTTCACCGGCATGCGCCGCGAGTACCCGCTGTTCGCCGCCGATGGCACTGAGCAAAGCAACGAAACCACGGGCTTTCGCGTGGCCGTCGGGGCGTTGTCAGCGCCGCGCTCGCGCTACAAGGAATTGTTCGCCCAGTGGCAGAAAGAGGGCCGACTCGCGTCCCTGACCGATGCCATCGATGACGCCGACGACCCGACCAAGCGCCTGGACAGCATCATCGCCGCTAGCGCCGATCCGCGCCTGCAAGCCGAGTTGGGCCTGGTCAACGAAGAACTCAAGCGCAACGTCTCGCTCATCGCCCAACAGCGCGAGGAAGCGGCGGGCAACCTGATCCAGTCTTCGGCGCTGGTGGCCGAGACCATTAACAACTACAACATCCGCCTGACCAATTTGCAGAACAGTCGGCAGATGGCCTTGGACGCCAAGGATGAGGCCAGCGCCCAACTGTTCGCCACGGCCATCGACAACGGCCGCAGTGCGCTGGACGGCGCAGTGGCGATCTACATCGACAACCTGGCAACCGGCACGCGCTACACCGATGCCGTGATCCAGGCGCAGTTCCAGCGCATCAAGCAAGAGCTGGAGCGCAAGCCGGTACTGGGCAAGAGCCTGGTAGCGCGTGCAACGTTATTCGTTCGTCATGTCGGGGATTATCGTCAGCAAAAACGAGCCGACCCGGCGGCGATATTGAAGGAATTGCTCGCATCGAGTGCTCAGCGGTCTTGAGTGTTCGTTGTCAGCGAGCTTGGAAGGGACTCAGGCGGCGATGGGGCTGTGCTGAGCTGGTCAAAACTTAAACGAGAACACAACTATGCTTTTCTCCCGTAAACCTTTTGCTTCGGTTTCCAAGCGTCACTTGCTGATGGTCGCTGTTGGCTTCAGCACCGTACTGACCGGTTGCGCCACGTCGCCGACTTCCAAGGTCGCCTCGAGCACCAAGGTCGAGTACTACCCGAACTGCTACGAGCCGGTGCAGCACTTGCGTTCCACCGAAGGCAGCATGACCAAGTCGGTCGTCACCGGCGCAGCCGTTGGCGCTGTTGGCGGTGCACTGTTGGGCGCGCTGACCGCTGACAAGGAAGACCGTGGTCGCAACGCCGCCATCGGTGCTGCTGGCGGCGCATTGGCCGGTGGTGCAGCCGGTTACTACACCGAGCGCCAGAAGCAGATCGCCGATGACAACATGCGCATCGCCTCTTACGCTGCCGACGTCAGCAAAAGCGCTTCGGACATTGACCGCAGCACCGCCTACGCCAGGACCTCGCAGCAGTGCTACCAGAACGCGTTCAGCAAATTGGTTGCCGACCGCAAGGCCAAGACCGTCAATGACACTGAGGGCCGCAAGCGCCTGGCAGAAATCGTTGCTGGCCTGAAAGAGTCGAATGACCTGATCGTCGCGGTGAACGGCAAGGCGTCCGAAGACCTGAACAACTACACCCAGGCTTATGAGAAAGATCTGCAGCAAGTGGGTGTGCAGCGTACTGACGTGGTGACCGTGGCCACTGCTGATACCACGCAGGTTGTGGCGGCGCAGACCAGCACCAAGACCAAGAAGAAAGTGACGCCGGCGAAAAAGCCACCGGTGCTGCCAACCGTGCCGAAAGAAGCGGTCGCCACCGAGAAGACCTTGCAGACCGCCAAGGCCAAGCAGGATGAAAGCAAGCAGGTTGCCAGCGCTGGTACCACTCAGGTCAACAGCATGTGCAAGAACCCGGACCTGGGTGATTGGGCACCGGTTCCTTGCCCGAATGTTTGATTGAGAGCATATCCATTGCTGCGGTGATGGCGGCTGGCGGTTACGCCCTTACGGCGTGTCACTTTTGGCAGACGCGCCAAAAGTAACCAAAAGGTCTTGCCCCACCACTCGGCACCTCGCCTAGGCTCGGTGTGCCCGAACGCAGGTATTGCTCCGTGGGCCGCCGCGAAGGGTCATCCATGACCCAGCGCGGCTATCCCGGCATCCATGCCGGGATGCCCACTGCGCAATACCTGCGTTCGGCCAGCGTGGTTAACGGGGCCCGCAGATCAAAAGCAAAAGCGAGGCGGCCTTATAGCCGACCTGGTTTTGTGGGGCCGCGTTTGCTCGCGAAGGCGTCGGCTTAGCATCAATACAAGCGCTATCCCTTGGCGTCAGTCGCCATCCCCTTTGTTTCCAAATGATCCAGCGCTCGCTCAACCAACAACTGAACTCCATCGGCCATGCGGCTGATTGCCAGGGCGACGCAGCGGCGTGATTCGTCGATGTCCTCGGCCACGCATTCGAAGAGGTGCCAACTGTACGTAGGTGTGCAAGACCGGTCCGGTACCGCCGGCAGACCCGAAGGTCTCCCACGCACAATTGCCATAACGGACGCGACAGCCCGGCGTCTTGAAGGAAATGTCCGAAGAAGTTGAAGGCCAGCGAACGCCACTTCTAAACGTGACTTGGCGGTCATCATGCGTAAAATAAGGCCTATCTCCCGCTAAACTGATTCGATGATGGCGTTCCGCTGGAGAATCGCTAAACTGCGCCAGCCGTTCATTTTTCTCACGAGGCTGTGCCGATGAAATTTCGTTTCTTGTTGTGGATGCTCGGGTGGTTGATGGGCAAGGCCAGCCGGACCAATCCGGCGTTCCAGCAGCAATTGGGCGACAAGGAATTGGTTTTTCAACTGCAAACCCTGGATGGCAAGGTCGCCCGGCATTTCACCGTGAAGAACCAGCGCATCACCAGCCGGTCCGGTGTTTACCCGACGCCGGCCTTCGCTATCGCTTTCAAGGATGCGGCCTATGGTTTTGCCACGATGCAGGCGAAGAACAAGCAACTGGCATTCATGACGGGGATTCAGGACAAGTCGATCCAGATCAAGGGCAACCCGGCGCTGGTGATCTGGTTTCAGGGCTTGATGAAATATTTGAAGCCGAGGAAGCCTAAAGCCTAGTGGAGCCCTTGTGGCGAGGGAGCTTGCTCCCGCTGGAACGGTCCGACGCTTCGGGCGCAGCGGCCCCAAATGGGATTGACGCGGTGCTCCAGGCGGACCGCGTCGGCAGGTTTTGCGTCTGCTGCGCAGCCGAGCGGGAGCAAGCTCCCTCGCCACGAAAAGCTCATCGGACAGCTGTAATTGATGAGCTCATTCAGCCGGCAATCAATGGCTGAACTGCGAAGCCAATTCCCGCAGCAGCACTTCGGCTTCAAGCACCTTGCTCACCACGTCATTGGCCTTTTCCCTAGTCAGCCCAACGCGATCGAGCAGCGCGTCCGGGATGTCTTCGTCCGGGCCAGAGCCGATGCTGCGTGAGCGCAGCAGGCGCACGGCCAGGCAGACGAGGTTCGGGTAGGCGGCGTATTCGCCGTCGTAGTGCGGGTCGTGCTGGAAACGCAGGGCGGTGGCCAGTTCGTCGGGCATGTCCCAGTAGCGCATCAGCCAGGCGCCGATCTGTTCGCGGCTGATCCCCAGCAGATGCTGTTCCACGTAGCTGTGGCACAGGTGCGGGTTGACCTCCAGGTGTCGGCAGATCAGCGAGAAGTGCGGCGGGAACACGTGGGCCAGCAGTAGGTAGCCGAAGTTGTGCAGCAGGCCCGACAGGTAGGTCAGGCCGCCTTCGGGGCGCTGGGCGCGGGGCATGGCGCGGGTCAGGCCTTCGATGACGGCGGCGGTATAGATCGATTGCTGCCAGTACGGCGTGGTGTGTTGCGGGTGATCCTTGGGCAGGCTCAGGGTCTTGCCCAGGGCCAGGCCCAGCGCCAGGTTGATCACCAGGTCGAAGCCCAGCACCCGGACGATGGCGTCTTCTACCGAGCGAATCTTGCCGGGCGAGGCGTAGTACGGCGACGCGGCCCAGCTCACCACTTGCGCGGCCAGCGCAGGGTCGGTTTCCACCACGCCGGTGATATCGTCGATGGTGGCGTCGGGGTCGACCCGCAGTTTGATGATTTTTTGCGCGGTTTCAGCCAGCGGCGGGATCTCGATAGTCTCTTCCAGCCGTTGCTGGATGCGCCGCGCGGTGAACGCCTGCACGGCCAGGGTGATTTCCTGGCGGTCGTCGTGCGGGCGGTCCAGGTTCGGAGTGATGTTGCTCAAAGGCTCGCCGAACGTCGCGGCGCTGGCCTTGGTGAGCATGGTCTTGAAGGCTTCGCTGGTGACTTCCAGCAGCAGCCCCGGCTCGCCCGAGTTGATCAGCAGCTTGGGCTCGCGCAGCAGGCCTTCTTCGTACAGGCAGGGCGAACTGGTCAGCGCGGGCAGGCCGGGCAGCAGGCTCAGGCTGTGTTTGCCGAGCATCCGTTCCAGGCGTTCGGTCGGCACCGCCGTGAGTTTACGACCGGTCAGCTCGGCCAGCCGGTTGAGGTCCAGCAGCTGGTTTTGCGGAAACAGGACCATGAGCGCGCCCACGGCATCGTGCAACAGCACGGCCTGCACTTTGCGAGCGGGGTTGAGGCCCGGTCGCTCGATGACTTCGTCAAAGGCGATGCCCAATTTCTCGAGCAATTGCCGAATAACAGACGGAGCGTGCGGAGTTTCGGGGACGAGGGCAGCTTCAGTCATGGTCTGTATCCGTTTTCCTACAAGTGGGCCAGTATAACCAGCTTGTCCCGCGGGCGCGTCCAGAAAACTGAGCGCGTGCTCACACTTGGCCGTATTGCTGCCCGTGACGCAGCCAGCGGTCCAGCAGCGGGCTGACATGGTCGGGCCAGCGCTCCAGCAACGCCTGGGCGGCGTCGCGTACCGCCGGCAGCAAGTCGGCGTCGCGCATCAGGTCGGCCACCTTGAATTGAAGCAGACCTGTCTGGCGCGTGCCGAGCATTTCGCCGGGACCGCGCAATTCAAGGTCTTTTTCGGCGATGACGAACCCGTCGTTGGTTTCTCGCATGATCCCCAGGCGCTGGCGACCGATCTGCGACAGCGGCGGGTGGTACAACAAGACGCAATGGCTGGCGGCGCTGCCCCGGCCAACCCGTCCACGCAGCTGATGCAGCTGCGCCAGGCCCAGGCGCTCGGGGTTCTCGATGATCATCAGGCTGGCATTGGGCACATCGACGCCCACCTCGATCACCGTAGTGGCGACCAGCAATTGCAGGGCTCCGGCCTTGAATTCGGCCATGACCGCGGCTTTTTCGGCGGGCTTCATGCGACCGTGAATCAGCCCGACCTTCAGTTCGCCGAGGGCGGCGGTTAGGTCTTCATAGGTAGTTTCGGCGGCCTGGCAGGTCAGTTCTTCCGACTCTTCGATCAACGTGCAGACCCAATAGGCTTGCCGCCCTTCGGCGCAGGCGCTACGCACGCGCTCGATTACTTCCACTCGTCGGGTATCGGTGACCAACACGGTGTTGACCGGCGTTCGACCGGGGGGCAGTTCGTCGAGGATCGAGGTGTCGAGGTCGGCGTAGGCGCTCATCGCCAGGGTCCGCGGGATCGGCGTGGCGGTCATGATCAGTTGATGGGGGCACATCCGCCCGCCCACACCTTTCTGGCGCAAGGCCAGGCGCTGTTGCACGCCGAAGCGGTGCTGTTCGTCGATTATCACCAGGGCCAGGTTCTTGAACCGCACTTCGTCCTGGAACAAGGCGTGGGTGCCAACCACCATCGGCGCGCCCTCGGCGATCTGGGTGAGGGCGGCGACGCGGTTCTTGCCCTTGAGCTTGCCGGCCAGCCAGGCGACTTCGATGCCCAGCGGTTCGAGCCAGCGCTGGAAGGTGATGAAGTGTTGTTCGGCGAGGATCTCGGTGGGCGCCATCAGCGCTACTTGATAACCCGCCTCCAGTGCTTGCAGCGCGGCGAGGGCGGCGACCACGGTCTTGCCGGCGCCAACGTCGCCCTGGATCAGCCGCAGCATTGGCTCGGGCTGGCTCAGGTCGTAGGCGATTTCGTTGCCGACCCGCTGCTGCGCGCCGGTTGGGGTGAAACCGAGATTGGCCAGGTAGCGAGCCGGCAACTTCGTCGCCTTGGGCATGGCCGGGGCGCGCAGCGAACGCAGGCTTTCGCGCAGGCGTTGTTGGGACAGCTGATGGGTCAGCAGCTCTTCGAAGGCAAGGCGATGCTGGGCCCAGTGGTGTCCGAGGGCGAGCTCTTCCACATCCGCGTCGGCGGGCGGGTGATGCAGATAGCGAATCGCGTCGGCCAGCGGCGCCAAATGGTAATCGCGCGCCAGTTCCTTGGGCAGCCAGTCGGGCAGGCTGGTAGGGCCGAGCAGGGTCAGGGTCTGTTGGCAGAGCTGGCGCAGGCGTTGTTGGGTCAGGCCTTCGGTGAGCGGGTAGACCGGCGTCAGGGTTTCAGCCACAGGCGGCGGTTCGTCACCGGTGATGGCGCGGTATTCCGGGTGATAGATCTCCAGCCCGGAGGCACCGGGCCGCGCTTCACCGTAGCAGCGCACGCGGGTGCCGCGCTTGAGACCTTCCTTTTGCGCGTTGCTGAAATGATAGAAGCGCAGGCTGAGCCCGCCGGTGCCGTCCTGCAGGCGCACCACCAGGCTGCGCCGCCGGCCCATGACCACGTCGGCGCCGCTGACGGTGCCTTCCACCACCGCATCCTGCCCTGGCCGCAGATGACCAATGGGTACGACTCGGGTGCGATCCTGATAACGCAGCGGCAGATGAAACAGCACGTCCTGGAGGTTCTCCAGGCCGACCTTGGCCAATTTCTCGGCCATGGCTTCACCGACACCCTTGAGTGTCGTCACCGGCACTTTCGACAGCTCAGTCATGGCAACGGCTTACTTGGCGGCAGGCGGCTTGGCCACGGAGCACAGGCGGATCGAATCGGCGAGGATCTCGATGGCCTTGGGTCGCGGGAAGCTGGCGCGCCAGGCGATGGCAACGGTGCGGAACGGCACGGGTGCCGTCAGCGGACGGACTTCGATCACGCCCGGCGCATAGTGATGGCTGTCCACCGCCGACAACGGCAGGATCGAAATGCCCAGGCCCGAAGCGACCATGTGGCGAATGGTTTCCAGGGAGCTGGATTCCACCGTGGTGTGCTTGGCGCCTTCGCTGCCCTTGGTCAGGGTCGGGCAGGCTTCGAGCACTTGGTCGCGGAAACAGTGGCCTTCGCCTAGCAGCAACAGGCTCTTGTCGTTGAGCAGGGCGGCGTCGATGGTTTTTTTCTGGGTCCAGGGGTGCTGGGCCGGCATCAGGACGTAGAACGGTTCGTCGTAGAGCGGCAGGGTCAGGACATCGGCTTCGTTGAACGGCAGGGCGATGATGATCGCGTCCAGTTCGCCGTTGCGCAGCTTGTCGCGCAGCACGTGGGTGAAGTTTTCTTCGATGTACAACGGCATCTGCGGGGCGACCCGGTGCAGTTGCGGGATCAGGTGCGGGAACAGGTAGGGACCGACGGTGTAGATCGCGCCCACCTTCAACGGAGCGGTGAGCTGGTTCTTGCCGGCCTGGGCTAATTCGCGAATGCCCTGGGCCTGCTCCAGCACTTTCTGCGCTTGAGCGACGATGCCTTCGCCAACCGGCGTGAGGCGCACCGCGCTTTTGCTGCGCTCGAAAATCAGCACACCGAGTTCGTCTTCAAGCTTTTTCACACCCACAGAGAGCGTCGGCTGGCTGACGTGGCAACGCTCGGCCGCATGGCCAAAGTGCTGCTCCTGGGCGAGGGTCACGATGTAGCGTAATTCTGTGAGGGTCATGGCGAAACGTCCGTGAAGTTGCGAGCCAAGCATACCGGCTGCAATCGATAGACGCACGTTATCAGACTGCAGGCGCGGTGTGACACCGGCGAATGTGAGTTGGGTCGTTGCCGAATATGAAAAAGGCACCTTTCGGTGCCTTTGTTTTCATGTGGCGGGGCGCGTCTGGAAATCAGCGCCGGCGCTTGTCGATGGAGTACAGGAACGGTGCCGTCAGTTCCACCGTGCCGTTGTTCAACAGATCGGCCGGTGGCTTGGGCAGCGGCTGGGCGCGACGGATCATTTCCAGGGTGGCTCGGTCCAGATCGGCGTTGCCTGACTTGCCCACCAGTTCGAAAGACACGACGTTGCCTTCGGCATCCACCACGAACCGCAGGCGGTTCATGCCTTCTTTGCCGCGTGCCTGGGCGCTGGCCGGGTATTTCTTGTATTTGCCCAGATGCGCCAGCAGCGTGCCTTGCCAGCTGGCCTTGGCCGCCATCTGTGCAGGCGACGGACCAGGAGCAGGTTGCGCGGATTTTTCGGTCGGGGCCTGGGTTGGCTGAGTGTCGCTGGGTTTCTGCTCCGACGGCGGTTCCTTGGGCGGCTCCGGCTTTTTCTCCACAGGCTTGGGCTTGGGCGGTTGTGGCTTGGGCTTGGGTTTTACCGGCTTGGGCACGGCGATTTCCGCCTTTGGTGCTTCGGCCAGTTTAGGCAGCGGCAATTCTTCGACCGGCTCGGGAGGTTGCGGCGGTGTGACGACTTTCGGTGGCGCAGGCGGTGGTGGCGCAGGAACCGGCGCCAGTTCGACCATCATTGCCTGGGGAGGCAATTCGATGGGCGCACGTGTCGTCCAGTTCAGCGCCAGCGCGATGGCAAGCGCATGCACGCCTAGCACCACGGCCAGGCTACCGCTGTAACGCGTCAGCTTTTGGCGCGTCGTGATCATTTCTTCGGCGCCGTCTCGAGTCCGACCAGGCCGACTTTCAAGTAGCCGGCACCGCGCAGGGCATCCATCACGCTCATCAGGTCGCCGTAATCGACGCCTTTGTCGGCCTGGAAGAAGATCGTCGTGTCCTTTTTGCCCTGGGTCTTGGCATCCAAGGTCGCGCCGAGGCTTTCGACCTTGATTTCGTCTTCACCCAGGAACAGGCGCTGGTCGGCCTTGACGCTCAAGAACACCGGTTTCTCAGGGCGTGGCGACGGCTTGGCCGTCGACGCGGGGAGATCAACCTTGATGTCCACGGTGGCGAGTGGGGCGGCCACCATGAAGATGATCAACAGCACCAGCATCACGTCGATGAACGGCGTGACGTTGATTTCGTGGTTCTCGGCCAGATCGTCGTCTGCGCCTTCTTTCAAATGCAGGCCCATGGCCGATTACCCCACTTTCACCATGTGCGGTTGCGCGCCACGCTCGGGCGGCAGGTGATCCAGATCGCGGCTGACCAGCAGCAGGACTTCGGCCGAAGCATCGGACACCTGCGCCTTGTAGCCAGCGATGGAACGGGCGAAAACGTTGTAGATGACCACGGCCGGGATTGCCGCGACCAAGCCCAGTGCCGTTGCCAGCAGGGCTTCGGCGATGCCGGGGGCTACGACGGCGAGGTTGGTGGTCTGGGTCTTGGCGATGCCGATGAAGCTGTTCATGATCCCCCAGACGGTGCCGAACAGGCCGACAAACGGTGCGGTGGAGCCGATGGTGGCGAGCACGCCGGTGCCGCTGCTCATGTTGCGACCGCAGGCGGCGACCAGGCGCTCGAGGCGGAAGCTCACGCGTTCCTTGATGCCTTCTTTCTCGCGGCTGTTGGCCGACAGGCGCATCTCTTCGAGCGCGTCGTGCACCAGCAGGTTGGCGAGGGTGCCTTCCTTCGCAGCGGTGGCGCTGGCTTCCTTGAGGGTGGTGGCTTTTTTCAGCGCCGCGATTTCGCCCCGCAGGCGACGCTTGGCGCCCAGCAGCTCGAAGCCTTTGGCAATCCAGATGGTCCAGGTGATGATCGAGGCGATGGCGAGGCCGATCATTACGGCTTTGACGATGATGTCGGCATTCTTGTACATGCCCCAAGGCGACAGATCGTGGGCCATGCCCAAGGTGTTGTCGGCTTCGAGCACTTGAGGGGCGTCTGCGGCGCTGGCTTCCACTGCCTGGGTCGGGTCGGTGGCTGCTGGCGTCGCTACGGGAGCGGCAGCGTCGGTCGGCGCCTGGGTAGCGGCTGGCCCCGTGGCGGGAGCGGTGGCCGGCGTTTGCGCATCGGCAAAGGCACCGGGCGCCAACAGCAGGCTAAGCAGCAAGGCCGCCGTGGCGCTCCAGGCGCGAGGGCGGTTGGTTGGCGAAGCGGAGAAGAGTGAGCGTGTCATGCTGGCCGGACCTGAGAAAAAAAGAAGGTTGATGTTCTTCCAGGCCTCGTGAGGCCGAGAACAAAAGTGGCACGCATTATTGCAAGTAATTCTTGTTAACAAAAGTAATACAGTTACTTTTTTTGTCGCATGGCTAGCCGCTCGTCCCCCACGGAGGCTAGTCTGCGGCTTTGCCAGAGGAGTTCATGATGTCCGCGCCTTCTGTTTTGATCGCCGGCTGCGGTGATATCGGCGGCCGCCTGGCCAGCCAATTAGTGGCTGGGCATTGGCGGGTCCATGGCTTGCGGCGGACGGTTTCGAACCTCCCAGCCGGGGTCATTGGGGTCGCGGGGAATTTGTTCAGCGAGCAATGCCCCGCCGATTGGCCCACGGATCCGTTGGATTATCTGGTGTACAGCGCCGCCGCCACCGACCATGACGAAGCGGGCTATCGCAAGGCTTACGTCGAAGGACTGCAGCATGTGTTGAGCTGGTTGAAGCAGCATGGCCAACAGCCCAAGCGCCTGCTTTTTGTGTCCAGCAGCAGCGTTTATGGGCAGCAGCAGGGCGAATGGGTGGATGAAACCTCGCCTACCGTAGCCGGCGGTTATTCCGGTCGGCTGATGATCGAAGCCGAACAGCTGGCTTTGGGCAGTGGTATCCCGGCGAGTCGTCTGCGCTTGACCGGCATCTATGGTCCGGGCCGTGAGTGGCTACTGAGCCAGGTGCGCCAGGGTTATCGCATAGTGACCGATCCGCCGTTGTATGCCAATCGCATCCACGCCGACGATGCCGCCGGCCTGCTGGCGTTCCTGCTGGAAGCCGATCGCCAGGGCAAGGCGCTGGAGGACTGTTACATCGGCGTCGACGATGCGCCCGCGCCGTTGGCGGAGGTGGTGGGTTGGTTGCGGGAATATATGGGCGTGACCGAGTGGGCTGAAGACGCCAGCGTGCGTCGTGCCGGCAGCAAGCGTTGCAGCAACGCCAGGGCCAAGGCCTTGGGCTGGACGCCGCGTTATCCGAGCTTTCGCGAGGGGTATGCGGCGATTCTCGAAGGGCGTTGCTGATTTCCAGTCGCCAAGAAACAGGCTGTGGAGCGAGCCTGCTCGCTCCCACATGGGCTCCTTGAGGCAGGGCTACTGCTTTTCAAGCACCCACTTGCGATCACCCGGCGTGAACGACGGCATCTCATCGGCCAGTGCCGCATTCACGGTCTGGAAGATTTCCAGTTTCTTGCCGTCACGGGCAAAGATCCAGGTGTTGCCCTGGCCGTTCTGTTGTAGCCAGATGTTGTCGTTGCCGCCGCTCATGGAGGCGCAATCGCCGGCCAGGCACAATGCGTAGCGATCAGCGCCGGGCAGGCCGCTGACCTGGCCGTCGGGTTGAAATTGCACCGTGGCGCCTTGGCCGGGACCTTCGCTGATGTTCCAAGTGCCACCCAGGTAGGCGGCATATAACGCGCGCTCGAAGCTGGCGCCGATCGGTGCGCCCTCCGGTACTTGGACTTGCGCTCGGTCGAACACCTGCTGCGGTTCGTTCTCGGTGGCCGCCTGGCTCAACTGGTTGCCGTCGCGCTTGAGTTCGCTGGCCGAACTGCCGTAGAAGTCGACTTTCCAGGCGCCGTCCTGTTCGCCGAGCAACTTCCCTTCGACGTTTTCGAAGCCGTTGGTGTAGCGCGCCTGGCCGGCCCGAGTGTTGACGTCCCACTCCAGGTTCGGGCCGTAGCCCTGCAGCGCTTCGCGAAGCGGGCCGCCCTTGGCGGCAGCGTCGATGGCCGCCTGGTTGATCCAGGTGCCGCTGATGTCACGGTCGGCAGGGTCGCTGGCGCAGCCGCCGAGAAGCAGGACGAGCAGCGAGAGAGCAAGCGCTTTGCGCATGGTGGATTCCTTTCGAACGAAAACGGCGCAGCGGGGGACGCTGCGCCGACCTGTATTACTCGATGACCAGGATGGCATCCATCTCGACCTGCGAGCCCTTTGGCAGGGCGGCCACGCCAATGGCGGCGCGGGCAGGGTAAGGCTGGTCGAAATATTTGCCCATGATCTCGTTGACCTTGGCGAAGTGGCTCAGGTCGGTGAGGAAGATGTTGAGCTTGACGATGTCCTTGAACGAACCGCCGGCAGCCTCGGCCACGGCCTTCAGGTTTTCGAACACCTGCACGGTCTGGGCTTCGAAGCCCTCGACCAGCTCCATGGTTTTCGGGTCCAGTGGGATCTGGCCCGACATGTAGACCGTGTTGCCGGCCTTGATCGCCTGGGAATAAGTGCCGATGGCGGCCGGGGCCTTGTCGCTGGAAATAACGGTCTTGGTCATTGATGACTCCTTGTAATGAGGGCGGCTGTTGAGGCTCTATGCGCGCATTCGGGTGATGCGGATGACGCCGGTCAAGGCGCGCAGTTTCTTGATCACGCGGGCCAGGTGCACGCGGTCGTGCACGCTGACCACCAGTTGGACGACGCTGATGCGGCCATCGCGTTCGTCCATGCTGATTTTCTCGATATTGCCGTCGGCGGCGTTGACGCTGCTCGCCAGCAGGGCGATCAGGCCGCGCTGATGCTCCAGCTCGACGCGCAGTTCGACATTGAATTCGCCGGTGACATCCTTGGCCCACGAAAGCTGGATGCACTTTTCCGGGTTGTGGCGGATTTCGCTGATGTTGCGGCAGTTGTCCAGGTGCACCACCATCCCTTTGCCGGCGGACAGGTGACCGACAATCGGGTCGCCCGGGATCGGCGTGCAGCACTTGGCATAGCTGAGCACCAGGCCCTCGGTGCCGCGAATCGCCAGCGGGCCTTCCGGGCTCGGCAACTGTTCGCCTTCGCCAAGCAGGCGGCGGGCGACAACGTAGGCCATGCGATTGCCCAGGCCGATGTCTTCGAGCAGGTCTTCGATCAGCTCGAGGCGGTATTCGTTGAGCATGATCTGCACGCGCTCGGCCGGGATCTTGTCCAGTGAGCTGTCGAACCCGTTCAGCACTTTGTTCAGCAGGCGTTCGCCGAGGCTGATGGATTCGGAGCGACGTTGCAGTTTCAGCGCGTGGCGGATGTGCGTGCGGGCCTTGCCAGTGACGACGAAGTTGAGCCACGCCGGGTTGGGCCGCGCGCCGGGGGCGCTGACAATCTCCACCGTGGAACCGCTTTGCAGCGGTTCGGACAGCGGGGCCAGGCGTCGATTGATGCGACAGGCGATGCAACTGTTGCCGACGTCGGTGTGCACGGCGTAGGCAAAATCCACCGCGGTGGAGCCTTTGGGCAGCTCCATGATCCGGCCCTTGGGCGTGAAGACGTAGACCTCGTCCGGGAACAGGTCGATCTTCACGCTCTCGATGAATTCCAAGGAGTTGCCGGCCCGCTGCTGCATTTCCAGTACGCCCTTGACCCATTGCCGGGCGCGGGCGTGAGTGCTTTTGGGTTGTTCGTCGCCGCTGGATTTGTACAACCAGTGGGCAGCGATGCCATTGTTGGCCATCTCTTCCATTTCGCGGGTACGGATCTGGATTTCGATCGGTACGCCGTGCATGCCGAACAACGTGGTATGCAGCGATTGGTAGCCGTTGGCCTTGGGGATCGCAATGTAGTCCTTGAAGCGCCCCGGCAACGGTTTGTACAAATTATGTACAGCGCCCAGCACGCGGTAGCAGGTGTCGACCTTGTCGACGATGATCCGGAACGCGTAGACGTCCATGATCTCGTTAAAGGCCCGACGCTTGCCGCGCATTTTCTTGTAGATGCCGTAGAGGTGTTTCTGGCGCCCGCTGACCTCGCCTTCGATGCCGTCGATCGCGAGGCAATGGCTCAGGGACTCTTCGATCTTGTTGACGATTTCCTTGCGGTTGCCCCGGGCGCGCTTGACGGCCTGGTTGATCCGCGCCGAACGCATCGGGTGCATGGCCTTGAAGCCGAGGTCTTCGAACTCGATGCGGATCGCGTGCATGCCCAGGCGGTTGGCGATGGGCGCGTAGATCTCAAGGGTTTCCTTGGCGATGCGCCGGCGCTTTTCGCCGGACAGCACTTCCAGGGTGCGCATGTTGTGCAGGCGGTCGGCGAGCTTGACCAGGATCACGCGGATATCGCGCGCCATGGCCATGGCCATTTTCTGGAAGTTTTCAGCCTGGGCCTCGGCCTTGGTCTCGAAGTTCATCTGGGTCAGTTTGCTGACCCCATCGACCAGTTCGGCCACGGTTTCGCCGAACTGCGCTTGAAGCGCTTCCTTGGCGATGCCGGTGTCTTCGATCACGTCGTGCAGCATGGCGGCCATCAGGCTTTGATGGTCCATGTGCATGTCGGCGAGGATATTCGCCACTGCAAGCGGGTGCGTGACGTACGCTTCGCCGCTGCGGCGGCGCTGGCCGTCGTGGGCTTGTTCGGCGTAGAAATAGGCTCGGCGGACCAGATTGACCTGGTCCGTGCCGAGGTAGGCCGATAAGCGATCGGCGAGGGCGTCTATGCTCGGCATGATGATGACTCCTGCCGTCTGCTGTGACCCCGCGCCGTGCTACGTCGACCAGGCATAGGCTTAGACCGCCTCGTTGGACTCGTCCTCGAACGCTGCGAACAGCGGTTCGTCTTCAACGATTTCAGCGTTGGCGATGAACTCGTAGCTCATCAGGCCTTCGGCGATTTCACGCAGCGCTACCACGGTAGGCTTGTCGTTTTCCCACTGGACCAACGGCTCTTTGCCACCGGTGGCCAGTTGACGGGCACGCTTGGTAGAGAGCATGACCAGCTCAAAGCGGTTTTCCACGTGTTCTAGGCAGTCTTCAACGGTTACGCGGGCCATGGTATTCCTCGGAGCGAATGCAATATGCGCGCTGCCCGGTTGGGCGAGCGGACTCGACAGTTTAAAAAAACACCAGCGTTTAGGGAAGCGCTGATTTTTTGACCAACCCCTCGGCGCGCTGCGAGTACCAATGTAAAGCCCTCGCAGCGGTTTTGGGAAGGGCGGTTCAGCCCAGCAGTTCGGCCAATAATTTACCGAAACGTTGCTGCTGGCGTTTCTGCTGGAGCTGGCTGGCGCGGAAAATGGCCTTGAGGTCGTCCAGTGCGTGGGCGAAATCGTCGTTGATGATCAGGTAATCGTAATCGACGTAGTGGCTCATTTCGCTGACCGCTTCGCGCATCCGGCCTTCGATGATCTCGTCGCTGTCCTGGCCGCGGTTGGTCAGGCGCTGGCGCAAGGCCTGCTGGCTCGGCGGGAGGATGAAGATCGAACGGGCCTGGGGCATCAGCTTGCGCACCTGCTCGGCGCCTTGCCAGTCGATTTCGAGGATCAGGTCGTGGCCTTCGTCGAGCGTCTGCTGCAGATAGCTTTGCGACGTGCCGTAGAGATTGCCGAAAACTTCGGCGCGCTCCAGGAAGTCGCCGTGCTCGGCCATTCTCACGAACTCTTCACGGTCGACGAAGTGATAGTTCACGCCGTTCACTTCGCCCGGGCGCATGGCGCGAGTGGTGTGGGAGACCGAGACGCGGATCTGCGGTTCGGCATCGATCAATGCCTTGACCAGGCTGGTCTTGCCAGCGCCCGAGGGCGCGGAAATGATGTAGAGGGTGCCGGTGCTGTGGGTCATGTCGGGTTAGCCTTACTCAATGTTCTGCACTTGTTCGCGCATTTGCTCGATCAACACCTTGAGGTTGACCGCTGCCTGGGTGCTGCGCGGGTCGAAGGCTTTGGAGCCCAGTGTGTTGGCTTCGCGGTTGAGCTCTTGCATCAGGAAGTCGAGGCGGCGACCGGCCGCGCCGCCGGACTTGAGCACCCGGCGGACTTCGATGATGTGGGTGCTCAGGCGATCCAGTTCTTCGGCCACGTCGCTCTTTTGCGCGAGCATGACCATTTCCTGTTCCAGGCGCTGCGGGTCCAGTTCGGCCTTCATGTCGGCGAAGCGGTCGAGGACTTTCTGGCGCTGGGTGGCGAGCATCTGCGGGACCAGTTCGCGCAGGGTGACGACATCTTCCTCGATGGAGGTCAGGCGTTCATTGATCAGCCGGGCCAGCTCCGCGCCTTCACGCTCGCGACCGGCCTTGAGTTCTTTCAAGCCTTGATTGAACAGCGCCAATGCTTCGGCATTGAGTGCTTGCGGGTCGCTCGCGTCGCCCACCAGCACGCCGGGCCAGGCCAGGACTTCCAGCGGATTCAGGGCGGCGGGATTGTTGATCAGGCTGGCGACGGTTTCGGCGGCGGCGACCAATTGCGCGGCGCGCTCACGGTCTACTTGCAGGGCTTTGCCGGTGGTTTCTTCGGTGAAACGCAGGGTGCACTCCAGCTTGCCCCGGGACAGGCCCTGGCGCAGCGCTTCGCGCACGGCGCCTTCCAGATCGCGGAAGGATTCGGGCAGGCGCAGGTGCGGCTCCAGGTAACGGCTGTTGACCGAGCGCAGTTCCCAGCCCAGCGTGCCTTGGGCCCCGGCTTTTTCGACGCGGGCGAAGGCGGTCATGCTGTGCACCATGGGGGTTCCTCGCAATGCAGGCCGGTCACGACCGGTCGGTGGTCGTGAGGCCTGGGATCTGTGGGTAAATGCTGAAGGACAGCAAAGGCGCAGGATTGTAGCGCAGTGCGACGCAAGCGCCCAAACAGCTCCGGTAACAAAGCGCTGCAGCCCGTCGGCCGGGGCTTTGGGCACGCTCACCTGTCGCGCCGGCTTTTTTAAACTGCCCTCTGGCGGCCCGCGGCTCTATAATATCCGGCAGTTTTCCGTCCTCAGTACAGGTGTTCCCTATGAAACGTCCAAGTGGTCGCGCTGCCGATCAGCTTCGCTCGATCCGCATTACCCGCAACTACACCAAACACGCCGAGGGATCTGTACTGGTCGAATTCGGTGATACCAAGGTCATCTGCACCGTCAGCGTCGAAAACGGCGTGCCACGGTTCCTCAAGGGCCAAGGCCAGGGTTGGTTGACCGCCGAATACGGCATGCTGCCGCGCGCCACCGGCGAACGGAACCAGCGCGAGGCCAGTCGTGGCAAGCAGGGTGGCCGTACCCTGGAAATCCAACGTTTGATCGGCCGCTCGCTGCGTGCCGCGCTGGACATGTCGAAGCTGGGCGACGTGACGCTCTACGTCGATTGCGACGTGATCCAAGCTGACGGTGGCACCCGCACCGCGTCCATTACCGGCGCCATGGTCGCGCTGGTGGATGCCTTGAAAGTGATCAAGAAGCGTGGCGGCCTCAAGGGCGGCGACCCGCTCAAGCAGATGATCGCCGCGGTTTCCGTCGGCATGTACCAAGGCGAGCCGGTGCTGGACCTGGACTACCTGGAAGACTCCGCCGCCGAGACTGACCTGAACGTGGTCATGACCAGCGCTGGCGGCTTCATCGAAGTCCAGGGCACCGCTGAAGGCGCTCCGTTCCAGCCGCAAGAGTTGAACGCTATGCTGGAGCTGGCGAAGAAAGGCATGAACGAAATTTTCGAACTGCAAAAGGCCGCGTTGGCCGACTGATCGTTTTGCGCTTCAGACAAGGAGAACGTCATGAGTGATGAGCAAGTCCTGCTGCCCCAGCCGAGCAAAGAGGCGCGTCAATGGGCAATGTTCTGTCACCTGTCCGCACTATTGGGGATTTTCATTCCGTTCGGTTCGCTGATCGGGCCGCTGGTCATCTGGCAGCTCAAGCGTGAATCCGACCCGTTCATCGATGCCCAGGGCAAGGAAGCGCTTAACTTCCAGATCACCGTGGCGATCGCCGCGGCGATCAGCCTGCTGCTGATGATCGTGGTGATCGGCTTCTTCCTGTTTGGGCTGGTGGCGATTGGTGCGTTGGTGCTGACCATCATTGGTGGCGTGAAGGCCAATGAAGGGCAGCCGTATCGGTATCCGTTTACCTGGCGCTTGGTTAAATAACAATCCGCGCTGCGCTACAAAAAATGCCCCGGTTTCGGGGCATTTTCGTTTAGGCATACCGCAGTTGCATCACTGAGCCAGGCCAAAAGCGATAACGACTGAGCTTTCTGGGGGATGGGGTCTTAACATCTTGTTTTATAACGTTTGGTGCCAAACGGTGGTCTTGAATCCATGATGAGTTTTCCATTGGATGGAAAAAGGTTTCATCCCCATTAAAAGGATTTAGATATGACGATTATGAAAATTATTTCCACGGTTGCTTTTGCTGTTGTTGCCGCATCCGCTCATGCGCAACTGGCGCCTTTGGTGGAGTTGCCGTCCCAGGCTGCAGCCGTCCAATCGGTTGTTGCGCAAAAGAACTTGTCCTATGTTCATGCCATGCGACTGGCCAATGTGGCGGTAGCCGTTTGTGCCGCCAACAACCAGTCGGTCGCTGCCACGGTGGTGGATCGGTCAGGCACGGTGCTGGCGATGCTGAGGTCTGACAATACCGGGCCTATCGCGCTTGCTGGCAGTGAGCGCAAGGCGTACACGGCGCTATCCTTCAAGACTGAAACAAGCAATGTCATGGCGCGTACCGTTCAGGCTCCCCAGCTCGCCAATCTCCCCGGCACCCTGGCCTTGACCGGTGGTGTGCCAATCAGGGTTGGCGGTGAGGTGATCGGTGCTATTGGCGTGGGCGGAGCCCCAGACGGAAGGATCGATGCCCAATGTGCTAATTATGCAATTGATAAATACCGACTGGCGCTGATCAGGGATGCAGGCCTGGAATCGCCAAGTGGCTTGGCAAGCGATGAGGTTTCGCAGGTGTTTCCAGCGTCTTGATTGCGCTGTAGCGAAGGCCGCGTTGTGTAACGGGTCGTCACGTGATCCTTGCATTACTGGTCATTGCATACAAAAAAGCCGACATTGAATCAGACTGTGTGAAAACGCAGTTTGCGGCGGCGTAAAGCAAATGCCCCGACTTGTCGGGGCATTTGCTTTTCTGGAATGTAAAAAATAAAGG
>NZ_JABWQW010000038.1:0-45167 GCF_014268645.1 Pseudomonas sp. SWRI154
TTTCTGCCCAACTGTCGTAGTCGCCCAGGCAGCGGCGAAAGTCCTGCAGTACTTCCTCGACGTCGGGCGTGCTCCTGGCGGCCAAGACCAGAGAACCAATGGCGCCTATTAAGGACGGGATCTTGTCGGATGGAAGCATGCAGACATCTCGCAACACAGAGGTGGGCGCGAGACTGTGCCGGGGTTGGCTGAAGAAATAAGTCAGGGAAAGAAGCAGCGTATGTAGGGCAATTCTCAAATTTCCCCTGCGCCGCCAGAAACCGACGCTCCCTCGCCACAATGACAAGCGCAGCCAACCTGTGAACTGACTGGCGGCGCTTGTCAGAAAAAACCGACAGGAGTACAAATGTACTCCATGACGACTCTCACTCCTCGCCGCACCGCTATCCTGACCTTTATCCGCGAACGCATCGCCGAGCAGGGGCAGCCTCCGAGCCTCGCTGAAATCAGCGAGGCGTTTGGGTTCGCCTCTCGCAGCGTGGCGCGCAAGCATGTGCTGGCGTTGACCGAGGCCGGTTTCATTGAAGTCAATCCGCACCAGGCCCGAGGCATTCGGCTGCTGAACCAGCCGTCACGGCCCGAGTTGCTGGACGTGCCGGTGCTGGGGCGGGTGGCTGCCGGGCTGCCGATTGGCGCCGACGCCGAGGTTCACAGCCGCCTGCTGCTGGACCCGGCGATTTTCACCAAGGCGCCGGATTATTTGTTGCGGGTCCAGGGCGATTCGATGATTGAGGACGGCATTCTCGACGGTGACCTGGTGGGTGTGCAGCGCACGCCCCAGGCCGCCAATGGGCAGATCGTCGTGGCGCGCCTGGACGGGGAAGTGACTATCAAGCGCTTCGAGCAAGTCGGCGAGCGCGTGCGTCTGTTGCCCCGCAATCCGGCCTATCAGCCAATCATCGTTGAAGCCGACCAGGACCTGGCGATCGAAGGCGTGTTCTGTGGCCTGGTGAGACAAGGCTGATGGGCGCTGTCGTTGCGCTGGATACGCTGTTCAATGGCGGCCAGGTCTGGAAGGGGCGACCTGCGCCGCCGGCCGCCAGTCCGCAGCCCACCGGTCATGCGGCGCTGGACGCGGCATTGCCCAATGGCGGCTGGCCGGAAGCAGCGCTGACGGAAATTCTCATCGGCGCGCCGGGCGTGGGCGAGTTGCAACTGGTCTGGCCGACCCTCGCGCGGCTGTCGGCGGCGGGGGAGCGGATCGTGCTGGTGGCGCCACCGTTCGTACCCTATCCCCAGGCTTGGCGAAATGCCGGGGTCGACCTGCGCCAACTGTCGATCATCCAGGCCGATCAACGCGATGCCTTGTGGGCCACTGAGCAATGCCTGCGTTCGGGCAGTTGCGGCGCGGTGCTGTGCTGGCCTCGGCAGGCGGATGACCGGGCCCTGCGTCGGTTGCAAGTCGCGGCGGAAACCGGCCAGACCCTGGCGTTCGCCTGGCGCCCGATCCAGGAAGCCATCAACCCGTCTCCGGCGGCCCTGCGGATTGCCATCGATGCCCGGCCAGCACAATTGCGAGTGCTCAAGTCCCGGGGCGGGCTGGCTCGTTCGGCACCGATTGCGTTTGCCACGCACACCGAGCATTGAGGTTGCGATGCGCTGGGTCTGTATCCTCTTTCCGCAATTGGCGCTGGACGCCGCGCTGCGCCAGCGCCCCGATCCCGATGAGCCCCTGGCGCTGCTGACCGGTCCGGCCCAGCGTCGGGTGTTGCAAGCGGTCAATGAACCGGCCCGCGCCCTGGGCTTGCGGCCCGGGCAGACCATGACCGCCGCCCAGGCCCTGAGCAAAGGGTTTGCCACGGCCGAGTACGACGCGGCGCAGATCGAGCACTGGCAACAATTCCTTGCCGCCTGGGCCTACCGCTTCAGTTCCCAGGTCAGCGTGCATTACCCGCGCACGGTGGTGTTCGAAATCGAATCGAGCCTGGGGCTGTTCGGGCCCTGGCCGGTGTTCGAGGCACGCTTGCGGGACGAGCTGACGGAACTGGGCTTTCGCCATCGCATCGTCGCCGCACCCAACCCGGTGGCGGCGCGGGTACTGGCCAATGCTTATGACGCCCTGGTGGTGCCCGATGGCGAGACCCTGCAAGCGTACCTGGGGCACATGCCCGTGGACCGCATCGGCCTGGCGCCCGACGTCGCCACGGCGTTGTCGCGCATGGGGCTGCGCCGCCTGGATCAGGTCCAGGCCTTGCCCCGGCACACCTTGGCGCGGCGCTTCGAGGCCGACGTGCTCAAGCACTTCGACGCGCTGACGGGCAGTCGCACCCTGGCGCTGTCGTTCTACTTGCCTGCGGACCGTTTCGATGCGCGCATCGAACTCAATTACGACGTGCAATCCCACCAGGCGTTGCTGTTTCCGCTGCGCCGCTTGACCGGTGATCTTTCGGCTTTTTTGTGTGGACGCGACAGCGGCGTGCAGCGCTTCGACCTGCATCTGGAGCATGCGGGTTTGCCCGACACGGTGATCAAGGTCGGCCTGCTCAGCGCCGAGCGGGACCCTTCGATGCTGTTCGAACTGGCCCGTGGCCGTCTCGAACAGGTACAGGTCGAGGCACCTGTGCGCGGTTTTCGGTTGTGCGCCGAAGACCTGCCGAGCTTCGTGCCCCAGCGCCTGGAGTTGTTCGACGAACGTCCCCAGCAGTCCTTGCCCTGGGAGCAATTACGCGAACGACTGCGGGCGCGCCTGGGTGACGATGCCGTGCAAGGGCTGGGGTTTGGCGACGATCATCGACCCGAGTGCGCTTGGCAACTGACGCCCGAGCCGCGACTCCAGGCCTGTCCTCTGCGCGATGAAGTCCAGCGTCCCGGCTGGTTGCTTGGCGAGCCCCAGGCGTTGCCCGAAGGCCAGGCGCGCATCCTCATGGGTCCGGAACGCATCGAGTCCGGCTGGTGGGACGGCGCCGATGTGCGCCGCGATTACTACCTGATCGAAACCCGTACCGGGCAACGCGCCTGGGCCTATCGACCGGTGGGCGAAAGCGGGCCGTTATGGCTGCAAGGCTGGTTCGCATGAGTATCGACTACGCCGAACTGCATTGCTTGTCGAACTTCAGCTTCCAGCGTGGCGCCTCCAGCGCCCTGGAGCTGTGTCGCCGTGCCAGACAGCAGGGCTATCGGGCCCTGGCGATTACCGACGAGTGCACCTTGGCCGGGATCGTCCGGGCCTGGCAGGCGGCCAAAGAGCTGGACCTGCAACTGATCGTGGGCAGCGAAATCCAGGTCGAGGATGGCCCCAAGCTGGTGCTGCTGGTGGAAAACCTCGAAGGCTATCAAGCCTTGTGCCGGTTGATTACCCGCGCCCGGCGTCGCAGCGAGAAGGGTCGTTATCGCATCGTCCGGGAAGATTTCGACGACCCCCTGCCGGGACTGTTGGCGTTGTGGGTTCCCGACGGCAAGGACCCCGAGGCGCAAGGCCGTTGGCTCCAACGGTTTTTTGCCGGGCGCCTGTGGCTGGCTGTGCAGCTGCATTGCGGACAGGACGACCGCAAGCGCCTGGCCGACTTGCTGGCGTTGGCCGAACGCCTGGACCTTCCCGCCGTCGCCACGGGCGATGTGCACATGCATGTACGTGGTCGCCGCGCCCTGCAAGACACCATGACCGCGATCCGACATCACATCACCGTGGCCGAGGCTGGCCAGCGTCTGCACCCCAACGGCGAACGTCATTTGCGCAGCCTCCAAGCCTTGGCCGGTCTTTACCCTCGCGCCTTGCTCGATGAAACCCTGGAGATCGCCCGGCGTTGCACGTTCGACCTCGCTCAGTTGCGCTATGAATACCCCCGCGAACTGGTGCCCGAGGGCCATGACCCAGCGTCCTGGCTGCGGGAGCTGACCGAGCGCGGCCTGCGCGAGCGCTGGGAAAAAGGCGTGACAGACAAGGTACGAGTGCAGATCGACAAGGAATTGAAGCTGATTGCCGAACTCGGCTACGACAGTTATTTCCTCACCGTGCAGGACATCGTCAGTTTCGCTCGCAGCCGCCATATTCTTTGTCAGGGAAGAGGCTCGGCGGCCAATTCGGCGGTGTGCTACGCCCTGGGCATCACCGAAATCGACCCGAGCTGTACGGACATGCTGTTCGAGCGCTTCCTGTCCCGCGAGCGCAATGAGCCGCCGGATATCGATGTCGATTTCGAACACGAGCGCCGTGAAGAAGTCTTGCAGTACGTGTTCCAGCGTTATGGCCGTCATCGCGCGGCGTTGACCGCAGTGGTCAGCAGTTACCACGGCGCCGGGGCGGTGCGCGACGTGGCCAAGGCCCTGGGCCTGCCGCCGGACCAGGTCAATGCCCTGGCCGATTGCTGCGGCCGTTGGAGTGACGAGGCACCGCCATTGGACCGCTTGCGTGAGGGCGGTTTCGACCCGGACAGCCCGGTGTTGCGCCGGGTGCTGGGGCTGACCCAGCAGTTGATCGGCTTTCCCCGGCACTTGTCCCAGCACCCTGGCGGCTTCGTGATTTCCCAGCAACCCCTGGACACCCTCGTGCCGGTGGAAAACGCCGCCATGGCCGAGCGCACCATCATCCAGTGGGACAAGGACGATCTCGATGCGGTCGGGCTGCTCAAGGTGGACATCCTGGCCTTGGGCATGCTCAGCGCGATTCGCCGATGTTTCGATTTGATCGCGCACTACCGAGGCATTCGCCATACCTTGGCGTCACTGGCCAAGGACGACAAAGCCACGTTCGACATGATCAGCCGCGCCGACACCATCGGCGTGTTCCAGATCGAATCCCGGGCGCAGATGGCGATGTTGCCGCGGCTCAAACCCAAGGAGTATTACGACCTGGTGA
This sequence comes from Pseudomonas sp. SWRI154, assembly GCF_014268645.1. Lineage (NCBI taxonomy): Bacteria > Pseudomonadati > Pseudomonadota > Gammaproteobacteria > Pseudomonadales > Pseudomonadaceae > Pseudomonas > Pseudomonas sp. SWRI154. Next base: position 4,796 of record NZ_JABWQW010000038.1, read on the forward strand.
TCGAAGTGGCGATCGTGCGGCCGGGACCGATCCAGGGCGGCATGGTGCATCCGTATCTGCGTCGGCGGAACAAGGAGGAGGCTGTCACTTACCCTTCGCCAGAATTGGAAGAAGTATTGGGACGTACCTTGGGTGTTCCGCTATTCCAAGAACAGGTCATGCAGATCGCCATCGTCGCCGCGGGTTACAGCCCGGGCGAAGCGGACCAATTGCGGCGCTCCATGGCTGCCTGGAAACGCCACGGTGGGCTTGAGCCTCATAAGAAGCGGCTGGCCGACGGGATGGAGGCCAGGGGTTACAGTCTTGAATATGCCGCGCAAATCTTCGAGCAGATCAAAGGCTTCGGCAATTACGGTTTCCCTGAATCCCACGCCGCCAGTTTCGCCTTGCTGACCTACGCCAGCAGCTGGCTCAAATGCCACGAACCGGCGGCGTTCGCCTGTGCCTTGATCAACAGTTGGCCCATGGGTTTCTACAGCCCGGACCAGATCCTCCAGGATGCTCGCCGCCATCAGTTGCAGATCCGTCCAGTGGACGTGCGCGCCAGCGATTGGGACTGCAGTCTCGAACCCTTGGAGGGCCGGCAACCGGCCATTCGCATGGGCCTGCGCATGATCAAGGGTTTTCGCGAGGACGATGCCAGGCGCATCGAGGTGGCTCGCGGCCAGCGGGCTTTCAGCGATGTGGCCGACCTCGGCGAGCGTGCTCGACTTGATGCCCGGGCCTTGGCGCAACTGGCTGACGCCAGTGCCTTGCGCGGTCTGTCCGGCGATCGCCACCGCGCCCGTTGGGACATTGCCGGGGTACAAAAACAACTGGGCCTGTTCGCGGGCCTGCCCAGTCAGGAAGAGCCGCCCGTGGACCTGCCAAAACCCACCGTGGGAGAAAACCTGTTCGCCGACTACGCCACGCTGGGCACGACGTTGGGCCCCCATCCGCTGGCCTTGCTGCGTCCCGAACTGCGCGCCCGGCGCTGCCGCAGTTCGCGGGAATTGCAGGACGTTGAACATGGTCGCAACGTCAGCGTCGCCGGTCTGGTCACCGGTCGCCAGCGCCCGGGCACGGCCAGCGGCGTGACCTTCGTCACCCTGGAAGATGAATTCGGCAACCTCAACGTAGTGGTCTGGCGCGACCTCGCCGAGCGCCAGCGCAAGGTCCTGGTGGGTTCGCAATTGCTCCGGGTGGATGGGCGCTGGGAGAGTGTCGGTGAAGTTCGCCACCTGATCGCCGGGCGCTTGAGCGACCTGAGTGGACTGCTGGCGGGCATCCATGTGCGCAGTCGCGATTTCCGCTAGCGCTGCAGCCCCGTGGCGAGGGAGCAAGCTCCCTCGCCACGGGGAGCGGCGCGCACCTGCCGCATGAAACCAATTGCCAACCTTGCGCTCGAAGCACTAGCACAAGGGACTTGTGGTATGCCGCTTCCCTGCTGGTAGTTTGAGGTGAGAGTCGTTCCATGAAGTTCTTATCCCAGAATAACGGGTGTCCCGGATGGGACGGCGAAATGGCCCGGCGCATTCGGGCATACGATTGGAGTCGCACCGAACTGGGCGCGATCGAGCACTGGTCCGCCAGCCTGCGCAGCGCCGTCCAATTGATGTTGGCTTCGCCCTTGCCAATGGTCATGTTGTGGGGCCGCCAGGGCTTCATGATTTATAACGACGCCTATGCCGAGTTTGCGGGCGGCCGTCATCCCTATCTGTTGGGACGCGCGGTGGAGTTGGGCTGGCCGGAAGTGGCCGAGTTCAATCGCCATGTGCTGGACGTGTGCCTGGCCGGTGGCACCTTGTCCTACCGCAGCAAGGAGCTGGTGCTGCTGCGCGATGGCAAGCCCGAAGATGTCTGGATGGACCTCTATTACAGCCCGGTGCCCGACGACGATCACACACCGGCGGGCGTGTTGGCCATCGTCGTGGAAACCACCGAACTGGTACTGACCGAGCGGGCCCGGCAAGAGGCTGAGCGCAGTTACCGTGCGGTGAATGAACGCATCCAACTGGCGCTCTCGGCCGGGCCGTTGCTGGGCTCGTTTGTCTGGGATATCCAGGCCGACACGCTGTCTGGCGATGAGCGTTTCGCGCGTACGTTCGACTATCCGCCGGAATGCCCGCTGGACGCATTGCCCATCGAAATCGCACGCCAGCGTATCCATCCGGATGACCTTGAAGACGTTGAGCAACGGGTCGATTTGACGGTGCGCACAGGCACACCCTACACCGCAGAATACCGTGTGCGCCGTGGCGAGGACGATTACCTTTGGGTGCTGGCCAGCGGTCGATGCGAGTTCGATGCGTTGGGCAAGCCCCTGCGCTTTCCCGGCGTGCTGATCGATATCAACGAGCGCAAGACCGCCGAAGCTTCATTGCTCAAGTTCACCCGCGATCTGGAGCAACGCGTCGCCGACGAGGTACAGGCGCGGTTGGCGGCTGAAGAGCAGTTGCGCCAGTCGCAGAAACTCGAGGCCATCGGCGGCCTCACTGGCGGCGTGGCCCATGACTTCAATAATCTGTTGCAGGTGATTGCCGGCAACCTGCACTTGCTGGCTCGTCACGAACCTGACAATCCCAACGTGCAGCGGCGGGTGGGGGCTTCAATCGAAGCCGTGGAGCGGGGCGCCAAGTTGTCATCGCAACTGCTGGCTTTTGCCCGTCGCCAGCCATTGTCGCCGGCGGTCTACAACCCACGGCGCATCTATGATGGCCTGGGCGAGTTGCTGCAACGGGCGCTGGGCGAAACCATTCGGATCGAGGTTTCGTTGCCCGTTGAGCCTTGGTGCATCCATGTCGATCGCAACCAGTTGGAAAATGCCCTGTTGAACTTGGCGATCAACGCCCGCGACGCCATGGGCGGGGAAGGCTTCATCAGCATGATCGGCGATAACATCGTGCTGGATGAATCGTCCTGCGTTGGCAAGGGCGTCGCTGCCGGCGATTACGTCCGGCTGTCGGTGATCGACAGCGGCGCAGGCATGGCGCCGGAAGTCCTGAACCAAGTGTTCGAGCCATTCTTTACCACCAAGACCGACGGCCAGGGCACCGGGCTCGGATTGAGCATGGTCTTCGGGTTCGTCAAGCAGAGCGGCGGTCATATCGAAATTTCCAGCCGCCCGGGTGAAGGTACCCAAGTGCACATGTACTTCCCGCGCAGCCACCAGCCTGAAGCCTCGGATCCGGCGCACCAGCGCACGCTCGCCTCAGGCGGACAGGAGACGATCCTGGTGGTGGAAGACAACGATGAAGTACGCAGCGCCTCGGTGGACTTGCTCGAATTGTTCGGTTACCGGACCTTGACCGCCGCCAACGGCGACGAGGCGATGAAGCTATTGCTGGAAGGCGTCGCGGTGGATCTGATTTTCACTGACGTGGTCATGCCCGGCCTGATCAAGAGTTCCGACCTGGCCGCCTGGGCCAAGGTCCAGATCCCGCCGATACCGGTGCTGTTCACGTCGGGGCACACGCGCGACATTATCTCGCGCAACCATCAATTGAGCCCCGACACTCATTTGCTGAGCAAACCCTATAACCCGCAGGCGCTGGCTCGGATGGTCCGCTCGGTTCTGGCGGGTTGAACGCGAAGCTGCAAACAAATGGAACCCAAGCCCCTGCATCACCTTCGAATAATCAAGGTCGGTATTAACCCGGCCCTGTCATGAACGAGGTGCCTATGAACGACAATCCTGCAAACACGCAGCAGAAAGGCCAGATGCAAACCCCGTCATCACCGCGCAACGATCCGGCCATCGATCCGCAGCCCCAGGCCGACCTGTCGACCGCCCAACCGGTCAGCCCGCCCGGCGCGGACCAAGCCCAGAGCGCTGCCAGCGAGGTCGATCAGAAGCAACATCACCAGGACAACGACAACACCTTCAGCCCGGGCTTCAAACCTGATCCGGATCGCCCCCAGTCCGATGACAGCACGGATGCGGACATCGACACTGATGGCGGTTGATTGCCAGATGGAGTTTGCCTCGGTGTGCGGCAGGGCAGTGCACACCGGGGACGGTTCATGCCCCTTGGCTTCAGTCGCTCAGCGCGTGCCTTTACGGCGATCCAGGGCGACCACCACCAGCGACACCAGCACGAACCCCACCAGCACCATGACCGCATTGATCAGCACTTGCGTAAGCCCCAACGTGTTCACTTCGATAAACGGATAAGGGTAAGCGTCGACAATGGCGCCGCGCACCAGCGCATAAATGAAATAAGCCAGCGGATAAAGCAGCCATGGCCCGATATCCCGCCATTGCAGCGGCGCCTTGGGCACGCAGAACCACCAATAGAACATAAACACCAGTGGCATCACATCGTGCAGCAATTCGTCGGCCACCCACTGCCAACCTTGCGGATCCCAGACATGGCGCAGCAGCAGGTTGTAGGCCAGCCCGACCAATACAATTGCAGCGGCCACACCGCCCTGGACCTTGGGGTTCAGGAAAAACCGGCGCAATGCCGAATCCCCTGAGGTGGCCGCATAGCTCAACACCAGTGCGACGAGGATATTGGTCAATACAGTGAAATAGCTGAAGAAAATGTCCACCCCACCCAGCAGACTCTTGCCGCCCTGCCAACGCGAGGCAAGGATCAGGCAGAGTTGGAGAATCAAGGCAAACCATCCCAACAGTGCTGCAATTTTCACGGCGATGCCGCTGCCGCTTCGAGTCAATACCAGTTTATCGCTCATGATTTCGCTCCTGGCTAAACGAAACCTGCAACGGCAAAGCCCCCAGGAGGTTGGACGCTCATGAACAGGTGTCTGTTGAGCGGGACCCTAGGAGAGCACAACAACAGTGTCTACTGTAGGAATTGACAGTGCCGACCGGCGGTAGCAGAGCGTAGGGAGTTATTGCAGCGTAGAAATAAGGGGACGGGCCGTCCTTCTGTGAGGACGGCCCGGGATTGCGGTGTTACTTGCTTGGATGAGCTGCCTGAAGTTTCTTGGCCATTTCCAAATGATGCTGGAGGTCCGGCAGCATTTTCTGGGCGAACGCCTTCAGTTCGGTATTGCCGGGCTTCTTGTCGTCGGTGACGGTCTCGGCTTCTTTCTTGAACAGGGCGATGGTTTCTTCGTGGGCCATCACCTGGTTATTGGCATAGGCTGGATCGAAGGACTCATCACGCACATCGAGAATCTTGGCCTTGGCCTTCTTCATCAGCGTGGTGTCGTCAGGGACTTCGATGTCATGTTTCTGCGCCAGCGCCTTCAGCTCTTCATTGGCTTTGGTGTGGTCGGCAATCATCTTGTTGGCGAACTCCTTGATGTCCGCCGATTGGCTTTTTTGCAACGCCAGCTTGCTGGTTTCGATTTCCGCAATGCCGCCGGCCGCCGCGTTGTCGACGAAGTCGTTGGACGTCGCGGCCCATGCCATGCCCATGCTGCTACTCAGGGCAACAGCCAGGCCGAGTTGACGCAGGGTAAATCTGTCCATAGGTAAGTCTCCACACAGGTTGTACAAGTGTTTCTTGTGGTCACTGATCAATGGAGGGCGATACGTGGGTGAAGGTTTGATCGCAGCACATGGCGGGACGACGAACGGTCACCGCTGGTCGGATTGGCGGTCGACAGAAGCCGACCGGCAAGGCCATGCTGAGGACAGGCAGTGCCCTGAAAAGCGCTTGCCACCGAACTCATGAAGGAGGTGCTCCATGCCGGTGTCCCATGATCTTTGTCAGGATCTCAAATGCACAAAAGACCATATCCAGCAAAAGCGCAGCAAGGACCCGAAGCTCGATTCATTGCTTCAAAAGTATTCGCGACTTGATGCCGAGGTCGTGAATGCCGAGAAACCCCCCGTCACGCTGTCGGACTCCGCTTTGGAGACACTCAAGAAAGAACGGCTATTGGTCAAGGACGAGATCGCTGCATTGATGCAGGAGTAGCCTGAACAAGATACGGGGCCCTTTGAGTTGCAAAGGGCCTTTCTGACGATAGGCGTTTCACGTGGCGAGGGAGCTTGCTCCCGCTGGGGCGCGGAGCGGCCCCTTCCAAACCCATCAACCCAAAGGATCCCAGCGCTGGGACCAATCGCTGCCCGTCTTGACGATTCCTCGCAACACCTCGAATGCCTGCTGCAACGCCGCCGAATCCCGGTCCCTGGAATACACCAGATAAGTCGGGTAGTTGAACTCCGGCGCCTTGGGCACCCGCTCCAGGATTCCACTGTCCAGGTAGCTCTGCACGACCCGCGTGCGGAAATAACCGCTGCCACCGTTTTCCAGGATGTACTGCAACGCCAGGGGGCCGAGATTGAAGGTCACGGCGGCCTTGGCCTTGTCCGGCAACGCTGTATCGTGCTGGCGGCGGAAATCGGCGCTCCAGTCGATGTACACGTAGGGCTCGGGGCGAGCGGCCAGGCGTACGAGGATGAGTTTTTCTTCCAAAAGCTGTTCGACTTGCAGCCTTGGCCAGTATTCGGGTTGATACACCACCGCTGCGTCCAGCAGCCCTAGCTCCAGTTGTTGCAACAGCTTTTCCCCGTCGCGGATGTCCATGCGCAGGGCGTGGCCGGGAATCGCCTGGCGCAGCGCCCCGGCCCAGGCAAGCATCAAGGGGTTGCACAAACTGACTTCCCCGCCGAGGTGCAGGACGTTGCGAAAACCCTCGGGCAACGGCAGGTCGCGGCGAGCGGCCTCCCAGGTTTGTACGAGCTGATTGGCATAGACCACAAAGGCTTCGCCATCGGCGGTCAATCGTGCGCCGGCCCGGTTGCGCACGAACAAGCCACAGCCGAGCTGGCTTTCAAGCTTCTGTACCCGGGCGGTAATTGCCGTCTGGGTGACGTGCAGCTTTTCAGCCGCGGCGGCGAGGCTGCCGTGGCGGACGATTTCCAGGAAGGTGCGGGCGAGGTCGATGTCCATGGTCAGGCCGATGCGGGGGAAGCGGGCATTGTAAGAGCTGGCAGTTTTGTCCGATACCACCGTGATCCGCTCGCGATGCGGTGGCTCATTCAGAGGAAACAAAAATCCCGCCACAAGGGCGGGATTCGGCTACAGCGGCGGCGCGAGCCGATCTCAGGAAGGGAACAGCTCGGCCAGTTTCATCGACAGCATCATGTCGCCTTCAACGCGCAGCTTGCCGCCCATGAAGGCTTGCATGCCGTCGGTTTCGCCGCTGACGATGCCCTTGAGGGTTTCGCTGTCCATGATCAGTGTGCAATTGGCGTCGGCATGTTCGCCTTCCTGCAATTCGCAGGTGCCGTCCTTGACGATCAGGGCGTATTGCTTGTCTTCGTCAGTGATGTTGAAACCAAACACCAGGTCCAGGCCGGCAGCGGCGGCTGGGTTGAACTTGGCTTGCATGGCTTGTACGGCGTCGGCTACGGAGGTCATGGTTTCGATCCTTATTTGAGTGGTACGGCAAGATCTGCAAGTAATCCGGCCTCAGCGGAAGGTGATGAGGTCCGGGGTCTTCAGCAGTTGCAGGTGGGCATGACTGTTGAAGGAAGCCAGGGCTACCTCGCGGCCCCTGAATTTCAGGTGGTTGAGCGAGGTGTTGACGATTTGCCAGTTCAGTTCGAAGGCCTGCCGGGCAGGCATCTGGGTAATCAGGTGGAGCAGGGCGGTGATGGTCCCGCCGGAGGTGAACACGGCGATCTTATCGGTCTTGTCGGCCTTTTCGAGGAGGCGCTGCAGGCCGGCCTGGACGCGCTCGACGAAACCCAGCCAGCTTTCCAGCCCCGGCGGGTCGTATTGGCCACCGAGCCAGCGCTCGACGATCAAGGCGAAGATACGCTGGAATTCGGCGCGGTTCTGCGCAGCGTTACGCAGGATGTAAAGGGCTTCGGGTTCTTGGGGCAACATGTCCGGCAACAGGGCGCGGATCACTGCGTCGGCATCGAATTCATTGAACGCGGCGTCAATTTCCACTTCGGGAACCGGCAGCCCGGCGGCGGCCATCTGGCCTAGCGCGCCGATGGCAGTGTCCTGCTGGCGACGCAGGTCGCCCGAGAGGCAGCGATCGAACACGACACCGAGCTCCGCCAGATGGCTGCCCAGCACTTGCGCCTGGCGTATGCCGTTGGGCGAAAGGACATCGTAGTCGTCCGCACCGAAGGAGGCCTGGCCATGTCGAATCAGATAAATGCTGCCCACGTCCGCGTCATCCCGGTACGTTGAAGGTTTGGCGAGGTTATGAGGATGGCGTTGGCCTGTCAATGAAAAAACATACGCTTGTTTGAAATGGCCGTTACAGCCCGTAGCGAGGGCGCCTGCTCCCCGCTTGAGTGTTTGGCTTCACCTTGGCGGGCGCTAAGGTAACCGTAGATTTCATGGCTGGCAGCAGGGCAGGCGCATGGGTATGCTGGCAGCGTTACGCGCCTGCGTTCAGTGGCGCATTGCATTTAAGGAGTCGCTGTGGAGTTTTTTGTCGAATACGCCGGTTTCCTGGCCAAGACGGTGACACTGGTGATCGCCATTCTGGTGGTCATGGCCAGTTTTGCTGCGCTGCGCAGCAAGGGGCGACGCAAGTCGGCCGGGCAGTTGCAGGTCAGCAAGCTCAACGATTTCTACAAAGGGTTGCGCGAGCGCCTGGAGCAGACACTGCTGGACAAAGACCAGCTCAAGGCCCTGCGCAAGGCCGAAGGCAAGGCTGAAAAAGCCGGGAAGAAACAAAAAGACAAGCCGGCCGCCAAGCCTCGGGTGTTCGTGCTGGATTTCGACGGTGACATCAAGGCTTCCGCCACCGAAAGCCTGCGCCACGAAATCACCGCGCTGCTGACCCTGGCGACCCCGAAGGACGAAGTGGTGCTGCGCCTTGAAAGCGGTGGCGGCATGGTTCACAGCTATGGCCTGGCCTCGTCGCAACTGGCACGGATCCGCCAGGCCGGCGTGCCGCTGACGGTGTGCATCGACAAAGTCGCGGCGAGCGGCGGCTATATGATGGCGTGCATCGGCGAGAAAATCATCAGCGCCCCCTTCGCCATCCTGGGCTCCATCGGCGTCGTCGCCCAGTTGCCCAACGTCAATCGCCTGCTAAAAAAACACGACATCGATTTCGAAGTGCTGACAGCCGGCGAATACAAGCGGACCCTGACAGTGTTTGGCGAAAACACCGAGAAGGGCCGGGAAAAATTCCAGGAAGACCTCGACATCACCCACGAGCTGTTCAAGAACTTCGTGGCCAACTATCGCCCGCAACTGGCCATCGATGAAGTGGCGACCGGTGAAGTCTGGCTGGGCGTTGCCGCACTGAGCAAGCGTCTGGTCGACGAGCTGAAAACCAGCGACGAATACCTGGCCGAACGGGCCAGGACCGCTGAGCTGTACCACCTGCACTATGCCGAACGTAAAAGCCTGCAAGAGCGTATCGGCATGGCCGCCAGCGGTTCGGTGGACCGCGTGCTGCTGAGCTGGTGGAGTCGCCTGACGCAGCAGCGGTTCTGGTAACGCGCGGTCATTGACCGGCAATAAAAAAAGCCCTGATCCGATGCACCCGGATCAGGGCTTTTCATTTTCTCGTTATCAGCGACGACGAAACAGCGGCAGCGGCTCGTCGGTAGCGGCCTGGTAAGTCACCGAGAAGTCCTTGAGGCTTTCGAGAGCTTCATAGGGGTCTTTGTCGGCCCGCAGGGCAAAGGCGTCGAAACCGCAGCGGCGCATGTAGAACAGCTGGTCGCGCAGCACGTCGCCAATCGCCCGCAATTCGCCTTTGAAGCCATAACGGTCACGCAACAAGCGGGCGTTGGAGTAGCTGCGCCCATCGGTGAAAGCCGGGAAGTTCAAGGCAATGACCTGCAACTGATTGGCGTCATCACCGATTTCTTCGGCTTCCTCGTCAGCGTCCAGCCACACGCCCAGCCCGCCGTCGCGGGCCTTGAGGGCGTGGGCATGGTCGCGCCACAGGGCCAAGGGCACGATCAAGTCATCGCAGTTGGAAATGCCATCGAAGGTCGCGTCCTTGGGCAGCAGGTGCCAGGTTTCGTCGATGACTTCGTTGTTCTTAATGATTCGCTGCATAGACGCGTTCCTTGAAGAGGTCGATGCCAATACGTTGGTAAGTGTCGATGAAGCGCTCGTCTTCGGTACGTTGTTCGATGTACACGTCGATCAGCTTCTCGATCACGTCAGGCATGTCATCCTGGGCAAACGACGGGCCGAGGATCTTGCCCAGGCTGGCGTCGCGGCTACCGCTGCCGCCGAGGGAGACCTGGTAGAACTCTTCGCCTTTCTTGTCCACGCCCAGGATGCCGATATGGCCAACGTGGTGGTGACCACAGGCGTTCATGCAACCGGAAATATTCAGGTCCAGCTCGCCGATGTCGAACAGATAATCGAGGTCGTCGAAGCGGCGCTGGATCGATTCGGCGATCGGGATCGACTTGGCGTTTGCCAGGGAGCAGAAATCACCGCCGGGGCAGCAGATGATGTCGGTCAGCAGGCCGATGTTCGGCGTGGCGAAACCTTGCTCGCGCAACTCGCCCCACAGGGTGAACAACTGGCTCTGCTCGACGTCCGCGAGGATGATGTTCTGCTCGTGGGAGGTGCGCAGCTGGCCGAAGCTGTAGCGGTCGGCCAGGTCGGCGACGGCGTCCAGTTGTTTGTCGGTGATGTCGCCCGGCGCAACGCCGGTGGGCTTCAGGGACAGGGTCACTGCAACGTAGCCCGGCTTTTTGTGGGCCAGGGTGTTGCGGGTACGCCAGCGGGCGAAACCGGGATGTTCCTTGTCAAGGGCAGCCAGTTCGGCGTCCCCATTGCCCAAAGCCTTGTAGTGCGGGTCGACGAAATGCTTGGCCACGCGTTGCACTTCGGCTTCGGTCAGGGTGGTCTGGCCGCCGCGCAGGTGAGCCATCTCGGCCTCGACCTTCTCGGCGAACACTTCAGGCGTCAGGGCCTTGACCAGGATCTTGATCCGCGCCTTGTACTTGTTGTCGCGACGACCGTAGCGGTTGTACACGCGCAGGATGGCGTCGAGGTAGCTCAACAGGTCTTGCCACGGCAGGAACTCGTTGATGAACGCACCGACCACCGGCGTACGGCCGAGGCCGCCGCCCACCAGCACGCGGAAGCCCAGCTCGCCTGCGGCGTTGTAGACCGTTTCCAGACCAATGTCATGGACTTCAATAGCGGCGCGGTCCGAGCTCGAGCCGTTGATGGCGATCTTGAACTTGCGCGGCAGGTAGGCGAATTCCGGGTGGAACGTGGTCCATTGACGGACAATTTCGCACCATGGGCGCGGGTCGATCACCTCGTCGGCCGCAACACCGGCAAACTGGTCGGTGGTGACGTTGCGCAGGCAGTTGCCGCTGGTCTGGATCGCGTGCATCTGCACCGTGGCCAGTTCCGCGAGAATTTCCGGCACGTCTTCCAGGGCAGGCCAGTTGTACTGGACGTTCTGCCGGGTACTGATGTGGGCGTAGCCCTTGTCATAGTCGCGGGCAATCTGGGCCAGCTTGCGCACCTGGCGCGAAGTCAGCTGACCATAAGGCACCGCCACGCGCAGCATCGGGGCGAAGCGCTGGATATACAGGCCATTCTGCAAGCGCAGAGGGCGGAATTCTTCTTCGCTCAGCTCGCCTGCCAGATAGCGTCGGGTCTGATCCCGGAACTGCTTGACGCGGTCCTCGATGATCCGCTGATCGTACTCGTCATATACGTACATATAAGTCTCGTTCTCAGGCTTGGGCCGATCAGAAACAGCTGCAGGTTGGCTCGCTGAAATCGGGTTCTGCCTCGGCAATTCTGCGCGCACGGCCGCGCACTCCTAGAGGAGCCGGTGCAAGATACCTGTTTTGAGTTATGCGCAAAAGTGATGTTTGAGTATATGTAAAGAACCAAATCGACTAATGAGATCGATTATTGCCTAACCCACATTTGTCGTACGGGCAATCATCGTCTTAACTGTGGTCGAGTCCCTATGCAATCACCTACAAAACCGACAAGAGGCGATGCAATGAGCAATCCGACCAAAGCAAGGAAAAGCGACAGTACTGTTGATGCCTGGGCCATTTTGTTCCTGATTATCCTGGTGGTGGGCACGGCGGTGTTCTGGGTCAGCCACCAATAATCTGCCGCCCACGCAATGCCAATGCGGGAGCCAGTTCGCTCGCTCCCGCAGGGGTTGCTGCTGAAGGTTTCTACAAACCCGCCAGATGCACCACCAGCTTGACGATGCCAAACAGCGTCAGGGCAAAGATCACCGTGAATGCGATCCCCAATATCACGAAGTGACTCGGTTTGCCGTGGGTGAAATCCCGGGCGCGGTTCTTGCCGCTTTGCACGCCGATCGCGGCGGCTAGCACGCTGTGTATCATCTGCAGCAGCGTAGGCGGTTTGTTGTCGACTGGATCGTCCATAAAACCCTCATTCGAAGTCATCCCCAAGCAAGCATAGTCAAACTGCGCCTGCGTGGTTGAGTTCGGTCATCCGCGACATTCGTTACACAATCCCGATCGACCTATAAATATGTACTGCCAATGCGGTTGGCAGAACTGGTCCGCTGTCGCTTCATTCAAAGGAGCGACACATGTCATCGAGTCCCACGCAAAAACCGGAAAAAACCCAACACGCAACACCTCGGGCCACGGAGAGTCTGCACGCGGACTTCCTGGAAGCCGCCATGCCCGCATGGCTTATCGAGGCTACGACCCAACGCAGGCAGGCGATCAAACAAGCCGGAACGCAAGCGCCGGCCTGGTACACGATCGCTTCGCCAGAACAACGTAAGGTTGTGGATGCCAGCTTCAAGGCAAGCGTGGCAGCACAGGTTCAGTTGGATAAAACCATGTCATCGTTCCAGGACGTTGACAATTTTGCCAGGCCGTTACTGAGACAGGCACTGAAAGACCAGTTCGATATCGATGTGGATGTCGACAAAACCTGGTTATGCCTTAGACGGCCACTGAAAATGAGCGTGTTGAGGATAGAAGTTTCTTGGTTCGAACTGTTCAAGTTGCCCCTGTTGGAAGTCGCGCTGCACAACTTTGAAAGCTGGGAGTGTGAGAAGGGCGCCTACCATGAAAGGTCTGAATTTGTAGTGAAGACGGACACGCCCGGCACTGACACACCTGTGATGCTGGGTATATCGGTCGGTCAATTCCTGACCTTGTGCCGCAGCCTGGACATTGGTGCGAAGTACCAAGCCTACCTCAAGTCGTTTTTCTACCCTGCCGACGCGGCGACCGAAACGACGCTTCGCCAGCACTTCATTGCCAGCCAGAAAACCGCGATGCGGGCCGCAGCCGAGCAAGCGCTGTTGACGAAAGATATCGAACCCAGGGATCACGCGATGATCCTTTCGGTCATCAATGGCGAGAACAATCCCAGGTTGGGCGCAAAACCGGTCTGGTTCGAAGACATGACCCTGATGAAGCAACGGTTGGTGGGCTGTGTCGCGTTCTCGATTTGTGAAATGCATCGCTACAGCGACGAGGTGATTCTCTATGTTCCTCATGACCCGGAGCATCCGCTGAAGCGTTACGACAACGACCAACTGAAAACGCGTTTCAAACAATTGCTCACCACTCCCGCCACCGGTCAAGCACAAGACACTGATCCTACGCCGTATCAGCGCTTCTTCAGTCAATTTGTGCCCTACGAAAAGCGACCTTATTTTTTCAGCCAGTTCGTCCAGGAGGCGAACAGCTTACCGAGCGATCCATTCAGTTTGCAGCCGCTGCCTTTGCTCGATCCTTTTTCGCTGCTGACGCGGGTCGATGAGCGCCCCCCGAGACGTCCAAAGATGCAGCGCCATCCCGATCCTTACATCGCGCCTTCGACGCTGCACCAGAAAGGCCGAACGTTATGGGCCGATAACCTGGACCCGTGGACTTACCTTTACGACCGGCACCGTGAAAAGGTACTCGCCGATGCGCGCAGCCATGCCGTCCCCACGAGCGACGTCGACGCCAAGGCAAGGGAAGCCAAACTGGCCCATCTACTGCAAATGGGCCTGTATGCCGTGAACATGGTGTCCATGTTCGTTCCGGTGTTGGGTGAGGTCATGATGGCGGTCATGGCGGAACAACTGTTGTACGAAACCATCGAAGGCGCAGTCGAGTGGGGGGAGGGAGACAAACGAGCCGCCAAGGCCCACTTGGTCGATGTCGCGCAGAACCTGGCGCTGATCGGTGGGATGGCCGGTGTGGGCGCTGGGTTCAGCAAGCTGGTCGCGATCAAGCCGGAGCCGGTGATCGAGCGCCTTCAGCCCGTGACATTGCCCAATGGCGAAACGCGCCTGTGGAAGCCGGACCTGAGCGGCTATGAAAGTGCGGTAACGCTCGACGGCCCGAGCGCTCCGAACGCGTTGGGACAATACGGACTCGATGGCAAGACCTATATCCGTCAAGGGAACAAGGTCTACGAGCAGTTCTTCGATGAGTCGATCCACAAATGGCGTATCAAGCACCCGACGGACACTTTGGCGTATCAACCTATCCTTGAACATAACGGTGCTGGAGCCTGGCGGCACTCGCTGGAGCGCCCGATGACGTGGGATCGCCTGACGCTGCTCAGGCGCATCGGGCATCAGACCGCAGCGTTTTCGGATGCGGTGCTGCTGCGGCTCGCCGATGTCAGCGGGGTTAGCGACAACGCCCTGCGCAAAATGCACATGGACCTTGCGGCTCCCCCTCCCGAGCTGAGGGATGCAATGCGTTTGTTCAAGGCGGATGCCGAGGCAGGCCAGATGATGGGCCGGTTGCAAGGCGCAGCCAGCTCGGGAGAGCTCACCCGGCAACCGGCGATTTTCGACAGCCTCTACCATGCGGAACCTGCGGACGTTCGAGTCAGGATTTTGCAGCGCGAATGTCCCGGCCTTAGCGAGGCTGCCGCCCAGGAGGTGATCGCCCATGGTAGCCCCGCGGATCTCGCCCGTCTGGATGCGACGCGACGCTCGCCATTGAAGATGCTAGAGGAAGCTCGCTGGTATGCACGACAAGGACGTCAGGTTCGGGCGTATGCGGGGTTGCGCAGCGACACTATCGGTTCGGCCGACAGCCGGCGCCTGGCATTGCGTGCCCTGGAAAAACTCCCGGGATGGCCGGATACGGTACGTTTGGAAGTCCGCGAGGAAAGCAGCCAGGGTGTATTGCTCGATAGCATCGGCGCCGAAAATGCGCCTGAAAAAAAATACCTGATCAAGAACGGACCTCGCTATCAGGCGCTCAACGAGCGTGGGGAAACTTCCAGTAGCGTGCCCCGGCAGGGCGACAACTTCTACGGTTCGATCCTGCATGCCTTGCCTGATGACACGCGTTCCGCATTGGGGCTGTCGCGTGTCGATCCGAGCGCCGAACTGCAACGCAAGATCATCGATTACGCTGACGTGCATCATGGAGAACTGACAAAGCTCCTGGAACCCCACGCCAAACGCTTCAAGCCACCGGTTCGAGTGAGCGCGACACTCAAGGGCTATTACGCGAGCGGGCGCGGCAGGGGGATCAATCCTTCCCTTGAGGCGCGAGTGGAGGAGCTTTATCCAGACGGACAGCAGGCCCAGGCCTTTATCAGGCAGCAGCGGGGCAAGACAGATCAGCAGATCTATTCGGTATTGCAAGCGCGCCGGCGTGAGTGGGACGCGCTCAGTGACGCGCTTGACCAATGGCAGGGCACTGCGACGGGTACTCCGGCGGACTTTCATAAAAATCAATTCGTGCAAGCGCTCAAGCAGAGCTGGCGCAATCGCCCATTGGCAGAGGAAATGCCCGAAACTGCGCGCTTGTCACTTTCTTGCGAGGAGCCGCCGCCTGCCATTTCCGCCGACTTTTCTCATGTGCGTGAATTGTCGGTCGTTGGCAGCGGCCTGACCGACGCCAATGCGGATGCCTTCCTGATGCATTTTCCCAAGGTGACGAAGCTGTCGATTGGCGGTAGGGAAAATGCCTATATCGATCTGTCCATCGAAGCGCAACCGTTGACCACCCTGCCGCAAGCGGTGAGCCAGATGCCTGGGCTCATCAACCTGAGGTTTACCACCAGCGCTCCCAAGTTGGCGGCGGATTTCTCGGCGAGACTGACAGCATTGTCCTCACTGGAGGCGTTGCACATCTCCTACTCAGGCTTTGACCAGGCTGTCATACAAGATCTTGATCTGACGCCGGTGAGTCGTTTGCGAACATTGAAGATCGAGGCGCCCTACACGTTGACGCAATGGCCTGACTACGTGCGCAATCTTCCTCGGCTCGAACGCCTGGACCTGACACATACCTCAATAACCACGTTGCCTGACGCGATATTCAAAGGGCACGAAAAACTGTGGACCGGGTTGTCGCTGGATTGGTCAAAGTTGACCCCGCAAGCCTTCACGCGCGCCTACCGCTACGTCAGCAATTACTCCGGTGAGTTCGGTCATTTGGTTGATTTGAACCAAATGGTGGATGAGTACTGTCGCGGGCAATTGCAGTTCATGGTCGGGAGGGGCGAGTACCTGGGACGTCTGCCCGAGCGATTCAAGGGCGCTTTGAACAACCCTCAGGAACGATTCGATGCGTTGGAAACGATCAGGGCTGAATACGATGCGATCTTTAACCAGTTTTATGAGCCGGCTGAGCCGGGCGAATTGACGTTGACCCATGCCATAGCGTCGGCGCAGTGGCGGCAGCCCGGAGAAGGACGCTTGCTTCGAGCCCTGCAAGATAGCTGGCGCCAGGCTTTACGCCGACGTTTTGGCTTGCCGATCGATGTCGCCAGGTTTGAACTGTCTCCATCCGAATCGGGTTTGGCCGGTGAAAAGATAAATAGGTTGCCGGTGTTGCCGGCCGGTAGCTTTCCTCATGTCCACACCTTGAGCCTGGGAACGTTGGATGTCCCACTTGATCAGGCACGCAACTTCTTCAGGGCATTCAGTAACACGCGAACACTGGAGATCAGCGGCAACGGCTTCACCGAATTGCCTTTTGTCGCCAGGGATTTGCCTGCCTTGAGGCAACTCGACATGCGCAACAACAACGTATTCGTCACCCCCGCCGTGCAAGCACAGTTCAATGGCATGAAGAACCTTGAAGAACTGAACCTGGAAAACAACCCGCTCAGCGTTCTCGATGTCAGCGGCTTGACCCAGCTCAAGGCGCTGAATCTCAAAGCCACCCAATTGCGGGCTTGGCCCAGCGGTGCCGAAAGCCTGCCTCAACTGTCGTGGCTTGATTTGCGCGACAACCGGCTTGAGTCGCTCCCCAAGGCGGTACTCTCCGACGACGATGTTCTACTGAAGATCAATGTGACCGGTAACCCCTTCAGCGCCGAAGGCGAAGCAGCCCTGAGCGCGGCGCATCAGCGCGTCGAGGATGCCAAAGGACTTCCCCACGGGACATTGGCGCGCTTTGCCAAGGAAACGGTACCGCTTGATTTTCCGCCGTCAGAAACAGGCAAGTCGATAGCGCAACTTTTATTATCGCTCCCCGAGGCATCGGCCGTGGTCGAGGGCGACGCCGGGCTTGAGCTTCGGCTGCAGCGCCTGGGGCCGATCATGACGCCGGAACGGGCAACCCTAGAGCTTGCGCAATGGCGTGAAACTGGAATGACCGAGGCGCAAATCGACGCGCGGATCAGCCAGTGGCATCAGGCGTGTGACACGCTGACTCGGCAGTTGAACGGTTGGATCTATACGCGGGGGGAACGCCTGGCCAGGCATACGGTGTCCGCGCAAAGCCGCATGCTTGCGGCGATGCGCATCGGTGAGGCGTGGCAAGAAGGATTGATACGCGTCAGTGGTTCAGAACAGACACTCAGTCTGCATGGCCTGCTATTGGGTGACTTGCCTGAACTGGTTGAACGGTTTCCTGGCGTGACGACGCTGGACCTGTCGGGCGTGCTTTTAACCGAACAAGGTTCAAACGGTTTTTTCGAGTCTTTCCCTCAGGTGCGCCGATTGAATCTGAGCAGCAATGGACTGGGCGACGTCCCCCACGCTGTCTTGCAAATGAGTCAGTTGCAACACCTGGAACTGGCTTATAACAACATCCCGCCCGAGGCGGTTTACCCGTTGCTGACCAATGGGCGCCTACGCGGGCTCAACCTGCGGTCCAACTGGCTGGAAACATTCGATCCCGCGGATTTTGGCCAGATCGAAACACTGGATCTCAGTGACAATGGGATAAATGACTGGCCACGGCATTTATTGACCGCACAACATTTGCGGGGGCTGGACCTGAGCAGCAATGAGCTTACCGAGGTTGCGCCAGGACTGCTGGATGGCAATCACGAAACGCTGGTGGCCGGGACGGACCTGAGCCATTGCGAAGACCTCTCGCTCGACGCGCTCCATGAGCTCAGGAGCTACAGCGACCAGCGCAATCGCACAGGTGTGATGGGAATCCCGCGAGATGAATTGGATAGCTGGATAACCGGGTTGGAGGCGTCGGAAAGTGAAAGTGATACGTTGGATTTTGATGACGACTCCCAGGGTGGTGGCCAGGGTGGCGCAGGTGCTCACGATCCTCATGCAATCGTCGCCCCGGTCGAGCCTCTCCTTGATCCTGCGGGCGATACCTCGGCCATGGCGCTGGAGCCATGGCTGGTTGGCTCAAGCGCTGCGCAGACCAGCGTCCGGAGCGAAATCTGGACGCAGTTGGCCGAAGAAACCGAACACGAGCGGTTCTTCCAGTTGCTCGCGATGTTGCGTGACACCTTCGATTTCAGATTCAACCGCGTAGACCTGACACAACGGGTCTGGAATGTCATGGATGCTGCCAGCGAAAACAGCGAATTGCGCCAATTGTTGTTCCGCAACGCCGAAACCCACGGCACCTGCATCGATGGGCGCATTTTGACGTTCAGCGAGCTGGAGGTTCGTGTGTTTGTCTATCAAGCCTTGCGCGACATTCCGCTGGATCGCCCGATACTCAGGGGCCGGGCATTGCTGCGCCTGTCGCGGCAGTTGTTTCGGCTGGACAGGGTCGATACGTTGGCCGAAGCAGCCGGTCTGGGCATGGATCGGGCAGAAGTTCGCCTGCGCTATCGCATTGGTCTGACAACAGGGTGGGGCGACGGCATCGATTTGCCGGGGCAGCCCGCTCATATGGCTTTCGGCTCTCCAATCACCGGAGAGCGCGCGGCGCAAACGCGCGCCTCGATTCTTGAGGCAGAGCGGGGCGATGAGCTATTGAAGGACATGGTGAAGCGCGAATACTGGATAACCTACCTCCGTGAGCGTTATCCAGAAGAGATGAGCGATATTGAAGATGTGGTTGCCCAGAGGCGCGATGAGCTTCTGAACGAACTGGAGGATCGTCGAACTGCCGGCACAATCGATGCGCAGCAATACGACCAGCAAGTGATCGCGATGGGCCGAACGGTTGATACCCTGCGCGAGGGGCAACTGGTGGAGCTCACGCGAAGAGAGAAGAGCAATTTGGATGGCATCGCCGCTGAAACGGAGCAGTCCGGTAACCGCTCGCCTCAACCCGGACCGTCACGCCGCAACTGATCCGGATCCAGGTTCAAGCGGCGGATATGAATGCCGACCTGTCGATGCCAGCGCCTTCGACAGGTCGGTTTGCATTGTTTCGCTTAGTTGTCGTAACCCAGGTTCGGCGACAACCAACGCTCGGTCACGCTCAAGTCCTGCCCCTTGCGGGCGGTGTAGCTCTGGACCTGGTCCTTGTCGATCTTGCCCACGGCAAAATATTGCGCCTGTGGATGAGCAAAATACCAACCGCTGACCGCTGCCGCCGGGAACATGGCGTAGTGCTCGGTGAGGAATACACCGCTGCGTCCGGCCTTCAGTTCGCTGGCTTCGGGATCGAGCAGGCGGAACAGGGTGGCCTTCTCGGTGTGATCCGGGCAGGCCGGGTAGCCGGGGGCAGGGCGGATGCCGGTGTATTGCTCTTTGATCAGGGCGTCGTTGTCCAAGCTCTCGTCCTTGGCATAACCCCAATGTTCCTTGCGCACCTGCTGGTGCAGCCACTCGGCGCAGGCTTCGGCCAGGCGGTCGGCCAGGGCCTTGACCATGATCGAGTTGTAGTCGTCGCCAGCCTCCTGGTAGGCCTTGGCGACTTCTTCGGCGCCGATGCCAGCTGTGGTGATGAAGCCGCCGACGTAGTCGGTTACGCCGCTGTCCTTCGGCGCGACGAAGTCGGCGAGGGAGAAGTTCGGCTTGCCGTCGGTCTTGATGATCTGCTGGCGCAGGTGATGCAGGCGCGCCAGTGGCTTGCCGTCGTCGCCATAGACTTCCAAGTCATCGTCATGCACTTGATTGGCCGGCCAGAAACCGAACACGGCGCGAGCGCTGATAAGTTTCTCGTCGATCAGCTTGCGCAGCATCGCCCGGGCGTCGGCGTACAACGCGGTGGCCGCTTCGCCGACCACTTCATCGGTGAGGATGCGTGGGTACTTGCCAGCGAGGTCCCAGGAGATGAAGAACGGCGTCCAGTCGATATATTCGGCGAGGACATTGAGGTCAATGTTGTCCAGCACCTTGGCGCCGGTGAAGGTCGGCTTGACCGGCTGGTAGCTGCTCCAGTCGAACTGTGGCTTCTTGGCCACGGCCGCCGGGTAGCTCAAGCGTTCGGTGCGAGCGCTGCGGTTGGACGTACGCTCGCGCACATCGATGTATTCCAGGCGGGTTTTCTCGACGAACGCCGGTTTCAGTTCCTTGGACAGCAACTGGGTCGCCACGCCCACGGCGCGGGAGGCGTCGGTGACGTAGATCACCGCGTCGTTGCTGTACTTGGGCTCGATCTTCACCGCCGTGTGGGCCTTGGAGGTCGTAGCACCGCCGATCATCAGCGGCAGGTGGAAATCCTGGCGCTGCATCTCGCGCGCCACATGCACCATCTCATCCAGGGACGGGGTGATCAGGCCGGACAGGCCGATGATGTCGCATTTCTGCTCCTTGGCCACCTGCAGGATCTTCTCCGCCGGCACCATCACGCCGAGGTCGACGATGTCATAGCCGTTGCAACCGAGCACCACGCCGACGATGTTCTTGCCGATGTCATGGACGTCGCCCTTGACCGTGGCCATCAGGATCTTGCCCTTGGCCTCCGGCTTGTCGCCTTTTTCCGCTTCGATGAACGGGATCAGGTGGGCCACGGCCTGCTTCATCACGCGGGCGGACTTGACCACCTGGGGCAGGAACATTTTGCCGGCGCCAAACAGGTCGCCAACGATGTTCATGCCGGCCATCAGTGGGCCTTCGATGACCTCGATCGGCCGGGCGAACGACAGCCGCGACTCCTCGGTGTCTTCAACGATGTGGGTGGTAATGCCTTTGACCAGCGCATGCTCCAGGCGCTTGTTGACTTCCCAGCCGCGCCACTCCTCGGTTTCCGCTTCCTTGACGCTGCCGTCGCCCTTGTACTTATCGGCGATGGCGAGCAGGGCGTCGGTGCCTTCGGGGGTGCGGTTGAGGATCACGTCCTCCACGGCGTCGCGCAGTTCCACCGGGATCTGGTCGTAGATCTCCAGTTGGCCGGCGTTGACGATGCCCATGGTCAGGCCCGCGCGGATCGCATACAGCAGGAACACCGAGTGGATCGCCTCGCGCACCGGGTTGTTGCCGCGGAACGAGAACGACACGTTGGACACGCCGCCCGAGGTCAGCGCATACGGCAGTTCGTCGCGGATGTAGGCGCAGGCGTTGATGAAGTCCACGGCATAGTTGTTGTGCTCTTCGATGCCGGTGGCGACGGCGAAGATGTTCGGGTCGAAGATGATGTCTTCCGGTGGGAAGCCGACTTCATTGACCAGGATGTCGTAGGAGCGCTTGCAGATTTCTTTCTTGCGCGCTTCGGTGTCGGCCTGGCCGGCTTCGTCGAAGGCCATCACCACCACGGCGGCGCCGTAGCGCTTGCACAGCTTGGCGTGGTGGATGAACTGCTCGACGCCTTCCTTCATGCTGATGGAGTTGACGATGCCCTTGCCCTGGATGCATTTGAGGCCGGCTTCGATCACTTCCCACTTGGAGGAGTCGATCATGATCGGCACGCGGGAAATGTCCGGTTCGCCGGCGATCAGATTGAGGAAGGTCACCATGGCCTTCTTCGAATCGAGCATGCCCTCGTCCATGTTGATGTCGATTACCTGGGCGCCGGCCTCGACTTGTTGCAGCGCCACTTCCAGGGCTTCGGTGTAGTTGTCCTCGCGGATCAACCGGGCGAACTTGGCGGAGCCGGTGATGTTGGTCCGCTCGCCGACGTTGACGAACAGCGAGCTGCGATCGATGGTGAACGGTTCCAGGCCCGACAGGCGGCACGCCCGGGGAATTTCCGGAATCTGCCGTGGCGCATAACCGGCCACGGCCTTGGCGATGGCTTCGATGTGCGCCGGGGTGGTGCCGCAGCAGCCGCCGACAATGTTCAGGAAACCGCTTTGGGCGAACTCTTCGATGACCTTGGCCGTCTCGGCCGGCAGTTCGTCGTATTCACCGAATTCGTTGGGCAGGCCGGCGTTCGGGTGGGCCGATACGTGGGTGCTGGCCTTGTTCGACAGCTCTTCCAGGTAGGGGCGCAGTTCGCTGGCACCGAGGGCGCAGTTCAGGCCCACGGAGATCGGCTTGGCGTGGGCCACGGAGTTCCAGAAGGCTTCGGTGGTCTGGCCGGAGAGGGTGCGGCCGGACGCATCGGTGATGGTGCCGGAGATCATGATCGGCAATTCGACGCCCAGTTCTTCGTAGACCCCTTGCACGGCGAAAATCGCCGCCTTGGCGTTCAGCGTGTCGAAGATGGTTTCGATGAGGATCAGATCGGCGCCGCCTTCGATCAGGCCTTTGGTGGCCTCGGTGTAGTTTTCCACCAATTCATCGAAGGTCACGTTGCGGTAGCCGGGGTTGTTCACGTCCGGCGACAGCGAGCAGGTGCGGCTGGTCGGGCCGAGCACGCCGGCGACGAAGCGCGGCTTGTCCGGGGTTTCCAGGGTCTTGGCATCGGCGACCTTGCGGGCCAGGCGTGCGCCTTCCAGGTTCAGCTCGTAGGCCAGGCCTTGCATGCCGTAGTCGGCCTGGGACACTTGGGTGGCGTTGAAAGTATTGGTTTCGAGGATATCGGCGCCTGCGTCCAGGTAGGCTTTTTCAATGGCGCCGATCACGTCGGGACGGCTGAGCACGAGCAAGTCGTTGTTGCCCTTGACGTCGCTCGGCCAGTCGGCAAAACGCTTGCCGCGGTAGTCCTGCTCTTCCAGCTTGTAGCTCTGGATCATCGTGCCCATGCCGCCGTCGAGGATCAGGATGCGTTCCTTGAGGGCTTGCTGGAGAAGATAAAAGCGAGCGCTGCGATCAGACATAGGACTACCTGGAAAAAAAGACCATTACGAAGGCCGGGATGATAGCAAACCTGTGCAGGATTTGATCATGATGGCTTTTGCATGAATATCGCTCATGTTTGCAAGGGGATGCAATGGGAGAACCTGCTCAACGCCACAGGCGCTCGGGAAAGCCTGGTGGGCCGCTGGCTGTTCGAGCATTGGTTCTTGGCACACGTCTATTTCAAGGACGGCGAGCCGGGACATTTCTATCAATGGGTGCGTTCGCGCACGCCGACCGGCCAACCCATCGACCTGATCAACACCCGTCGTCCGAACGACGACCCCGGCACCGTTTTCCACCTTCGAGGCGATCCCGGCCCAGGCCCGCTATCAGTTCATGCTCGATAACGCCGAAAATTTCGTGCGCACATTCATCCGCGGTCCGGTGTGCCGGGGCCAGATTGCCACGGACTGATCCGCGATAACTTCTGGGCGCTGTTCCAGGCGCCCGAGCACGATCTCTATATCACCGACCCCAATTATCGTGGCCAGGCCACGCCACTGTTGGCGATGCCGCGCCAGAACGAAGACGTGGGCAGCGTCGTCAGCCTGTGGCTCGACTACTGGGACAAGCGAAACGAGTACGAAGCCCTGCGCCGCGACAGTTATGCCGAGCTGCCTACCCTGGCGTACTCAGCAGCTATCCGAATTTCATCTTCAACGTGCCGGCTGCACAAGTGCCGGCGTTCGTCGATGCCATGGAGAGCGCCCCGGATGCGGCAGCGTTCGAGCGGATCGTCGAGCATTGGGGGATTCGCCGCAGTCATCCGCAATTCTGGGAGTATTTCCACGACCTGAGCCGCTATATCCAGCAAACCGACCCCTTGGAAGCGGGCGTGCTGGACATGAATCGCTACCAGAACCTGTGATCGATGAACCCGACGGCGAGCTCTTGCGCCGTCGGGCGCTTTCCTGACAAAAATACTGGGACTTTGTGCAAAGCAATGATTGGCGTAAACTGCCGGCAAGCCTGCGAGGAGTTTCCATGACCGCCATTACCATTACCGATGCCGCCCACGATTACCTGGCTGACCTGCTGTCCAAGCAGAACACCCCGGGAATCGGGATCCGCGTCTTCATCACCCAGCCCGGCACCCAGTACGCAGAGACGTGCATTGCCTACTGCAAGCCGGGAGAAGAAAAACCTGAAGATACCGCGCTGGGGCTCAAGAGCTTCACCGCGTACATCGACTCGTTCAGCGAAGCTTTCCTGGACGATGCGGTAGTCGACTACGCCACCGACCGCATGGGCGGCCAGTTGACCATCAAGGCGCCGAACGCGAAAGTGCCAATGGTCAATGCCGACAGCCCGGTCAACGAGCGCATCAATTATTACCTGCAAACCGAAATCAATCCGGGGCTGGCCAGCCACGGCGGCCAGGTATCGCTGATCGACGTGGTGGAAGACGGCATCGCCGTGCTCCAGTTCGGCGGCGGTTGCCAGGGTTGCGGCCAGGCCGACGTCACCTTGAGGGAAGGCATCGAGCGCACCTTGCTCGAGCGCATCCCGGAGCTCAAGGGTGTACGCGACGTGACCGACCACACGCAGAAAGAAAACGCCTACTACTGATAGGTGTGCGCTGCGAGCAAAAACCGTGGCGCAACGACCCGGAGTTGTGGCGAGGGGATTTATCCCCGCTGGGCTGCGCAGCAGCCCCCAAACCAGGCAACTCGGTGTGTCAGGAAGGTCGAGTTCACTGCTTTTGGGCTGCTGCGCAGCCCAACGGGGATAAATCCCCTCGCCACCGGTTCTTTTGCCGTCTGATTGATTGTTTCAGGGCCGGTAGAGATGCGCATGGCCTGCGCGATACAGCGAAGACTCGCTGAACACATCGTTGCCCAGCACCCGTCCCACCAGAATCAGCGCGGTGCGGCGAAAACCCTTGGCCTGCACCTTCTCGGCAATATCCTCCAGCGTACCCACCACCCAATCCTGATCCGGCCACGTCGCCCGATGAACCACCGCTATCGGACAATCAGCGCCGTAGTGAGGCAGCAGCTCGCCGACGATCTTCTGCAGATGATTGACGCCCAAGTGGATGGCCATCGTCGCCCGGTGTTGCGCCAGGCTGGCGAGTTCCTCGCCGGCGGGCATGGCCGTCTTGTCGGCGTAGCGAGTGAGGATCACACTCTGGGACACGTCGGGCAGCGTCAGTTCGGCACCCAGCAGGGCGGCGCAGGCCGAGGTGGCGGTGACGCCTGGAACGATCTCGAAAGGGATGTCCAGCTCCCGCAGGCAGCGGATCTGCTCGCCGATGGCGCCATACAGTCCTGGATCGCCAGAATGCACCCGAGCCACATCCTGCCCACTGAGATGGGCAGCCTTGATCACCTCGATGATTTGGTCCAGATGCAGCTCGGCGCTGTTGATCACCTGTTCGGCACGATGGCCTTCCAGCACGGCCGTCGGCACCAGGGAACCGGCGTAGATGATCACGGGGCAGCTATGGATCAATCGCTGGCCCTTCACGGTGATCAGTTCCGGGTCGCCGGGGCCGGCGCCGATGAAATAAACGGTCATGACCGGTTCCTGTCGAAAGAGTGGCTTGCATGAGCCGAGCTCATGATCCCGGCGGCGATTATCGAGCGTTACGAAGCGGCCGCCAATGCCAATGTGGCTTGGGGAGCTTTCCGGCGGGTAATTAGCAACGTTGCGGGCGAATCGCCCAATTGATCGGCCAGCGCGAGGGCGGCGCTTTCGGCAACGCCATGGCAGCCCGTACGCTCGAAAGCAATCCGGGAGCGATGGCTGAGTTGCCCTTGATAGCCCGATAACTGTTCGGCAGTGAAGCAAATCAGCGGCAGCGCCAGTTGCTCAGCCAACTTCAGCAGGCCCGGTTCGTTGCACTTGAGTTCGATACTGGCCAGGGCCCGCACCTCATCGAGCTCAATACCGTGGGCCTGCAGCGTCTGGTCGAGCAATGCCCGCAGGGAACTGGCCGGGCAGCCGCGTTGGCAGCCCAGGCCGACCACCAGGATCGGCCCGGCCTTCATGCGTCGTGGTGCGCCTGGCCGCCACGGCGAAACAGCCAGGCGCTGATCAGGCCCAAGGCGAGCCAGAACGCGACGTTGGTCAATTGCGAGGCAATCTTGAACTGACTTTCCAGCGCTTCGGGCGCCAGCATCGAATGAACCTCGGGTTGTGGCGCGCCGATCACGTGGGGCACCAGCAAGGTCGCCAGACCCAGCAGCTTGAGCAGCCAATGCCGACCGAAAACCATCAGCGCGATGCCGACCGCCGTGGACGCCGCCGTGCCGATCCACCACATCTGCCGCTGGGCCAGGTCCGCCGCCGCGGTGCCGGGCAGTTCCGGTGGCAGGCCGAGGGTTGGCGCCAGGACAAAAGTGGCATAACCGGCCAGGCCCCAAAGCAATCCGTGGGACGTACGAGCCGGTGCGCGCAAGGTATACAAACCCGCCAGCATCAGGGCGAAACCCACCGCGACCACCAAATTGCCGCCCGTGGTGGAAAGTACCCGCTGCCAGCCGTCTTCCGGCTCCCAGGCTTCGGCATCGTGGCTGTGGGCCGCGCCTGAGACGTGCTCATGGGCCTCGGCCACCGGAGCCTTTTCGTAGGTTTCGGCCTGCTGGATCAGCGGCGATACCCACAGGCTTTGCAGAAGGGTCAGCAGCAGGGCGGCCAGCAATCCGCTGAAACCGGCGGTCTGGGCGATACGCTTGATCATGTCGGCAGGTCTCAGTGGCACGGGAACGCGGCGCTGTGCCGTGTGTCGTGGGCCGCGTTGTGCACCGCTTCGATGTGGGAGAAACCGGCGAAATAGACCAGGCCCGCACCGAGGACCGAGGCGAAGATCGCTGCGCTCAGGCGCTGGCTCAGGGTGACGGTGCTACTGGTGGTGCGGGCGGTGCTGCTGATGGTCGACATGGCGCTTCCCTCTGGTCTTTTCAGCGGGTAAATCGAGCGCAATGAAAACCCGGGCGAAGGCTTGCCAGGATTCGAACAGCGCCCGCCCACCGCGGGTTTGTTGAGCATGAGTCATGGGCCGGTCTCCGGGCTAACGAGGGGCTGGGCCTTGAGCCTTGCCTGCAAGCATCACCTTCCCATGCGCATGCACAGTGGATTCGACGCTTCGCTCGCTTACCGTTGCGGGGGCAGCACCGGACTGACGTGGCCTTGAAGTAAAGCACACGATTCACCGGTTTCCCGTTTCACCCTGTGAAGGGCACCCATGACAAGTGGTTTGTGTAGCAAACCATACACAGGAAACCATGGGCGAGGATGGAACGTCAACGTTCGCATCAGGTCATGTGGGGCGCCCACCGTCCTCGATCGGGTCCGCTGCGCCAATGCCGGCATGCCCGACACGGATGAAAACTCCCATGGAGTTAGTCGTCTGTAGCCCGGCACGGTTGGCGATACGGTAGAACAGCATGTGTGCGCCGTTGGCGAGCGACTGAAAGACATAATCGGCAATCGTCACGACCGTCGGCAATGCCTGCCCTCCCGGCACATTGAGCGGGTCCGGGGTACGAACCACGGCCATGGCCACCGGTGGAGCGTCCGGACCTCCGCAGAAGACGGTAATCTGGTGTCCGGTTGTCTGACCTTCGTAGACCGGGATGACCACCGGGACCCCGTAGCAGTGCGCTTTCAGGTACGCATTGGTCACGCCCTCATCAGTCAATTCTTCATCGATCACGGCTTTGACCGGTGTCTGACCGTTCAAGGGGACTCGCTTGTCAATGGTAAACGTCACTGCTTCGGACTCATGAAACTCTTCAGCGTCGGTTGTCACCTCAAATTTCACTTTGCTGACGCCTTCTTCCAAATGCTCTTTGCCCAGCGTTATGAAGCGCGGAAAGGTAATCAGGCCTTCCAGCACGAAGGTTGCGACCCGTTCATAAAGCTGTCCGCCTGGCTTGAGTATCCATAGTTGCAAAGTGTCCCTCTGGTTTCCTATGGCCGAACCCGGCCAGGGGCGCTGGATTTGCAGAAGCAGATCGAATTGGGTTGCCCAATCGGGCAAGAGATTTTCTTCGCTGTAATACGGTCCATCCTCGTCCTTGTGGCTGCTCAGGGCGTGGAAGACCTTCAGTGGCTCGAGCTTTTCCATTCCAACCTCCTGACATCCGCTGTGCGGTTTGTCATTGACGGTGTGCGGATATTTTCCCCTCGATTAAATAGCCGGCGGTGCGCTGGCGCTACTGTCAGACCTGACAGGTCATACCCATTTGCAGCCGTTGACTGGCATCCCTGATGGATTGAGATAGGGTTGAGGCTGGACACCGCGCTCACAGGAGAAACACATGCGCTTTTCAGCCTTGACCCAACGCATCACCGGCGATGGCGCCGCCGCCTGGCAGATTCACGACCGGGCGCTGGCCATGCGCGAGCAGGGCAGGGAAGTGTTGTTGCTGTCAGTAGGCGACCCGGATTTCGACACTCCGCCGGCCATCGTCGAAGCCGCCGTCGCCAGCCTCCGCGCCGGCGACACTCACTACTCGGATACCCGTGGCCAGCAAGCCTTGCGCGCCAGCATCGCCCGGCGTCATCAGCAGCGTTGCGGCCAACCGGTCGGCGCCGAACACGTCACGGTGTTGCCCGGTGCTCAATGCGCCGTGTATGCCGTCGCGCAATGTTTGCTCAACCCCGGCGATGAAGTCATCGTCGCCGAGCCGATGTACGTCACCTACGAAGCGGTGTTCGGTGCTTGCGGGGCGACAGTGGTGCCGGTGGCGGTGAGTCCGGAAAACGGCTTCCGGGTCGAGCCGACCGACGTTGCCCGGCTGATCACCCCGCGCACCCGCGCCATGCTGCTCAACAGCCCCAACAATCCCTCCGGTGCCAGCCTGCCGCTGCCGACCTGGCAAGCGCTGGCGCAGCTGTGCATCGACCATGACCTGTGGCTGATCAGCGACGAGGTCTACAGCGACTTGCTCTACGAAGGCGAACACGTCAGCCCGGCCGGGCTGCCGGGCATGGCCGAGCGCACGGTCACCATCAACAGCCTCTCCAAATCCCACGCCATGACCGGTTGGCGCGTCGGCTGGGCCATCGGCCCCGAACCGCTCGCCGAACATCTGGCGAACCTGTCGCTGTGCATGCTGTTCGGCCTGCCGGACTTCGTCCAGCGCGGCGCCCTGGTTGCCCTTGAACGGGATTTGCCTGAGGTGGCGCGGATGCGCGAGGAGTATCGCCAGCGGCGGGACCTGGTGTGCGCCATGCTTGACGACTGCCTGGGCCTCAAACCGGTGCGGCCTGATGGTGGCATGTTTGTGATGGTCGATGTGCGTGAGACCGGTCTGGGGGCGCAGGCATTTGCCGAACGGCTGCTCGACGGGTATGGCGTGTCGGTGTTGGCGGGGGAGGCGTTCGGGCCGAGTGCAGCGGGGCATATCCGGGTTGGGTTAGTGGTGGGGCGGGGGGAGCTGGCACAGGCGTGTGAACGGATTGTTCTATGTGCAACACAATCATTGCGAGATGCGTGAGGCTTCCATCGTTACATGCAACAGTGATGAGGGGGCGTGAGGGCAGTTTCAGTTCGGTTCGCGAACTGGAAAGCTCGATCACCACGTTTCTGGCCCTGCGAAATGCGCAACCGGCTCGAAATGTCTGGAACGCAAAGGGTGAAGAGACCTTGAACAAAGTTCAGCGAGCCCGCGAGGCAATCGCCTCACAGACCGATGGGTAAATTTTTTCGAATACAGCACACTCGTGGTGGTGATCAATGAGCCGCTAGTTTAAAGCCGTTTATGCGGTGATTCTCTTCCTTTTCCTTAATAAGCGCATTTCGTGCGCTCGTTTCATTCTGTTCTCACAAGACCCTGCCTCTGCCTCTGAATGTTGTTAAAGCTCGGATAAGCCGACGGACGGTATGTATACCTGTTATTTCTGACAGTAGGCGAGCTTCGAAAAAAAGTATTGACTAAGTCAACAGTGTTGCACAAACAGATACCTGATCCGAGCCATAAAGACTTGCGAGTTAATACGCGAAAAAGAATGGCGCCCTGATACCTCCATCGCCCATGGGAATGAGGATTTTATAAAATGCCATCATCTAAAAAAGCAAGCAACTCGTCGTCCGATGGCGGCATTCATCTTGTAGAACCCAAGGTTCCGGCGGTCCTGGATCCGGACGATCCCGATGGATTGTTACCTTCCCGGGTATTGGGCCAAGACTTGGAAGTTCAGTTCATGGAGTGGGATTTCGGTGCCCCGGGACGTACGGATAGGGTCGAGTTGGGATTCAGGTTGTCAGGTTTGGATTTTGTGAAGGTGGATGAAAAAGAATATCTCATCACTGACCCGATCAATATCAGCTTTCCTCAATCGTTATATGTTCCGGTGGAGAAGTTAACACCTGATGGCCCTTATGACGTCTCGATTATGGTCTATCGAGGAGGGATCAATCCCGTTGAGTCACCGAAGAAAAGAATCACGATCGATAGAATGCCTCCCGATTTTGGCCGGCAACCGGCCCCTATTATTTTTCCGCCGGATGCGAATGGTTTGATTACGGAGGAATATTTAAACGAGCATGATCAGGAAATGATCGTTGAAGTGCCTTTTTATACCGATGCCAAGGGCAAGGATAGAGCAATTTATTACTGGACCGATACATCGTCACCTTCTGATCTTGAAGTTGAAATCGGCGAACAGGAATTCAGTGAACTTGATGTCAGCAATAAACTATTGCGTGTGACTTATCGCGGGCCTGACATCCGTCCATGGGGTTCCGGGGTGCGATACGCTTATTACCGACTTCGGGACCGGGCCGGTAATACCGGACCTCGATCCATAGTTTCGCCGATAGAGGTCGATTTGACGCCGATACCCGGTACGCTTCCACCCCCACGGGTAGAACTGACGCATGGGTTATTGGACCGGCGGCAGGCGCGGGATTCCGTATGGGTTGAAATTGATCACTACACAGATGCTGATAATGCGCATTGGATTGCTGTGTCATGGGACGGAACCCCGTTACCCGAATTCCAGGTCGATACTGCGAAATTTCCACTCAAAACCCCGATTGAATGGTCAGTGTTAAAGGCCCAAGGTCTGGGACCGCTGCGTGCAAAGGTTGATTACCGGGTTCGAACCACACCGGGTCAGTACACCCCGCCTTCACCGGATATCAGTGTGCCAGTCAATCTGACTATCGCTGGCCAGGATCATGCCGCGGCACCAGGGTTGATCAATGCGGATCTGGAAAGGCTGGAAGTATGGGGGCAGTCACCTATCCCGAATATTTTGACAGGGTTGGATGAAGGGCTGGACGCCACAGTCAAGATAAAACTCTTCGACGATCCGAATCCTGGCGAGAAAATTTGGCTGTACTGGGGGCAGATTAGCCAGCCGGTGGGAATCTATATCGTCCAATCGGATGATGTAGCGGGGCGAGTTATCTCGATCCCCGTGCCGTGGAGTGCAATCGCGCAGGATAAAAACAATCCGGCGCTACCGGTCTATTACATCACCACTAACGGCGTTAACGAGCAACAGTCGCTGATCACTGAAGTCAATGTCATGGTCGAGACAATTCAGGGGTTGCCGGCCCCGACATTTCCAAGTGCTACGGACCAAGGCTACCTGAATTGTTGCTCGCAACCCAGGCTCTGGCAGGGCGTGCGCGTCGCCATTGAAGGCAATGCCCACTTCTCGGCAGGCGATACCGTGCTGGTGACCTGGCAAGGCAGCGAAGGTTTGAATGGAACGTCTCCGATAAGGGGCGTTCGAGGCTCCTTTTCCAAGGTGCTGAGCCTATCCGACGCCACGAATGGTTTTGAAGTGTTAGTCGAGCCCTATGAGTCACTGATTGCTCCAATGGTAAAAGAGGGTTCGGCCAAGGCATTTTATCGGTTGATCAAGGCTGATGGGAAAATAGGTGTTTCTAGGGATGACTTTGTGAAAATCAATCGAACAATGGGTAGCGGAAATATTTGCGGTCCGTTGAATGATATTTGCGGTAAATGATGCAGATTTATGAACGAAGGTTGGAGGCTTGGGCGGCGCGGTCTTATGGCGTCGAGCCAAGGCATAAGGTGTGATGAACGGTTGCTTATCTTGAAAGGCTTGGTATTTGGGTTTCGAGCAAGTGTTCTTTTATTTTAAGTCAACCTAGGCCATTGAGTGAGGGTTCACTCTAACTTGCGGAGTTGATGATAATGCTTGATATAAAGAAATACGAAAATCTCCAAGTCGTTAATAAGGTGTCCGGTGGCTTACATAAAACCCGGCGTCGGAATAACGCCGATGCACCTCCGGAACTACAGGGGTTACTCCCTAATGTTCCGGGGGACGGTGAAAATAAACTGCCGAAGGCATTGCAAGGGGTGACCAATGAAGTATGGTTGAGGGAGGTGCTTTACAGCGAAAACGTGCCTGCTGGTCGTGAGGTTCATATCAGCTTGCGCTGGCAAGGTATTGATGTTGGCAGTGTTCAAAGTTTCACAACACCAATTGATCCTGATAATCTCCCGGCCAAATTCGAGCTTCGTGATACGTTGACGACAACACCAGGAGAACGTAGGTTGTCCTATGTTTCCTATTATCCGGTTCATGGCGCTAATCCGTATTTTGGGCCAGAGATCCGTATCCTGATCGATAGGGAGCCGCCAAACCAAGGATTGCAAGATGTGCCTTTGAGTTTGACTAATGTCAGTGGCTCAGTCATAGATTTGGATTTTTTTGAGAATAATACCACTATTGATATTTCCATTGCTCGTCCGGCGGATCGTGCGACAGGTGATATCGCGCATATATATTTTGGACAAAGTATTCCAGGGGCGCTAGTAGGCTCTACTGTTCCTGCCCTCGACAACTCAAGTGGAGATTTGACCATCAGTATTCCCGCTTCACTGATCCGCGGTCAAGGTGAAGGACAGCGGATGTTTTACTATAATTGGGAGGATCGTGTAGGTAATGTCGGTGTGGAATCTAAGGAGCTGGCCGTTACTGTTTTCCTGACGAGGGCACCTACGAATTTATTACCTCCCGTTGTTCCTGATGCGATTGGTGCGGATAAGCTTGTTAACGTCGCAGTTTCTTTTCCTACCTTGGCGGTGGAAATTGGGCGCTACACGAATTTTGTAGTTAGTGTCGACAAAGTGCAGGTTGAGTTTGATGGGGAAAGACAAATCCCTAGAGACGTGGATGGCAATTGGCCGTTGCTTGTCGAGGTGCCTTATGCCAGCGTGAAGCGCGGTGGAGTTGGCCCTAGAAATGCTCGGGTCACGTACGAGGTTGTACGCAATACTGTGATCGTCCCAGAGCTTATTGGTGAGACTGTCAAGATTGATTTGAACCGGCCGGGTCCTGTGTTCCCCGATCCTGAGGACCCGGAAATTGGTAACCCCAACTTGAATCCCGTCGTCGTCACCGGCAGGGGGCTGCCGCCATCAGGGGATAATAGGCTGGAAATGCAAGACGCCAACTTGGATGCTGATGCAACAGTAACCATTTTCGATGGTTTCAAAGCGGATGATCACGTTCAGTTGTTCTGGAATAAGGTTCTGGTGCCAGCACCTGGCGGCGTCTATGAGGTCGATGGTAGTGAGAGCGCAGGTGATCCCATGGAGTTTGTCATTCCATGGAGCATGATCGAAGAGACATCCAACGGAAATTGGCCTGTTCATTATGTGATAACAAACCCTGCGCAACCTAATCCTAACCCGTCTCTACGTGCGCATGTTTCCGTGCATGTCCTGGCTGTTACGCTACCGCCACCGGTCATCCAGGGTGTTGTCTCCTCGGGAGGCGATGATTATATTGTTTGTGAGACCGTGGTGACCGTTCCAGGGCAGGGGCGAGTAGCTGTTGTCCATGTAAACGGAGGCGCACCTCTGGCAGAGGGACTTGAATTGACTTTCACTTGGAGTGGGGAGCGGCTAAGTGGGCTTGATCCGTTAGAGCCTGATCCGGGCTATACTGTTCCTGGACCCGTGCCGAACTACCCCATCAAGAAAACATTGGTAGGGACAGAGCATCTTTCCGGGTTTAATGTCTATCTACCGTTTGCCGAGGCTCTGTTACCTATTCGTGACGGCAAAGGTTCGATTGTTTATACAGCGATTATCGACGGCGAAGAAGAAACGTCTAGCACTCATGATGTGGAAGTTATTGTTGTTAATGCCAACAATGAACCATGTCCCGTGGTTGCGAACAGTAGAGCAAAGGGTAAAGTTGATCAATAATTATATATAGGCGCGACAAGAGCAGATATTGTGATTTTTCTGCTCTTGTCAGTGCGCCTTGAGGGTTTCAATTGCACTTCGGAATAGCCATCGGAGCGTGTGTTTAGTTTTTATGGGTTGTGAGGCCGACGGTAGAAGTCTCAATGTATGGCGGATGGTCGGATCTGTAGTGGGAATATTCTTGCCTTTTACAGGAAAATTCCTACATACCGCGTCTTCAAATCTCTTTAATCTCCGCGCCCTAATTTGCGCTGTCTCGGACTTGAGCCCGCCACCTATCGACTTTTGAAGGTTTCGCAATGACTGTGACTATCGCCATCATTCCTATACTACGATTTCCGCGGCGGGTGCTCGGCGCACTGGCTTTCACCCCGGTATTGTTCAGCCCGTCGGTGTCGGCATTGACAACCGTCGGCGCCGATGAGACCAAGAATATAGACAGCTCAACGGCCCCAGACACCTATTTGGTAGTGAATGGTGGGGTCCTAAATGCCAGCGGCGCAAACACCCACGAAGTGTTCGTTCAGAGTGGTTCGACCCTCAATGTGGTGGGCGGCACGTTCACCGGTGGTAGCAGTTCTTCCGCCTCGCCGGGCATCACCCTCACCAATAGCCAGGGGGCAATATCAGGCGCGCGGATTACTGGCAATCTCGCTGGGATGGCGGTCAATCGGCAGTTCGGTACGACGACGGGCTCAGCGGTTACCGTGGCCAACAGCAGCATTATTGGCGGAACGGCGGGCGTAATTATTACTGGCGCCAGTACGCTTCAATTGATCAACACTGAAGTCACTGGCACGGGTAGCACCAGTACGGGAATTAACTACCTCGGCGGTAATGTCAATGCGGTCGGCAGCACCATCAGTGGCGGTGCCGCAGGCATCACCATGATCCAGGATGCCGAAGGGGAAGGGGCTGATACCAACCGCCTGGTGTTGGACAGTACCCGTGTAGAGGGCCGTTCAGGCGCAGCCATTAATGTGGGCGACGGACTGGAGGCGAACATCGACATCCTCAACGGTTCGACCCTGACCGGTGGCAACGGCAATATCCTCGAAGTCCAGGGAGCTTCCACCGCCAATGTCAACGTCGTCAACAGCACCCTCACCGGCAATGTCGACGTCACCGGCAACAGCACCGCCAACCTGCGCTTTAACGGCGCTCAAATGACCGGTGATTTCAACGTCGAAGCCGGCAGCACCGGCAACCTGGCCTTGGCCAACGGTTCGCTGTTTAAAGGCAGCCTGACCAATGTCGCTGGCGTGACCATCAACAGCGGTTCCCAGTGGGAAATGACCGCCAGCAACAGCGTCGGCGCGTTGGCGATGGACGGCGGCAGGGTCACCCTGGGCCAGGGCAATAATTTTTATCAGCTGGATGTGGGAACCTTGGCTGGCAACGGTACCTTCGCCATGAACGTGGATTTTGCCACTAACCAGCACGATGTGCTCAATATCACTGGCGTTGCCAGCGGCAATCATTCATTGCTGGTGGCGGGGTCGGGTGTCGATCCAACGTCACCGCAGGAGCTGACCCTGGTCAAAACGGCGGCAGGCGATGCTACCTTTGGCTTGGCCGGTAATCAGGTGGATGTCGGGACTTACTCCTACAAGCTGGCCTCAGCAAGCAATGGTTCAGGCGGGACTGACTGGTTCCTGGACCCTGAAACCGCGACGGTGAGCCCCGGTACCCGAACCGTAATGGCCCTGTTCAACACCGCTCCGACCGTCTGGCTGGGTGAGCTGACCAGTCTGCGCAGCCGCATGGGCGAGTTGCGCTTCAATGGTGGCAAGTCTGGTGCTTGGGGTCGTACCTATGGCAACAAGCACATCGTGGACGCGGCTTCCGGTACCGGTTACAAGCAAACTCAGCAGGGCTTCTCCTTGGGCGCTGATGCACCGCTGCCCACGGGCGATGGACAATGGCTGATTGGCGCCATGGTGGGCCATAGCAACTCAGACCTAGACTTGTCCCGTGGCAGCTCGGGCACCGTGAAAAGCTACTATCTGGGGGCTTACACCACTTGGCTGGACGCGGACACAGGCTACTACTTCGACGGTGTACTCAAGCTCAACCGTTTTCATAACGAGGCGAAAGTCTCCATGAGTGACAGCACCCGTGCCAAGGGCTCTTACAATACCGCCGGCTTGGGCGGTTCGGTGGAGTTCGGACGGCATATCAAGCTGGACAACAACTACTTCATCGAACCCTATACTCAGTTTTCGACGGTGGTGATTCAGAGTCAGGATTATGGCCTGGACAATGGCATGCAGGCCGAAGGCGACCGTACTCGCTCGTTCCTCGGGAAAGTCGGCATGACCGGTGGGCGTAATTTTACCCTGGACGACGGTACGGTGTTGCAGCCCTATGTTCGGCTGGCGATGGCGCATGAGTTTGCCAAGAACAATGAGGTGCAAGTCAATAACAATGTATTCAACAACGACTTGTCGGGTTCGCGCGGTGAGCTGGGCGCCGGTGTAGCCGCGCAACTCAACGAGCGCCTGCAGCTGCATGCTGATTTCGACTATGCCAATGGCAAGAATATCGAAATGCCGTTCGGCGCGAATGTGGGGCTGCGTTATAGCTGGTAAGAATCGTTTTTCGCCGGACGGTCTCAAAAAGAACCCTGCCTTCGTGCAGGGTTTTTTGGTTTGAGGCGGCCCATCACTGGGGTGATATGGGAGATAAAATGCGTCCCTTGCTTCCCAGATCGTTATCAAGCTTTCAGAGGGAAACAAAGAAGCCTTTGCGCGCCACTTCATAACCGAGCATCACGGTACGGTTGATATGGGCTCCGATCACCGAGGCCGGAATGTTGATGATTCCCCCAGCAGGTCGCCGATGACCAACTCAAGCAACCCCGAATAGCGATACCGTCCGGTGAGTTTTTCAAGGACAACATAACGAATCCGGACAATGCTATTGATATTCGGTTCGATATATTTACGCCGAATAGTAAAGTCCAGTGGCTTGCCGGCGCTGACATGGGATATCGGCACCCAATCGCTGGTACTGCCATCTCCGGGATTGCCCTGCCAGTAATAGGTGAGAATATCGTCCTTGGCGGTGCCCAGGTATCCAACGTGTAGCGTCACGCTGCCGGTATGAATTTCCGGGTCCAGTTTATTGTCAGGTGCTTCAATGACCAGCGGCGCAGGAATGTCGGCACGGATGACCTGGACTTGCGCGTCGAGGAAGTCGGACTCCCTGACGTCATACACCACTGCGTCATCATTGGAGACCCAGTAGCCCAGTCTCAGGGTGCCTCCCCTCAGTACCGCGATATGTTCACCGGGCACGGACATTACAATGTCCGTGCCGACTTGATTGTCGCTGACTGGATGCTCGTCTTCATGTAAATACGGGCCACCATTGTTGGCCTTTTCACCCAGCCAGACCAGTTTGAGATGGTCGCCACCCTTCATTCCCGGATAAGCATGGATGATCACAGTGGCGAAGGGCAGGTCCGGTTCGAGGGTGTCGCCAATCAGCTCTATCAGCGTCGGCGCCGGTAGAGAGGATACCTGCCCCTCGACGATTGCAAAGGCATGTTTGGAC
The DNA here is from genome assembly GCF_014268645.1 of Pseudomonas sp. SWRI154. NCBI lineage: Bacteria > Pseudomonadati > Pseudomonadota > Gammaproteobacteria > Pseudomonadales > Pseudomonadaceae > Pseudomonas > Pseudomonas sp. SWRI154. The sequence continues at coordinate 42,673 of NZ_JABWQW010000038.1, forward strand.
GACAGGGGAGGGGCGCCGTTGGCTTTTTCCAGTATATAGAAAGCATCGCCCTTACCGCCTGACAGGGCGCGGATTTCAGCGTTGGGGATCTCGAATTCATAGATGTAGGGCAGGTTGTCGATAACTTTGGATTGACGGTTTTCGAAGGGCAGGCCGATCACTGGAGTACCGATCCAGACCATATTCAACGTGTCGTTCAAGGCAAAATCAGGTGCGCTCGCCCAAATCTGAATCGTTACCGGCTGTTTGCCCAGCGTCGGCAAATCGATAGTGCCGCCGGAAGCTTCCTTGATGATGGGCTCAGGTAGTCGGGCGGCCCCGGCGTTTACTTGCACATAAGTGCGCAAGGAATATTTTTCCGCGTAGTTCCAGACCAGATCGAACACCATGTAGTGCACCAGCAGCCTGTCACTGTCCCCGCCGGCCAGAATCGTTCGTTGGTCGATTCTTATGAAAATCGAGTCGGTGGTGTTGGCTTCATCAGGAGTCACCTCGCGGTATACAAAGGCGCTGCCCCAGGCCAACTGAATGGTGTCGTGGGCCGCTCGACCCGGATAATGCATGATTTCTAGATCGAAGCCGTCCTTTGCTGAGCCGGCGTCGACGCCATTATCGATCACATCCTGAGGGGGCTTCGGAGCCTTCAGTTCCGAGTGTCCTGGGTTGTTAGGTTCTTTGTCCTTGCCGCCGGGTCGATCCAATTTGACACGCAGACGCTGGGGTTTGGATTCGTCGCTGGGCACAGCTTCGCCTACGGGGGTCATTTTGAAATGGAAATTCTCGCCCCAGCGGGCGGCGATTTTTTCATGAGGCAACCACAGAAACATGCGTTCGTTGACCTCACCCTCCCCAACAGTCTCCTCGGCGATTTTTTCATCATTCAGGTAGACCTCGGCACGGTCACCTGCTGCTTGGTCGCCCCAAGGGTCGATCACACAAAGTGCATCCTTGGGCGGGTCTTCGGTCTGGGGGGGGACCGCAGGGTTGAAAACAATATCGCGATTGATCCCGTAGTCGGCATCGTTTACCGGACTGGTCCAACCGGGGATGAACAGACCTTTAAGTACCAGGGGGGCTTGATAAGGGGCCAGGGGAGGCAGTAGCCAAGGCATGAACCGGGTCATGAGAAATGTCCAGTTGATGTTTGAGGAAACCCTAATTTGATCGCTGCTCGAAGACTTGCCTACTGTCAACTCTGACAGTAGCCACACCTCGATTTCAGGCATTGAATAACCCCAGACCTCATCCGACTGGGACCTTGCCATGGACACTGCCGACAACACCCCCCGCATACTTCCAAAACTGGAGGTCCCCGAGGGCGGCCCGGCGTATCCGCCGGCTCCTGAAAACAGCGTCGGCATCAACATTGCCGCCGCCCGCGAAGTTTTTCCCCACGACGGGCTGCGGGTGATTCTACCGCCTTGGCCAAACATGGGCCGGGGCGATGCCTATAGGATCAAGCTAGGTTCTCAACCGGTTGTGCCGGGCTCTATCACTGAACAAACCGAAGTAGGCCAGCCGGTCATACAGCATATCCTGGCAGACATGCTGATCGATGGAGACGTTGCCCTGAGCTACGAGGTGAAAAAACTCGATGCCTCCACTTACGAGCCTTCGGTGGAGACGGATCTCCACATCAAGATCGAATTTGCCCCACCCGGTGGCCGGGACCAGAATGGCGATACGCCCGGTCACTCCGAACTGAAACTGACGATTCCTGTCGAGTTCCTGCCACCCGGCGCGGTGGATAAAGACGCCGCTGCCGCAGGCGTCCCGGTGACCATCGAGCCGTACCCAATCATGGCCGAGGGAGACCGGATCAAGCTGTCCTGGGGTGGTGAACTCATTTGGAAGACGGTAGAAGCGCAGCACCTGCCGCCACAATCTGCGCCCCTGGTCATCACCGTTGACGAAGCCACCATCCTCAGGGCCGGGGATACTGATAGCAATGGCCTGGCGGTGGTCTTTGAAGTGTATGACCGGGTGGACAACAAGTCCGACGACTGGAGTGCCGAAGTGCGGGTGATTATCGACACCGGCAACTCGCGTCTCGGGGCACCGTTGATCGCGGAGGCGATCAACCTGGTGTTGGACATGGACAAGCTCGGTGAGGCGGACCTGACCTTCCAGTTAGACACTAGAGGGCCCGACATCCTTGTAGGCGATCAGGTCGAGATGCGTTTAATGGGCACAACGGCGGAGGGTGAAAAAGTCGAGGTGGTCTATACGCCGGAACCGGTCGTCAACGCCGAAGGCTTCATGTCATTCAAACGCCCCAGCGCCGAGGTCCGGCAACTGGCCGGTGGTCCCCATGCGGCTTTTTCCTACCGGCTGATCAAGGCGGATGGCAGTGCTGACCTGTTCTCCAAAATATTCTCCCCAAGGGTCGTGGGCCGGGCCAATCCCCTGGCGGCGCCGATCCCGCTGGACGAGATCGCCGGCACGCTCGACCCGCAACTGCCGAGCACAACGATCGAGATTGCGCTGGATCCGGC